>NZ_KB890687.1:0-300000 GCF_000373205.1 Calidithermus timidus DSM 17022
AAAAAAGGGAAGCCTCTGTGCTCATAGCGGTGTGGTCCCACCCGTACCCATTCCGAACACGGAAGTGAAACGCACCTGCGCCGATGGTACTTGGCTCGAAGGGGCCTGGGAGAGTAGGGCAGCGCAGAGGTTTTAGTTTTTAAGCGATGGCCGGAAGCCAACTATCGGCTGTAAACTGAATGCGGTGTGCAGTGCGAGGCACTGCCCGCGCGGGAGTAGCTCAGTTGGTAGAGCACAACCTTGCCAAGGTTGGGGTCGCGAGTTCGAGTCTCGTCTCCCGCTCCACACCATCCCCCCTCCTTGTTACCCCCACCACGAAGTTGGTGGGGGTTTTGCTTTGTGGCCCCTGGTGCAGTTGAGCCGACCTGATGTGGTTCAAGCGTGCAACCTGCGCTCCCTGCCCGAGCCTTGCTCTCGTCGACCTTCGGTCTTGTGCTGGGGTGGACAAGGCGAAAGAAAACGCCGGGCTGCGTTATGCCCGGCGTTACCGGGACATGTCGTTGGAGGGGCAGGGTGTGGAGGTATGCCGAGGGCCGGCGGCCAATGACTGGCCGAGCTGAGCTCCAAGGCCAAAGTAGCTAATTGATAGACAAAACGCCCAACGCCCCGGGTCTCCAGCCTCGCTCTCGACCAGCGACCTCGAGCGCCACACCTAACGTGCGCGTTTTGAGGTAACGCCAGCTTAACGCGCCAGGGGCTAGGCTCTAGGCTGAGAGGAGCGTCGTGGCGCTTATGGGCAAAGCACCCCTGGTGAGCATCCTGATGCCCACCTACAACTACGCCAAGTTCATCGCGCATTCCATCGAGAGCGCGCTGGGACAGGAGCTGGAAGACCTCGAGCTGATCATCAGCGACAACGCTTCCACCGACGATACCCAGGCGGTGGTGGCGCCCTACCTGGCCGATCCGCGGGTGAAGTACAGCCGCAATGTCGAGAACATTGGGATGACCCCCAACTACAACCGCTGCTATGAGCTCATGCACCCCGAGAGTCAGTACGTCATCATCCTGCCCGCCGATGATTGGTGGGAGCCCAGCCTACTCCGCAGGCTGGTGAGCATCGCCGAGGCCGACCCTGAGCTGACCTTCGTGCACTGCGGGGGGTACAAGGTTGACCCCGAGGGCCGGTTGCTGTTCGAATACATGAATCTCTTCGCCTATCAGCCCCCCGCGGGCAAGCACCGCGCGCTCAAGGAACTCTACCGCAACAACTACATCTTCGCCCAGACCGCCTTGCAGCGGCGTTCGCTCTTTGAGCGCTACAAGCCCTACCCCAACCTCTACCGCCTGGGCTTCAACTACGCCCCCGACTACATGTTGTGGGTGGACATCATGAACCGCGGGGCCATAGGCTACTACCTGCCCGAAAAGCTGGCCTACTTCCGCGAACACCCCCAGTCCCACACCATCGACAAGAACATCATCCCGCGTCTGCGCGAGGAGATGCGCATTTTCGAGGTCGCGGCCGAGAGCTGCCCGAGCGAACTCGAGGCCGAGCGCATCGCTAACCTCAGGAGCCGCATGTTGGCTCTGGCCCAGCGCCTGCTCAGAGCCGAGGAGGAGGAGGAGGCCAAACAGCTCTTGCGAAAAGCCGCGGAGCTCGACGCTCATCCCAGCCTGGGTATCCGTATCGCTAGCTTCATCGCCAATCTGCCCCTTTCGCACGGGACCCGCTCGAGGCTGTGGGAACTGGCCGAGAACCTGGCTTTCCGCACCCGCCGCAGCCACGCCTGAGCTTTCCCGAGCAAACCCCGCCCAGGTTTTGGGTGCGAACAGCAGGTTTTCATGGAACACAACATTTCCCCACCCGCCAATCCTCCCCGCCTGGCCCGTGTCGTGCGCAATGGGCTGTGGAATGGCGCGTCCAATCTGCTCGTGGCATTGGCGGGCATCGTCACCTCGGTCATCGTGGCCCGCAGCCTGAGCGAGGCGCAATTTGGCGTCTACAGCTATTACGCTTGGCTCTCGGGAACCCTGGTGGCCTTGCTGAACGCCCAGTCCTTTGGTTCGGCCCTGACCAAGCTGGCGGCGGAACTGCGCGGGCGGGGAGAGGTCGGGGAGGCCAGGGCCTTAGGGCGCGGGGTGATGCTGGTGCTGGTGGGCTCGAGCCTGCTGCTGAGCATCGCCGTGCTGATCTACGCCTTGGGGGCCGAGCCTCCTTTGCGTTACTACTTTCTGGTGGTGGCGGCTGCGCCCTTGCCGGGGGTGCTGGCCTCGCTGCTCTCCTCGGTGTTCTGGAGCCGAGAGAACTACCGCGTCACCTCCATCGCCAACCTGCTGGGCGCCGGGCTCCAGGTGGCGCTGGTGCTGGTGGCCTATTGGCGGGGTTGGGGGGTGGCGGGCTACTTGCTGCTGACCCTGGCCCTGCCGCTGACCAACTGCATCGCCCTGCTGCTGACCTCCTCCGCGGACAAGTCTGAAGGGGATATGCGCCGCTGGTGGCCCAGCCGTTCCACCGTGCGCTACTACCTGCAATTCAGCTTTCCGCTGGCGGTGATGGGGCTGCTGGAGTTGGTGATGATCCAGCGCTCGGGGGTGTTGTTTCTCGAGTTCTACTCCACCACGGCGGAGATCGGCTTTTACAGCCTGGCCTATACCATCTTCCAACTGCTGTTTATGACTGGCTGGGCCCTGGTCAACAGCTTTTACCCCGCTATCTCCCACAGCTTCGGCCAGGGGGACTGGACGACCATCCGCCACAAGGTCCGGCAGGCTGGGCTCTTGAGCGCGGTCTATGCCACCCCGCTGTTTCTGGGGGGGCTGGTCACCTTGCCCGAGCTGATCGCCCTGCTCTTCGGGGTGGACAAGATCGAGGCCGCCCGCCCGGCCCAGGTGCTCTTCCTCGGCATGCTGCCGATGTGTCTGGTGGGCCTCTACGGCCTGACCCTCAACGCCATCAACCGCCCCTGGGCGGTTTTCCCCATCGGGATTGGAGCCTCGCTGCTGGGAATTGGGCTGAGCGTGTGGTTGGTGCCGCAGCACGGGGCGGTGGGGGCTGCCATCGCCAATACCGTGGCGCAGGGGACCTACGCGGGGCTCAAGTACCTCATCGTGCGGCGGCTGGTCGGGGTGGGGCTGCCCTGGGGCGTGATCGCCCAGGTGCTGTTCATCGGCTTCCTGAGCGCCTTTTTGCCCCCCCTGCTGAGCTTGCGGTTGTTTCCTGGTGCGCCGGGGCTGCTGCTGGGCATCGCCCTGTCCGCGGTGGCCTACGTCGGGGCCATGTGGAGGTTGGGCTACCTGCGCCGAATCGCCGGGGAATCGCCCGCCGCACCTGGCGGAGGTGGGGCATGAGGGTGTTGCACCTGGTGGGCAACCTGCTCCTACCCAAAGACCCCGAGCGGGAGCGGGCCAGTGGGGCGGTGCGGGTGGCCCTCGAGCTCGCCCGCGCACAGGCGAGGGCGGGGCACCAACCCTGGGTGGTGAGCATCGGCCCCGAGGCCTGGGGGCGGGAGTGGCTGGGGGTGCGCTTGCTTCAGCTCAAACCCCTGCCCTGGGCCCGCACGCGGGGGCTCGATTTCCGCAACCACCTGCCCTATGTGCTGCTGTGCCTGCGGGAGAGCTTCGACGTGGCCCACGGCCACCTCTACAGCTACCTGCGCTTTCTGAGGGTCAGGGCCCGCGTGGTGCACGTGCACCACGATCCCCTGCACGGCGCTGATGGGGCCGAGCTGCCGCTCATCGTCCGGCACTGCGACGCCCTCATCGCGGTGAGCAAGTTCGTGGCGCGGCGGCTCGAGCGGGGCCTGGATGGGACGGGGCAGGTCTTCCAGGTGTACAACGCCGTGGACACCGCGCGTTTCGACCCGGCCCGCTACGCGCGGGAGCGCCTCGAGCTGCGGGAGCGCTGGGGCGTGAAGGCGGGGGACCCGGTGTGGCTTTACGCCGGGGCCATCGTGCCGGAGAAGGGCGTGCTGCACCTGGCGCGGGCCTTCGCCCGCCTGGCCGAGCGCGTCCCCCAGGCCCACCTGGTCATCGCCGGAGGTAGCGCGCTGTGGCGGCAGAGCTTCGAAACCGAAGACCCCCAGGCCGCCTACGAGCTGGAGGTGCGCCGAACCCTCACCGCCGCCGAGGCCCGGGGACAGGTGCACTGGCTGGGGGTGGTGGGCGGGGGGGAGATGCCGGCCATCTACGCGGCCTGCGACGCGGTGGTGGTGCCCTCGGTGTGGGGGGAGCCCTTCGGCTTGGTGGCCGCCGAGGCCCTGGCCAGCGAGCGCCCGGTGGTGGCCTCGAGCGTCGGCGGGCTGGTGGAGGTGGTGCAGGGGAGCGGCAGGCTGGTTCCGCCCGGCGATGAGGCGGCTTTGGAGAACGCCCTGCGCGACCTCAGCCACAACCCCATCCTGCGGCAGCAGCTCGGGGCTCACGGCAGAAGGGCCATGCTGGCCTTAACCTGGGAGAAGGCCGCCGCGGAGGTCGAGGCGGTGTACCACGCCTGCTTGCACCCTCCGGCGGCCATCGGCAGCCGGGCCTAGAGGACGATCTATGTGCGGCTTCATCGGATACCTCATTCCCCAGGGAAAGCCTCGACCCGACTTGGCGACTTGGAGTCAACTCCTTGTGCACCGCGGCCCCGACTCCGGGGGGACCTACCAGGAGGGGCCGCTGGGCTTTGGCTTTCGTCGCCTGGCCATCCTCGACCTCTCCGAAGCGGGCAACCAGCCCATGCAAGGCGAGCGTTTCGCGCTGGTGTTCAACGGGGAGATCTACAACCACGCCGACCTTCGGGCCGAACTCGCCACGCCCAGGGGTGGCTGGCGGGGGCACTCGGACACCGAGACCATCCTCCAGGCCTGCGAACAGTGGGGCGTGCGCGCTGCCCTCGAGCGCCTCAATGGCATGTTCGCCCTGGCTATCTGGGACAAACAGCGTCAGGAGCTGACACTGGCCCGCGACCCGCTGGGGGTCAAGCCGCTCTTATACCTCGAGCGAGGCGGCGCCTTGTACTTTGCCAGCGAACTCAAGGCCCTACGGCCCTACAGCCAGGGGCGGCTCTCGGCTGCGGGCGTGGCGCTCTACGCTTCCTTGGGCTTCGTGCCCGCGCCCTTCTCGCTGCTCGACGACGTGAGGAAGCTGCGCCCCGGTGAGGTGCGGGTCTTCGGGCGTGACCCGCGCGGACGATCCCTTTCAGGACAGCCTGGCGGCTGGTTCATCCACTACAAGGCCTGGCGGGAAGAGCGTAGCGCCGAGCCGGGCGATTTGCGCGTGGCGGTCGAGAAAGCCGTGCAGCGGCAGCTCATCTCCGACGTGCCGGTGGGCATCTTCCTCTCCGGCGGTGTGGATTCTTCGGCCATCGCTCACGTCGTCGCCCGGAGCGGAAGCCTCTGCTCCTTCAGCCTGCGGCCCGTGGATTCCAACCCCGAGGCCGAGCTCGACGCCGACCTCGCCGCCATGCAGGCCAGGAAGCTGGGCCTGCGTCACCACGAAGTCCCCTTCGACCCCGCCGAAATCGCCCAGGATCCCGCCGACCTGCTCGCCCGCATGGATGAGCCGGTGCTCGAGCCCTATTTCCACGGCGAGGTGCTGCTCTCGCAGGTTGCGCGGGCCGCTGGGATCAGCGTGGTGCTCACCGGGCACGGCGGTGACGAGGTGTTCATGGGCTATCCCACCTACCAGGCGGTGGAGAAGGGGGAGCGCTACGACCGCATCCCCCTGCTGGGCCCGGCCCTGCGCGCGGCCTCGAGCCTGCCCTTCTTCTCCGGCCACACCCGCGACAACCTGCGGGGCGCGGCCAGCGTGTGGCGCCGGCCCTTCCTCGAGGGCTACGCCTTGCGCTCGGCGGTGCTCTTCGACGTAGCCGCCTCGGCCCACCTGGCCGGGCTGGCGGCCTCTGAAGTGGACGAGATCCTCCGGGGGCTGCTCGAGGACGTGCGGCGGAGCGTCGAGCGCCTGCCCAGCCCCGCCCGCCGCCTGCGCCCGGTGGAACTGGCCGCGCGCATGGACCTGTTGTTCAACGTGCCCGAGCACTACAACCAGCGCCTCGACCGGGCCAGCATGAGCGCGAGCGTGGAGGCCAGGGTGCCCTTGCAAGACCTCGATCTGCTCGACTGCGTGTTGCGCCTGGGGGCCGAGGCGCTGATGGACGGGGGGCTCAAGGGCTTGATGAAACAGAGCTTCGGCGAGCTGCCCCGCGAGGTGCTCTACCGCCCCAAGCGCCACTTCCAGGCCCCCCTGCTGGGCTGGCTGCGGCGGGGAGGAGCGCTCGAGCCGTGGGTCAAAAGCCAGCTCAGATCCCTCGAGCAGCGCCTGGGGCAGGGCCTTCCCCCACTCACGCTAGACTCCACCCAAGCGGCCTACCGGGCCTGGAGCCTAGCGCTGCTGGAGGGCTGGGCGCAGAAACTGCAACTGGACACGGTGCCAGCATGAGGGCCAGCCGCCGCTTAAATCTCGGTCTGGGCGGGGGGGTTTTCGCTTGCGGGCTGGGACTCTTGGCTTCCTGCTTCCAGTGGGCGTGGGCCCAGGGCGACCTGGCCCGCTGGGAGGGAGAGTGGAACGGGCTGCAGATGCGGGTGGCGGTGGTGGCGCGGGGCCATGCCATCACCGAGACCGAGCGCCAGGAGAGGCCCTGGTGGCAGTGGGGCCGCACCAACAGCGACGTGTTTCTCTTTGGCTTCGCCCCCGGCGGCTACGACCTGGTTCTGGACTTCGGCCTCAAGGTGGATCGGCCCCGGGTGCGCATCTACGTGGTGGACCAGCGTGAGCGCGGTGAGGTCAGGGTTCTGGCCGGGCAGTACATCCTCCCCGCAGGCCACAAGCGGGTCATCGAGCTGTGGCCGCGCGACGAGAACGAGGACTGGCTCACCCGCAATGGGCTGCCCAACTTCGACCTCGAGGGCCTGGTGCCCAGCGACGAGCAGGAGGGGCTGATCTTCGGCCTCAGCGTAGCAGGCAACCCCCTGCGTCCCGGCGAGCCGCTGTGGCACACCACCCGCATCATCAACGACGCCGGGGCCGACCGGGGCTACTCGCGCTTCGGCGCGGCGGTGCGCTCCGACCCCAGCGTGCGCTTCAAGCTGGCCGACCCCCTGCTGCCCAGCTTTCCTTACCTGAGCGTGGTACAGGGCTTCGACCCCTTCGGCGACGACCGCCCCATGGTCTATGAACTCAACACCCACGCCTTCCGCACCACCTGGGCCGGTTTCCAGAGCGCAGGGGTCTATGCCTTCAACTCCAAGTCCTTCCCGCCCTACACCGACTTCGAGTCCCCCTTTGCCTGGTACCGCTTTGATGCCGCTCGCGAAGGCGGCCCCAGCGGCAAGTACGCCGACTTGGTGGTGCGGGCGGACTACTGGCCCCAGCAGAGCCTCTTCGGCCCCGACGTCTACCGCACCACCCGCTCGGCCTTCCGCCTGAGCTGGAAGGGTGAGGATCCCATCCACTGGCGCTATTCCCTCACGGTCGCGGGCAACCACGAGATGCGCACGCGGGTGAGGGTGGGCGACCAGGTGGTGATGGCGGTGCCCTACTGGGATTACCCGGCTTGGGTGGCCACCAAGAGCTGGAAGGCTGCGACCTTGGTGGAAGCCACCCAGGGCGAGAGCGGATCGGAGGGCATCTACGACTTCTCGGTGGAGGACAACCCTGAGCTGGTCTACTGGGTCAACGGCCAACTCGACGAGCCGCCCCCGGGCTATGACCGGCCCTACATCGAGTTTCCTCAGATTCACCCCCAGCGCCTGGCCGAGGGCTTTCGTGGTGAGTACAGCATGGCCTACAACCGCGTGCCCGAGCTGTACTTTTCGCCCATCGACCGGCGCGTCCACCTCAAAGGCGCTCAGGCTGGGATCTGGAACCTGGGCAAGGGCCAAGTGCTGCGCAGCTACAACCTCGAGCCCGACGACTACATCGATAGCTGGGTGCGTGAGCAGGTACCGCTGCAACAGGGTCCGGTGGTCATCGCCGAGCACGGCCAGCCCCTCGAGCGGCTGCACTTCCTGCGCGGCTTCGTGATCTACTCGGGTCCGGCGGGGGTGGTGCTGCGGCGGGGCGAAGTGCAGCTAAATGGCCTCGAGCTGCCCGTTCCCACCGCACGGGAAAGCTGGCAACCTTGGGCCAGCCAACTGCCTCAGCTCGAGGGGGGACGCGATCCCCGGCGGCTGGACACCTGGCTGGGTAACCTGAGCGGCAGCGCCTTGCTACAAGATCCCGGCGGGAGCCTGAGCGAGGTGTGGTCCACCCCCGAGGGTCTGCGCCTGGTGCTGCAAAGCCGGGGCCAGGGCCGGGGCCCTCTGGCCCCCGAGACCGCTGGGGTCTATGTGCTGCGCTATAGCGCCCGCGACGACCGCTGGAGCGTGGAGCCCAGCCCCCCGCCCCGCCTGGTGGCGCGCATCAGGAGCCGCCCGCTCCGGGAGCTGTACCCAGCGGCGCTCGAGCTGGAAGTGGAGAATCGGGGCGGGGTCAGCTGGAGCGGTCCCGCCGAGCTGGTCGCGCTGCGCACCAACGAGTGGGGCAAGGTTGAACAGGAGACCCTCGAGCGCTGGGAGCGCCTGGAGCTGATGGGGCAGAGCAGCGTGCGCAAGGAGATTCACTGGGCTCCGCGCTTCACGGGAACCAGGGAATTTGTGCTGATGCTGGGTGAGCGCAAGCTCGAGGTGGGGCGGCTCGAGGTGGCCCATACCCCACGGATGACCGCGCCCCCTCCCAACCCCGTGGCCGCGCCCTTCGCCCTGCTGGTGCTGATGCTGGGTTTGCTGGGCATCTTGCGGGTCTGGAAGGAGGCCGCGTGAACCTGCCCCGTCTTTCCCAGCGCGTGCAGGATTTGTTCTGGGCCCCCAGGGCCATCGCCCGGCAGCCTCTGCGGGTCTCCTCCTTCACCTACGCCTTCTGGATCGGGCTGGCCTTTGGCGGCTACTTCATCCTGCGCTACAGCGGGCAGTGGGCCGAGATCGACTCGGTGGCCTTCAGCGGCATTACCTCCAACCTGCAGCTCTACGGCAGCTTCAGCCAGGAGATCAATCCCAAGAACTACCCCCACGGCTATGCCTTTCCGGTGTGGATGGCCTCGCTCTCCTACCTCACCGGGCTGCCGGTGGGCGAGCTGATGCGCTGGTATACGCCCATGGTGGGCAACCTCTTCCTGGCGATGTTTGGCTTCTGCGCTTACCGGCGCTGGCTGGGCAGCGACCGCCTGGGCTTGCTGGCAGCCTCGGTGCTGTTCTTGGTGCCCGAGATGGTCTTCACGGTTTCCCGCGGCAACCACGAGAAGATCACCGTATCGCTAACCCTGCTGGCCTCGCTGGCGCTGCTGAAGAGCTTCCTCGAGATCCAAGCGCGCAACTGGAAGCTCTTCGCCTCCTGGCTCACCGTCTACTACCTCGTTTCCTTCACCCTCTCCTCGCTCAACGTGCTCTTTGGCTCCTCGTTCATCGTGGCCTCCACCCTCACCGTGATCGTGGCCTGGGTCTTCCTGCGCTTCAGGCCCACCCAGTGGGGCATCATCCGCCGACCCCTGGAGCGCCTGACGCTGCGCATCGCCACCTCCTGGCTGCTGGTGCTCATCGTGATGTGGTACATCTACCCTTCTGCCGGGGAAAACTTCAACCTGCTCAAGACCGCCGTTGAAAAGCTGAGCACCCTCTTCCTCAGCTTCACCCCGGAAAGCAACCCCTATGTCCAGGATGCCGATCCGTGGGCCAGCGTGTTGGGTTACCGCCTGATCTCTTCCTTCCGCTGGATCCTCTTCGCCATCTCCTTCCTCACCTGGCTCTTATTGCTGGCCCCTACCATCTTCCGCAACTCCAAGGCCCCACTCACCCGTGTGTTCCTGCTGGCGCTGTACGGGGCTTTCGGCTTCCAACTGGCCGTGGCCATCCCCGTCGACCTCATAGGCCTCGAGGCCGGGAGTAACTTACAGGTGCGCATGTACGTCTACTTTGTGCTCTTCGCTGCTCCGGTCTTTGTGTTGGGCGTGACCCGGCTGGTGGGGCCCAAAAGCCGCCTAATCGTGGCGGTGGTGATGGCGGGCTTTGGCTTTTTGAGCGCGATCAAGGCCACCCTCGACCCCCACATCTCCAACTTGTGGATGCAGTACACCCATACCGAGCTTCAGGCCATCCGCACCTGGGCCCAGTACGAGGAAAACAGCCTGCTCTACCTAGGCCGCATCACCCGCCTCAACGACGCTTGGTACATGAACTACGGCCTGGGCCTGCCGGGCGGCAACAACCTGAGCATCAACCCGGACAGCCCCGAAGTCCCCCACGCCCTGTTCTCGAGCACCCAGGAAGCCAACAACAGCGCCTGGCGCTTCCGCCTGCCCTTGCTGTTGCTGGACAACCGGGTCTACGACAACGGCGATACCCAGATCTACCACCGCCTGCCCCGCACGCCCTTTCAGCGCTAAGCTCGGGGCATTCACGGAACCCAAAGGCCTCCGCGAACGAGAGGGGAGGCCGCGTCTGAAGAGCACGATCGAGAAGAGGGGGGCTATCGGCCAGTTCGTTCCCGAACGGAGTGCTCTGGGATTCAAAAAGATAGCCTCTGAAGGTTTTTAGAATCCGGTACAATCCCCCGGACTCACCTCAGAGGCGAAGGGGAGTGATCACGGTAGTGGTGGTTTAGCTTGCTCTGATGCAGCGCGAATCCTGAGTGTGAGGCTCAGCAGAAGGCGTTTTCCCTGGGTTGCCTGTAGAGGTGTCAGGGCATATCTCTCTACCCATAGGGGCTTATCTAGACTGGAGAGAGTCTTTAGATATGTCACGATTCCATAGTAAGAACCCTCGACTTCCAAAACCAGCTTCCAGGCCTCGTCCTCTCCTACGGCTTCTACCTGACCAGGATTCAGAGAACCAACCGTCAGCCCCGTTTCTTCTGCCAGATGGAAGAGGGTTTGGTAGAGCAAAGGGAGCGCTTCCTCCTGGAGGGGAGGCTTGGCTAGGGCCTTGGGGAGGCGTTGGGTAAGGATTTCCACTTCTTTTTCTAGGGTCAAGACCTGCACTCTGGCTTCGTGGTAGTCCCGGTAGGCGGAGAATAGCTTGTTTGTACTCCAAAGGAGTATCGCCAAGGGCAGGATAAGCCAAAGCCAAATGGGGAGCTTCATCGGCGCAGGACTCGGGAGAGATCAAAGAGAGGCAAATATAGGGCTAAGGCGACCAGGAGCATTATACCCCCGAGAACCACGGTGAGGGCGGGCTCAATGCTGGAGGATAGCCGCTTCACCCCGTAATCCACCTCCCGCTCTAGGTGAAAAGCTGCTTGGTAAAGCATTCGGTCTAGGCTTCCTGCCTCCTCTCCCACCAGGGCTAGGCGCACCAAGATGGGCAGGAAAAGCGGTTCGCGACCCATGGCGGCACTCAGGGACTCCCCCCGCACCACCCGCTCCAGGACCCGGTCCAAGGCCTCGGCTAAGGCGGCGTTGCCCAGGGTGTTGCGGGTGGCCTCGAGGGCCTGGGTGATGAGCACCCCACCTTCGTAGAGGGTGGCTAGGGTGCGAGCGAAGCGGGCCATGGCCGCTTTGTGGAGGACCAGCCCCACCAGGGGAAGCCGCAGGAGGAGCCCGTCCATGAGCTTTGCCCCCCCGGGGGTCTTATGGTAGGCCCTGAGGAAATAGCCGAGGGCGATAAGGAGGAGGAAGAGCCAAGAGCCGTTTTGTCGTACAAAGAGGGAAGTGCCGATGAGGAAACGGGTGGGCCAGGGCAGCTCTGCTCCTGCTGCTCCGTAGAGCCGGGCGAAGACCGGGATGACGAAGAGAAGGAGAACCGTGACCACCAGCAGTAAAACCGCCACCACGAAGGAGGGGTAAAGGAGGGCGGTGCGCACCTTTTCCCGCAGGTCGTGGCTCTTGTCCAGATACTCGGCAATGCGCCTTAGCACCACTTCTAAAGCCCCTCCCACCTCCGCTGCCCCCACCAGGGCCCGCACCAAAGGGGAGAAGACCCTGGGATAGTGGCCCATGGCTTGGGCCAGGCTTTCGCCCCCCTCTACCCGCTCCCGCACCCCCCGGGCGGCTTCCTTCAGAAGGGGGTGTCGACTTTCCAGGGAAAGGGTGTGGAGGGCCTGGGCCACGGGGACGCCCGCCCCTACCAAGGTGGCGAACTCCTCCATGAAGAGGACCAGCTCGGGAAGGGGAACGCGCCCCCTCGCAGGACGCCTTAGCCTTTCCAGGCGCAAGGGGTATAGCCCCATCTCCCTTAAGCGGCGCCTTGCCCCTTGGGGGTTTTCCGCTTCTAGAACCCCGCGGTAGATCCTTTCCCCTTTCCCGTCCGTGGCCTCGTACGAAAAGCGCATGCCCTACTCCCAAAGCCCGAGCGCCCTCAAAAGCTCGCTACCCGTGGTGATCCCTGATCGGACCTGAACGATCCCCACTGCCTGCAGGCTTCGGTGGCCTGCCGCCCTGGCCCATTCCCAGAGCTCACTTTCCCCCGCTCCCTGCCCCAGGCGATAAAGGGCTTCCCGGTCGGGTACGTAAACCTCGTAGAGGCCAACCCGTCCCCTATACCCGCTGCCCCGACAGAAGGGGCACCCGTCTCCCCGCGTCTCCACCTCGGGGACCTCTTCCCCAAAAAAGAGGCGGGTTTCCTCCGATAAAGGTTGGGGTCGGGCACACTGGGGGCAGACCCGGCGCACGAGGCGCTGGGCCACGGTGCCTAAGAGGGTAGAGGCCAGAAGGTGTCTTTCTGCCCCCATTTCTAAAAGCCGGGTCACGGCGGCGATGGCGTCGTTGGCGTGGAGGGTGGCGAGGACTAGGTGGCCGGTGAGGGCGGCCCTCAGGGCGGTGTCCAGAGTTTCCGTGTCCCGTACCTCCCCCACTAGGATCACGTCGGGGTCCAGGCGGAGGACGCTCCGCAGAGCCTCGGCGAAGGTGAGGCTGATTTTGGGTTGTACGGGGATCTGCACTACCCCCTCTAAGGGGAATTCCACCGGGTCCTCGATGGTCACAAAGGTCTTTTCTCGAGTGTACAGGCGGTCCAAGGCGGCGTAGAGTGTGGTGGTCTTGCCGCTTCCCGTGGGGCCGGTGACGAAGAGGATGCCGTGGGGTTTCCTAAGAAGCTTTTGGAAGAGGGCCAGTTCTTCGGGGAGCATGCCCAATTCTGTAAGTCCCAGCCGAACTCCCGTAGGGTAGATGATGCGCAGGGTGAGCTTTTCCCCGTGGAGGCTGCCCACGGAGGCGGCCCGCACCTCGTATCGTTTACCTTCAAAGGTAAAGGTGAAGTGTCCATCCTGGGGGCGGCGTCGCTCGGCGATGTCCATTCCCGCCAGGACCTTGTAGCGGGCGGCTAGGGGAGCCTCGAAGTCCTTGGGCAGCCGCTCTAGCTCTTGAATGACTCCGTCGATGCGGGCCCGCACGGCCAGGTGGGTTTCCTCCGGGTCCAGATGGAGGTCGCTGGCCGTAAGGGCGATGGCCCTTTCCAAAAGGGTCTGGGCCAGGCGCACAGTGGGCACGGCCTCCAGTGTGAGGTCCACCTGGGCGACCTCCTCGCGTCGGGCTGCCTCCTTGGGACGGGCATCCTCGGCCAGGAGATGGTCTAGGGCTTCCAGGATCTCTCGGTCGGGGGCTAGATAGGGGACGATCTCCTTGCCGGTGAGGAAGCGGAGCTCGTCCAGAAGCGCTAGGTCCGAGGGGTGGGCCATGGCTACGTGCAGCCGGCTTCCCTCCACCCTAAAGGGGAAGACCCGCTTTTCTCGGGCGAAGCGGTGGTCCAGAAGGCGCAGGGCCTGGGAGTCAGGGCTCGCCTCGGAAAGACGGATCAGAGGGGCGCGCTGTTGGTTCGCCAAGGCCTGTACTAGATCATCCTCTTTCAGGTAACCTCGCCTCAGGAGTACCTGGCCTAGGAAATCTCCCGTGAGGGCCTGCTCCTCCAAGGCCGCTTGGAGCTGTGCCTCCGTGATGTATCCCAGGTGGAGGAGGAGTTCACCGAGCTTGGGTCTGGACAACCTCTACCTCCCAGGTATAAATGGTTTTCCCTTCCAGGGTGCTCCGTTGTAGAGGACCCACCTTCCCCCCAAGTTTTTGGGCCAGAAGGAGGGGAGCATAAGGATCTAGGGCGTTACCCTCTAGGAAAAGGCGTCCTTTCTCAGCCTCGAGGCGGGTAAGCCAAAGGGTATTAGGTCGCTCAGCAGCCACCTTGAGAACCTCCTCTGGACCCAGACCTTGGGGGCTTACGGGTTGGAAGGCTTGTTGCCGTAAAAGCTCTGCCTCCTGACGTAAGACCCTGACCCGGCGCCCTTCCTGTTCAGCCTTCTGGTTTAGGAAAACGCTTCCCAGAAGACCCAGGCTAAAGAGAAAGGATGCTAGGAAGATACTGAGCTGAGCCTCCTTGGGAAGCTCATTTCCCAGGGGCTGCCGCCGCAGGCGGAGATCTAGGAGGGGCCCTGGGGTTGTGAGGAAGGCCTCAAGGTTCAAGGGCACGGCTTGTTCTACCCGCTTTGCGGAAAGCTCGGGGGGTAGGCGGGGGGGTTCGGGAAGGCCCAAAAGCCAGGCTTCATCCACGGGCGCCGTCTGTCCAAATAGGGCTAGGGAGCGGGTGATTTCCTCGGTTAGCTCGAGGGTGCCCTCATCTGCGGGGAGGGTGAGATAGCGAAAGCCCCGCAGGCTTCCCCCCGCAAAGAGGGCTATACTGTGGGTCAGGTTCTCTACCACCAACAGACTATCTCCTTTGCTCCTAGCTAGGGCGTAGCGCCAAAGTATCAAGGGGAGTGGCTCTACCCGTCTGGGACGCAAGCGCCCGAGAAGGGCTGCACCCTTCTTGGGCATGCTGGTGTAGAGCACCTGCATGCGATGCTCGTCTTCTGGCCCCGTCAAGAAGTAATCGGTGACAAGCTCCTCCCCGGCGAAGAGGGGGCTTCGCTCCGCCTCAGCCAGAACCGCCTCCTTCAGGGAGAAGCCCTGCGGGTTTGGAAAGGACTGCAACCGAAGCAAGGCAAATTCAGAGCCCAGGCCGAGATAACCGTTTCGACCCACCTTCTCCAAGGCTTGCTGGAGACGTTGGTAGCTGGGCCTGCCTTCGCTGTCTAGGAGACCCTCAGCAGAGTAGGCTTCCAACCTACCCTTGTACAGGTAAAACAAGCGATGGCGGGTGGTTAGAAGCAACATAGGGGGTTTTAGGGAGTCTGAATGCCAGACGGTGAGGCTGAAGAATTTTGCTTAGCTGGGCTTTGGGGCGCCATACTGTTGCTCTTAGCATGACTCGTTATTTCCAGCCAGTATCCTCTCGCTTTAGGTTGGTGAATCTTGCCGCAAGCCCTCGCCATGCAGTCCAATCCTCCGAACCACACGCAAGGTGGTCAAGTCCTTTCCCTGCCAGCTCAGGTGCAACAAAAGGGTGCGCCCATTGCAGGTAAAACTGCCTCCGTATCCGGAAAGATGGGTGATTTCCAAGCCATCTCGCCAGAGCTTTCCCCCCTGAAGCCGGTAAATGACTGGCCCCGAGGAAAGGGTAAGACTTGCTTGTTGTGGATTCGGACAGGATAAGGCAATGCTGGGATGAACATCTTTCATCAACCTGGACCGCACCTCCTGCAAGTCAGCCCAAAGCTGGGCATCTTCCTGGGCTTTGAGGCTTCCTTCCACCATCTGGCTGAAAAGAGCAGAGAGGGTCAAGGCCAAGATACCCAAAAAGGCCAATCCCATGGCCATCTCTACAAGGGTTACACCTTTTTGCCAGCGAGTGGATGGGATTTCTTGCAGCATTCTTCCTCCTTAAGGGGGGAGGTTGTCATTGGTGGGTTACCCAGGCGGTGATCAGCTCGCTTCCTCGGTAAACTCGCACTTCATACCTTACCAAGCTTCCCTCGCTAAGCGTGCACACCTGGTAAGAGAGGCCGCCTTCAAGGGCCTCGAGGGAGCTGCAACCTACAGGGATTGGGGGGGTAGCGCGGTAGCCTTCTAAGATGTCCTGAGCTTTGATAAGGGCTGCTTCCAGGGGGGCTGTTTCCTGCTGGGTCAGAAGCACTTCGGTGAAGGGTCTCAGCACGAACAAGGCCAACAAGGAGAGAAATAGGAGGGCTAGAACAACCTCAAGAAGGGTAAAGCCTTTTCGCACAGGGATCCTTTCGGTGTTCAGGCGCTGGGGTCTAAGGCGCTTCTTCCCAGGCTACTACGTGACCTAAGAAGAACGTGGCTGCTAGCTTCCAGCGCACACGAAGCCCGTAGTTCAAGGGGCTCTCCGCTGTTTCCCCCTCGCCCACGTAACGGATGCCGCCAAGAACCAACTGGGGGGCTGAGTAACGGTATCGGCCTAGAGGTTGGCCTCCTACCTCTACCAAGTGCCAGGTGTTAGGAAAAAGACCGTTTTCCTTGGTCGCACGAAAAACGGCGCTTTCTGCAAGATAACGAGCTTGGAGCTGAGCAAGCTCGTAGCGATGCCGTTCGGTATTTGATGAGTGGAGCAGGGCAGTAGGTAGGGCCAGGGTGGCTAAAACCAGCAAGGCTACCAGGACATACAGAAGGACGCTGCCCTTGCTCCACATAATCACCGCTCATGTGCCGCTCGAGCCAGGCCTCTCTTCAGCCTGCTGAGCGTGCTGGGGAAGGGACATCAGTTGAGGTTGATCCTTACGCAGCGTATGACGGTTGTGGCGTTGGCTGCGGCGGTCGTGCAGGTGTCGTTGGAGTAGACAAAGCCGATGCGTTCGCCCACATCTACAGCGTTGTTGTTGTTGTAGTCCATATAGTACGCCCCACCTGTTCCCAGCTTGAGCTGCGTGGGTGCATCCATGTAGCTGATGAGCTGGTTCCAGGTGGGAGCGGTGCCGCTGTTTTTAACCAGGTAGATAGCGTAGGCCGAGCGGATACTAGAGCCTGTGGACTCGCGCTGGGCCCGGCGGGCTTCGGTGCTCATGTCTACGAACCTCGGCACAGCGATGGCTGCCAGGATGCCAATAATCACGATCACTATGGCCAGCTCAACCAAGGTAAAGCCTTTCTTGTTCATCTTTTCCTCCTCTTCGCTGATGGGTTAAGCACTACAGCCAAGATGATAGACAACTTTCCCAAAGAGGACCTGTGAGATATGACCGCGAACTAGCCCTATAGCTTTATGTCTTCGGCTGAGTCAAGAAGTTTGCATGTGTGGTTTGTATACGAGGGGCATACCACTTCTCGAGCCTCGGCAGAACCCTTGAGCCTCTTGCCAAATTACTCCCAGTGTAGATTGCCTTTGGAGCCGGGGATGGCCCGTGTGACAAAGGCAACACCGAAGGGATGCTCAGCGCTAGCAGAAGGCGATGAAGCCGACTGAAGTCCCCTAAGGCCGGGCACTGGCCGGGAGCTTGACTTCTGCTCTTGGTATTAGAATCCGAAGGACAGGAGGCGACATGTCTGTACACCCTCTGGCCGGCAAACCCGCACCGCACGGCATTCTGATCAATATTCCGCGCCTGGTGGCCAGCTATTACGCCCTCCGGCCCGACCCCGCCGACCCTTTGCAGCGGGTGGCCTTCGGCACCAGCGGGCATCGGGGCAGCGCCCTCGCCGGGACCTTCAACGAGGCCCACATCCTGGCCATCGCCCAGGCTGTAGCCGAGTACCGTGCCCAGCAAGGCATCAGCGGGCCGCTGTACATGGGCATGGACAGCCACGCCCTCAGCGAGGCGGCCTGGATCAGCGCCCTCGAGGTCCTCGCCGCCAACGGGGTGAGGGTGCGGGTTGAGCGGGGGCGTGGCTATACCCCCACCCCCCTGGTCTCGCACGCCATCCTCTCCCACAACAAAGGCCGCAGCGAGGGCCTGGCCGACGGCATCGTGATCACCCCCAGCCACAACCCACCGCAGGACGGGGGCTTCAAGTACAACCCCCCCTCAGGCGGTCCTGCCGATACCGGCGTGACCAGGGCCATCCAGGAGCGGGCCAATGCCCTCTTGGCCGAGGGATTGAAGGGGGTCAAGCGCGTCCCGCTCGAGCGCGCCCTGCAAGCCGCCGAGGAGTTCGACTTCGTCACCCCTTACGTCAGCGAGCTGGACCAGATCATCGACATCGGGGCCATCAAGGCGGCGGGTGTGCGCATCGGGGTGGACCCGCTGGGGGGGTCTTCGCTGGCGACCTGGCAGCGCATTGCCGAGCGCTACGGCCTCGACCTCACCGTGGTCAACGAGCGCATCGACCCTGCCTTCGCCTTCATGAGCGTGGACAAGGACGGCAAGATCCGCATGGACTGCTCGAGCCCCTACGCCATGGCCTCGCTGATCTCCCTCAAGGAGCGCTTCGACGTGGCGGTGGGCAACGACCCCGACGCCGACCGCCACGGCATCGTGACCCGCGACGGTCTGATGAACCCCAACCACTACCTCGCCGTCGCCATTGACTACCTCTATCAGAACCGCCCGCGGTGGCCTGCCAGCATGGGCATCGGCAAGACCCTGGTATCCAGCAGCATGATCGACCGGGTGGCCCAGGCGCTGGGTCGTCCCCTCGTCGAGGTGCCGGTGGGCTTCAAGTACTTCGTGGACGGGCTACTCAGCGGGACCCTCGGCTTTGGCGGAGAGGAGAGTGCTGGGGCAAGCTTCGTGCGCATGGACGGCTCGGCCTGGAGCACCGACAAAGACGGGATCATCCTGGGGCTTCTGGCGGCGGAAATTCTGGCCAAGACCGGCAAGTCGCCCAGCGAGCACTACCGCGGGCTCGAGGCGCGCTTCGGCGCTTCGGCCTACAGCCGCATGGACGCTCCCGCCACCCCGGCCCAGAAGAAGGCGCTGGCCAACCTCTCGCCCGAGATGGTCAGCGCTACCGAGCTGGCCGCAGAGCCCATCTTGGCCAAGCTCACCCGCGCCCCTGGCAACGGCGAGCCCATCGGCGGCCTCAAGGTGGTCACCCAGAACGCCTGGTTCGCCGCCCGCCCCTCGGGCACCGAAGACGTGTACAAGATCTACGCCGAGAGCTTCCGGGGGACAGAGCACCTCGAGCGGGTTATGCGGGAGGCTAGGGAAGTCGTGAGCGCTGCCTTCCAGGCTGCGGGCGCGTAGCCTGGTTGGTCAGGCGAAAGGTCCGCACCCCGTGGGGAAGAACCCGGCGTAGGGTGTATAACGCTTTTCCTGCACCTGCGGCATGATACGATATGCAACCGTGCTTGCGCAGCGGGTACAAAAAACTTATACTCGGTCAAAGTAAGTGGGAGTAGCCCTGTTGCCGTGAGACAAAACTCGTGGAGGAGGTGAAGCACAGCCGAATGCCTGAAACCAAGCGCCCCGCTTTTGGCCTGGAGTTCTCGGCCTTCGGCCTTCAGCCATGCCCATCGATTTCAGCCTGACCGACGAGCAAAAAGAGTTGCAGAAGCTGGCTCGGCGCTTTGCCCGCGAGCAGATCGCCCCCGTGGCCGCCGAGTACGACGCCCGCGAGGAGGTGCCCTGGCCCATCGTCGAGAAGCTGCACGGGGTGGGCCTGCTCAACGCCATCATTCCCGAGGAATACGGTGGATTGGGGCTGGGGATGCTCGAGGAGGTCATCATCGGCGAGGAGCTGGCCTGGGGCTGCATGGGCATCTACACCATCCCCATGGCCTCCGACCTGGGCATAACCCCCATCCTGCTGGCCGGCTCCCACGAGCAAAAGCAGCGCTTCTTCAAAAAGCTCACCGAGAAACCCGCGCTGGCCGCTTTCGCCCTCTCCGAGCCCGGCAACGGCTCGGATGCGGCTGCCCTGCGCACGCGGGCGGTGCGGGAGGGCGATGACTACGTCTTGAATGGGACGAAAACCTGGATCTCCAACGGGGGGGAGGCCGAGCTCGTGGTGGTGTTCGCCACCGTCAACCCCGAGGCCCGGCACAAGGGCGTCATCGCCTTGGTGGTGGAAAAGGGCACCCCCGGCTTCAAGGCCAACAAGCTGCACGGCAAGATGGGGCAACGGGCTTCCGGGACCTACGAGCTGGTGTTTGAGGACTGCCGGGTTCCCGCCGCCAACCTGCTGGGCAAGGAGGGCGATGGCTTCAAGATCGCCATGAACACCCTGGACAAGACCCGCATCCCGGTGGCTGCGGGTTCAGTAGGGCTCGCCCGGCGGGCGCTGGAGGAGGCGACCAAATACGCCAAGGAGCGCGAAGCCTTCGGCAGGCCGATCGCCGAGTTCCAGGCCATCCAGTTCAAGCTGGCCGAGATGCTCATGGGCATCGAGACCGCCAGGGCCTACACCTACTACGCCGCCTGGCTCACCGACCAGGGCCTGCCCCAAGCCCACGCCGCGGCAATCGCCAAGGCCTACGCCTCGGAGATGGCTTTCGAGGCGGCCAACCAGGCCATCCAGATCCACGGGGGTTACGGCTACATGCACGAATACCCCGTCGAGAAGCTGTTGCGCGACGCGAAGCTCAACCAGATCTACGAGGGCACCAACGAAATCCAGCGGCTCATCATCGCGAGGCACATCCTGAGCGGATAGCCACCTTAAGCTATTGACTATCGGCTATCCGCGCCGAAACGAAGTGGAGGCACACGTGAAATTCGTTGCAGTCATCCGCCAAGTCCCCGACAGTGAATCCAGGCTCAAGATCGATGCGGGCCGGGTAGACCTCTCCAGCGCCACGCTCATCCTCGACCAGATGGATGAGTACGCCGTGGAGGAGGTCATCCGGCTGCAGGAGAAGCACGGCGGCGAGAGCGTGATCGTGGCCCTGGGGCCCGAGCGCTTCGAGGAAGCGGTGCGCACCGCGCTGGCGATGGGGGCCGACCGGGCCATCCACCTGGTGCAGGAGGGCTACCTCGACCCCATCACCCAAGCCGAAGCCCTGGCCGAGGTCCTGCGGGCCGAAGCCCCCGACGTGGTGCTCACCGGCGGCCAGCAGGCCGACTGGGACTCCCAGGCTTTGGGTCCGGCCATCGCCGAGGCGCTGGGCTGGCCGGTGGTCACCTGGACCACCGCCCTCGAGATCGAGGACGGCTGGGCCAAAGCCAGGCACGACCTCGACGAGGGCGCCGAGGTCGTGCGCCTGAGCCTCCCCGCGGTCTTCACCACCCAGCAAGGCCTCAACGAGCCACGCTACCCCACCCTGCCGGGCATCATGAAGGCCAAGAAGAAGGAGATCCGCAAAGCCCCCACCGCTGCCGCGTCCAAGGTGGAAGTGCTCGAGCAGAGCATCCAGGAGCGTGCCCGCTTGGGCAAGCTCCTCGATGGCACCAAAGACCCACAGGCCGCTGCCAGCGAACTGATCCGGCTGCTGCACGAGGAAGCCAAGGTGATCTAAGTACCCCGAATCTTTGCGCCCCATCGGCGTGCGGACAAACGCTGGGGAAAATCAAGCGAAGGGCACTTAGCCATACGTCAACGCTCGAAGGTCCTTCTCGGAGGTTGTGAATGATCCTGGTAGTTCTTGAACACGACGGAGCCCGCCTGCGCAAGGGCGCTCTCGAGGCCGTCACCCGGGCCCGCCAGTTGAGCGCCCTGGGTGGCGTGAGCGGTGTGGTGATCGGTGAAAACCTGACCTCGGTGGCCGAGGAGGCCAGACGGTACGTGGATACGGTCTACGTGGCCGAGGTGGGTGCTTATACCGCAGAGAAATGGGCTGCTGCTGCCTATGCCGCGGCTCAAAAGGCCGGGGCTAAGGTGGTCATCGCCAGCGGGGGCCGCCAGAGCCGTTCCTGGACCCCCAGGCTGGCCTACAGGCTGGGCGCGGGGCTGTTGGAGGACACCCTCGAGACCTCCACCGACGGCTCGAGGGTCATCGCCAGCCGCTACAGCTTCCTCAACCGCGTCACCGAGAAGCAAGCCGCCAGCCTGCCGGTGGTGATCACCGCCAAGCCCAACACCACCCCTCTGGCCGAGCCCCAGGGTGAGGGCAGCGTAGAGGACCTCAGCGTCGAGTTGCCCCCCGCGCAGGTGGAGGTGCTCGAGCGGGTGACGGAGCAGAAGAAGGGCGTCTCGCTCACCGAGGCTACCGTAGTGGTGACGGGTGGGCGCGGCCTGGGCTCCCCCGAGGCCTTCGCGGGCGTGGAGGAACTCGCCGACCTCCTGGGCGGCGCGGTGGGCGCGACCCGTGCTGTGGTGGATGCGGGCTGGCGCCCCTACGGCGAGCAGGTGGGCCAGACCGGCAAGACCGTGCAGCCGGGCGTCTACATCGCCCTGGCCGTCTCCGGTGCGGTGCAGCACCAGGCGGGCATGAACAAGAGCAAGTACATCGTCGCGGTGAACAAGGACGCCGAGGCCCCCATCTTCAAGATCGCCGACTACGGCATCGTGGGCGACGTGCACCAGGTGCTCCCGGCGCTCATCGAGGCGACGAAGAAGCTGAGGGATTGAGTTCGGGGCTCCAAGGCCGAGGGCAGGCCTTGGGCCTGCCCTTTTCGTGTCGGGGGTTTTGGGGTTGGCCTCGCGCGGGAGGTAGGCGGAGTGCTCAGGCGCTTTTACGGCGGGTGTTGATCTTCAGCGCGGCCCAGATGGGGCAAAAGCTGAGGCTGGCGGTCACCACCATGATCACCCCGAGTAAGCCGAACACCCACTGCCAGACTCCGGTTGCGCCGAAGAAAGCGATGAGAAAGAACACCAACGCCAGCAGGTACCGCACGCGTCGGTCGGTGATGCCCACATTGGGAACCATGGCTACCTCCTGTTCCTAAGGCTAGCACAGGAGGCGGGGTACGAATGTGAGGCTCAGGCTACCTTGGCATCGGTACTCAGGCGCTCGAGCGCGGTGACCTTGCTCACCTCCACCAGCCGCTTGTAGCGCTTGGCCTTGCTCTCGCGCTCTTCCCACACCTCGGTCTTGAGCGCCCCCTCGACCATCACCTGGCTGCCCTTCTTCAGGCTTTTGAAGGGCTCGGCCAGCTCGCCCCAGGCCTCGAGTTCGACGTAGTGGCTCTTGCTGACCTGGCCGTCCCAGCTCGAGAAGCCGAGCTGGGCCTTGGCAATGGGGGTCTTCATCGAGGTCTGGCGTAGCTCGGGGTCGGCGGTGAGGCCGCCGATGAGGAAGACGCGGTTGTCGGCCCCGTAGAGGATGGGCCCCTTCTCCTCCTCACGCACATCGGCGCCCTCCAGGCGGTGCAACTCCTCGCCCACCACCCGCAGCCTCGAGCCCTTGCGCCCGTCCACCTCCCAGCGCTCGTACTCCAGCCGCCCGCTGGCCTGGTAGGCGGCACCTTCCACCAGGATCTGGGCCCAGGCCTCTGCCTGCTTGCCGTAGAAGGTGAGGTCTATGCGGGTGAAGACGAAGTTTTCCTTGATGGGCCTCTTGCCCACCAGGGCGATCTCCAGAAAAGGCGTGCCCTTAGGGGTGTAACGCAGCTCGCGCCGGCTGAGCACGCCGCTTGCGAGTACCAAGTTGGCTCCCATGTCATCCCTCCTGGCTCTGGGTGGGTTGTGCGGATCGTCCACTCACGCGGCTTCCCGCTTCTTGCGCTGCTCGTAGAGGTAGGCCACCGCCCTGCGGGCCTCGAGGCGGGTGAGGCTTCCGGGCTCATCGGGTTGCTCGATGCCCAGCGCCTGGTAGTCGGCGGGCTTGAGGTGCTTGAAGGCGAAGCCCGCGTAGCGCTGATCGACCTCGCCGTGTAGGGCCACGGGGTCGTTCTGGGTGGCCTCGAGCTCATCCACGTAGTCCTTGAGCCGCCCGTAGGCCTCGCTGGCCTCGGCCTCGCTCATGCGCTCGAGGGTGCGCAGTACCTGGTAGTACTTCTCCACCGAGTCGCCCAGGATGTAGCGCTTCTCGATGGCCTCGTTCAGCAGCAAGGCGTAGCGGGCACGCACCTCGATGTTTTCCTCCACGGGAAGCTCGGGCGAGGCGATGACCCTGCCCTCCCCGTCGGTGATCACGAAGCCCCGCACCTGCTGGGTGGCGGCCCCGGCGGCGTGGCGCTTCCAGGGGTCCTTGAGGGCCTGGAGGGTCTCGGGGGCGTCGCGCAGCTCGATGCGGCTGGTGGGGAAGCCGTCCTTGCCCTTGGAGACGCTCACCGTGAGCAGGAAGGGCACGCCGGTGAGGTCGCCACCCGCGGCCTGTTGGAGCTGGCGCAGGTAGCCCTCGGCCCGGCTCACCGCGCTCATGCCCTTGAGGTCGATCTGGTAGACCCCGGCGCTGGGCACCCCCACGACCTTGAAGCTGAGGATGCCGATGGGGCGGCACTGGGGGGCCTCGAGCTTATCGCCTGTCTTGCGGGGCTGGGCGAAGGGGCAGCCCCGCAGGGCGCAGTCGCGCTGCTTGAGGTCGCCGCCCTCCTGCACCTCCTGCCCCACGATGCCGTCGCCGCGGCACATCAGGCCCGAGCGGGCGTAGCGCTTGTAGTAGGGGTCCCAGGTGGCCTCGGAGAGGTTGTCGGGGAGGTAGACCAGCACCTGGGCGGGCTTCTCGCCGTAGATCGCCTGCACGGGTTGGGCGCTGCCTTCGATGCGGAAGTGCTCGAGCGCGACGGGTTTCTCGATCTTGCGGCTTCCCCGCTCGACGGTTTCCTTCATGCCAATCTTGAACTTCCCGATACGGACGTAACGGGTGCGGGTGTTGAGTCCTTGGATCATGTTTGGGTCCTCTTTCGCCGGTGCGATGCGTTGCGGTCTTGTGGGATTGCATCCGGTAGCGCGAAGCCACCGGCACGGCTACGCCGCCTTGCGGGTGACGTTGCTGCCCAGCCAGCTCACGAAGTCGGCCAGCATCTGCTGGGCCTCGTTCCAGCTCCTGCCGCCGTCGCCGGCGGGGAGGCGCTCGAGCCCGTGCCGGGCAGCGCTGCCCTCCCTCAAGGCGGCGAGGGCTTCGTCGCGGGTGGCAGCATAGAGCTTGCGCTCACGACGGTCCAGCAGGAGCAAGCTACCCTCCAGCCGCAGCAGGTGGGGCTTTACCGAGGGGTGGGAGGCCCAGATCAGGTAAGCCCAGGAGTTGCCCGAGCCCGAAGTGTGCCCGTCGTCGTACATCAGCGCTTCGCTGCCGGGATCGAAGTAGAACACCACGCGGGGGGCGAGGCCGGGGTAGCCGAGGATCTTTTCCAGCTTGGGGTGTAGGAGGATCTCGAGTTTGGTCATGGTCTTTCCGTTCCTGTCCTGTGTGCTTGAGTGCCTGTGCTGTGAGGGACTCGAGTGGTCGTTCATTGCGTAGCGGTCGGTAGATCCTGGGGTTGCCCTCCGTCGAGGTTCTACGTAATAGTCTGTGGTTGAACCTCGTTATTTAGTTTATAACATAACGACTGGTATGTCTATACCATAATGGATCCCGACCCAAGATGATGTTTAAGGCGTATTGAAGTTTATTTGTTATGCTGTAAACTAAATATCATGGGTCATTTAGGTGGTGGTGAATGAAGGAGGCTGCCGTGAATGAGAGTGAATGGGGAACTCGGCACTGCGCTACCGGGGAAGGTTCAAAGGACCGGGTGGCACTCGAGCCGCCAGCCTCCGAAGCCACCGAGGAGGTGCCCGCGATGGCATTCTTTGCCGCCGGGGCCAGCATGCTCGAGCTGCGGGTGATCTACCGGGCGCTGGAAATCTGGCTGCTCGAGGCCCCCTCCAGGCTCCAGGAGCGCGAGCTGGGCTGGCAGATGCACCGGGCCCTCGAGCGCGAACTCGAGCGCCGGGTGCGCGAGAGCATCTGGCCCAGGGAGGCGGCAGATCTGCCGTTTTGAGCCCACTAGACCCCTATGAAACGCCTCGTGATCGAAATCAAAAACCATCCCCGGCGCTCCCTGAGCGTCATGAGCGGTGAGCGCATGGACACGGCCATTCGCAAGCACGCCCCCTACCTGCGGGGCCTCGAGCCGGTGCAGGTCTTCGTGCAGGAATACGACCCGCGCCTTTCCACCCGCTTCCGCTATACCCCCGCACCCCAGCTGCTCGAGCTGCTGCGCCGGGAGCTGCGGGAACTACGCCCGCATAGTGCCGCCTGAAGCATGGCGTTCACCACTAGGTCTGGCCCAGGCTCACGCGGCGCTTTGTACACTGAATTGATGCGCGACCTGGATGCACAGGAGACTTACCTAGCCGACCGCATGGGCCTGGCCTTCGAACTGCGCGACCTGGTGGGCAGCGGTCCCGTTCCTCAGGCCAGCTATGCCCCTCCCTACGGGGTGGTGGGCTACGGCGAGGCCTGGTGGGCGGCGCGGCTGGCGAGAGACTGGATCGGTGTGGAGTTCACCGAGCGGGGAACCCAGTTCGTGCTCGAGGGGGGCTACGACCTGGGCCAGGCCCTGAGCGCTGGCCTCTACGCCGGAGCCGAGACCGAGATCGTGCGGCTGGGCTACCGCGAGGAGGTCGAGGTGCAGGTGCTGGCCCACCCCTTGTCTACCTACCACTACCTGCGCTTCCTGCTGCTGGCGACGGGACAGGAAGCCGAGCTCGGCCGCGTTGACCGGGGGCTTTTGCTCGAGCGCGAGCGCCTGCGCCCGGAGGTGGGGTTGGAGAAGAACCCGGCCAAGTTCCTGGCTTACTCGCTGCTCGAGCGCACCCCGCTGTGGGTAGTTCCCGAGCGCTATGCGGGGCTGGCCCAGGCCATGCAGCAGATCTACGCCCGCATCGGCAAGAGCCTCTCCATCACCCCGCCGCCTTCGGGGCTGGAGTTCTTCCTCACCGGGCTGGAAGCCCGCCACGAGCAGGGCGACCCCCTGGCGGCGGTGTTGCTGGGCGACGACGAGCGCAAGCGGGTGAGCCAGGAGATCCTCGAGAGCCGCGTCGATACCCTCATCGAGTTGCCCGAGCCCGAGGCCGAGGGCACGCTGGCCAAGGCCATGTGCTACTGGTACCGCATCGCCTGGGCCAGCTACTACGTGGCGCTGCTCTACGGGGTGGAGCCGGGCGACTGGGAAGTGCTCGAGCGCCTGCGTGAGGTCACCTGAAGCTTGCTCATGCTGCCCTTCCCCCACCCCGCCGACGTGCGCGAGGCCGCCGAGATCCAAAGGGCCCTGCGTGGGCGGGTAATCCTGCGAGGCGACCTCGGTGGGGTGCGCTACCTGGCTGCCCTCGACGCCTCGCACCCCACGCGCTTCTCGCGGGTGCGGGGACCTTCGGTGGCGGCGGCGGTGCTATGGGACCGCGCGGAGGGGCGGGTGGTGGAGGCCGCCAGCGCCAGCGTGCCCGAAGAGGAGCTCTTCCCCTATGTGCCCGGCTTCCTCTCCTTTCGCGAGGCCCCCGGCTACCTGACCGCCCTCAGCCGGCTCAGCCGGGCGCCGGAAATGCTGCTGGTCGATGGCATGGGCATTGCTCACCCCAGGGCTTTCGGCATCGCCGCGCACCTGGGGGTGCACCTCGACCTGCCCAGCATCGGGGTGGGGAAGACCCTACTCTACGGCAGGCCCGAGGCCGAGCTGCCCCAGGAGGCCGGGAGCGCGGTACGGCTGCTGGGGTCGGAGGGGCAGGTGGGCTGGCTGCTGCGCTCGAGGGACGGCGTCCGGCCCCTCGTCGTCTCGCCAGGGCATCGGGTGGGGATGGAGGAGAGCCTCGAGTTCGTTCGCTCGCTGCTGGGCAAGACCCGCCTCCCCGAGCCCCTGCGCCAGGCGCACATCCACGCCGGGGAGGCCCGGCGTGGGCTGGCTGGGTAACGCCCGACGGCCCCACCAGAGCCCCTCCTCGCCCCCCTTCGGCCAAATTACCCCGAAGCCTCGAGCGATTGCGCTAAAGTGGCATCAAGTGCCCACCCGGATGTTTTTCCCTCATCTGGGGCCCCCACGGGAAGCGTTTGTGAACGCGCTGGCAGAGGATTTAGCAGGTGTTGAGCGCTGAAGCTCCCCGTGGGGTACTTAGCTTCGTAGCTGCCAGGGCGATATCCCATGCTTCGCGCCTTCCTCAAACGATTCGGACTGTGGCCTACGGTGGCCCTACTCACCCTGGCTTCGGTGCTGGTGTCGGTGCTGGTCACCCTGATGTTCAACGGGGGTAGCGTGGATTCCACGGGTGTGCGCATCGCCATTCTGGTGCCCTGCATCGTGGCTCCGCTGTTCAGCTCGCAGCAGCTTAGGCTCATACAGCAGCTCGAGCGCACCCGCGAGGAACTGCACCGGCTGTCCATCACCGACGAGCTGACCCAGACCTACAACCGCCGCTACTTCATGCAAGTCGCCGAGCATTGCCTGGCTCAGGCCCGCGGGGGGAAGG
Organism: Calidithermus timidus DSM 17022; assembly: GCF_000373205.1. Taxonomy (NCBI): domain Bacteria; kingdom Thermotogati; phylum Deinococcota; class Deinococci; order Thermales; family Thermaceae; genus Calidithermus; species Calidithermus timidus. The sequence continues at coordinate 27,911 of NZ_KB890687.1, forward strand.
GCTCCTCCATCCTCATCTTCGACCTCGACGACTTCAAGGCGGTCAACGACCGCTATGGCCACCTCATCGGGGATGCGGTGCTGGCCGAGGTTTGCCGCCGCTGCGCCCTGCGCCTGCGCCGCGAGGGTGTGTTTGCCCGCTACGGGGGCGAGGAATTCGTGGTGTTGCTGCCCGATGCCGACTACCGCGAAGCGCTCGAGGTGGCCGAGCGCCTGCGGCAAACGGTGGCCGAGCGTCCCATCGAGGCGGGGGGTTTTTTCATTCCCGTGACCATCAGCCTGGGGCTGGCCACCCAACGCAGCCCTCATCAGGGCCTTGACGAGCTGCTCAACCACGCCGACGACGCGCTCTATCGGGCCAAGCGGCAGGGCAAGAACCGGGTGCGGGGCTGAAGGCTTCATCGTCGCCGTGTTCAGGCGATAGCATTGAGCCATGTCAACCTTCAAGGCCCTGGTGGTTGAATCCGGTGACCCCTATACCACGCGGCTGCGCGAGCTTTCCCTAGACGACTTGCCCCCCGGCGAGGTGCTGGTGCGGGTGGCCTACTCCAGCCTCAACTACAAGGACGGCCTGGCCATCACGGGTGCGGCTAAGGTGGTTCGCAGCTTTCCCATGGTCCCCGGCATCGACTTCGCCGGGGTCGTGGTGGAGTCGGCCTCGCCCGACTACCGGCCCGGCGACGAAGTAGTGCTCACCGGCTGGGGAGTGGGCGAGCGTCACTGGGGCGGCCTGAGTCAGATGGCGCGGGTTAGGGCGGAGTGGTTGGTGCCCAAGCCCCAGGGCCTGAGCCTGCACCAGGCCATGGGCATCGGCACGGCGGGCTTTACCGCCATGCTGTGCGTGATGGCCCTGGAAGATCGGGGGCTAAGGCCAGATGGGCGCGAGGTGCTGGTCACGGGGGCCGCCGGTGGGGTGGGCAGCATTGCCGTGGCGCTGCTGGCCGGGCTGGGTTACCGGGTGGTGGCCTCCACCGGGAGGCCTCAGGAGCGGCCCTACCTCGAGTCCCTCGGCGCGGCAGAAATCCTCGAGCGCAACGTGCTCACCGCTCCCGCCAAGCCCCTGGAGTCCGAGCGCTTCGCCGCAGCGGTGGATACGGTGGGCGGGGCGGTGTTGGGAGGGGTGCTGCCGCGCATCGCCTACGGCGGCAGCGTGGCGGCCTGCGGCAACGCGGGTGGGGCGAGGCTCGAGACCACGGTCTTCCCCTTTATCCTGCGCGGGGTGAGCCTCTTGGGCGTGGACTCGGTGATGTGCCCGCGCGAGCGCCGCCTGCGGGCGTGGGAGCGGCTGGCCCACGACCTACCCCCGAAGCTGCTGGAAGCCAGCGTGCAAACCGTGAACTTGGCCGCCGTGCCCGAGCTGGCTCAGCAGATCCTGGCTGGGCGGGTGCGCGGGCGCGTGGTGGTGGACCTGACCCAATCCGCTGTCACACCGTGAACCCCAGCGGGATCACCGTCACGCGGTCGCCCGCCTTGGCGCTCTCGCCGGGCTCGAGCATCACCAGCGCGTTACCCTCGACCATCGAGCGCAGCACCCCGCTGGACTGGCTGCCGGTGCTCTCCACGCTGAAGCCTTCTGGGGTCCAGCGCAGGATACCCCGGCGGTAGGCCCGTTTGGAGGGGTTGGCGTCAAAGGCGGTGGTGGCGGTGGCCTGCACCCCGGCGTATGGTGGGTCGTTGCGGCCCAGCAACTTGAAGAGCAGGGCCCGCCCGAACAGGTGGAACACCACCATGCTCGAGACCGGATTGCCCGGCAGCCCCAGTACCGGCAGGCCCCGGTACTCGGCGAAGAGCACCGGCCCGCCGGGCTGGAGCTTGACCTTCCAGAAGTGGATGCGGCCATCTTTCTCCAGCATCTGCCGCACCAGGTCGTACTTGCCCAGCGAAACCCCGCCCGAAGTCAGCAGCGCGTCGAGTGGGCCCACCCCCGCCAGGCTGCGCCCCAGCGCCTCGAGGCTGTCGGGGACTTTGCCCAACACTACCGCCTCGCCTCCAGCGTCTTGCACCTGGCCTACCAGCGCGTAGCTGTTGGAGTTGTAGACCCCGCCATAGGGCAGGGGTTGGCCCGGTTCTACCACCTCGTCGCCCGTGGAGAGGATACCCACCCTGGGACGGCGCACCACCGGCAGGCTGGGGTAGCCCATGGCGGCGGCCAGGGCCACCCGTGCCGCGTTCAGCCAGGTGCCCCGGTGTAGGTAGACCTCCCCCTGGCGCAGGTCGTCGCCCCGGCGGCGGATGTCGGTGGGGTTGGCCGGCTTGAGCAGCCAGACCCCTGAGCCATCGCGCACGGTGTCCTCGAGACGTACCACCGCGTTGGCCCCCTTGGGAATGGGTGCGCCGGTATAGATCGCCACCGCCTGCCCCCGCTGCACCTCGCCGGCGAAAGGCCGGCCTGCCGGGGCCTCCCCGATGACCTCGAGCCTCACCGGGGTGGCTACGGAGGCGGTGACGGTCTCCTCCCCCCGCACGGCGTAGCCATCCACCGCGCTGTCGTCGGCGTCGGGGTGAAAGACCCGGGAGGGCAGATCCTGGGCCAAGACCCGCTGGTAAGCCTGGTTCAGTGGGACCGTCTCGCTCTCGGCAATGGGCTGGGCCTGGTTGAGGATGGACTCGAGGGCCTCTTCAACATCGATGTTCTGGCGCATCCTTACCAGTTTAAACCCGGAGTATACCGGGGTGGGGCCGGGCACCCCACGGCAGCGGAGAGGAAAGCGCTCAAGGTTCCCAAGTCCAGGAACCGGTTCGTCGGGCGGCCCCGGTCGGCTTCGGGGACAACCACGCGGCTGGTGCTGGCGTTTTCCAGGAGTGGCTCGACTGAACCCCACCTCGGTGACCTATCCCGGGGCTGTTCATATGCGCAGGAGTTGCCCCGGGGCGCTGATATACTGGGCCTCAATAGTGGGCGGGGTAGTAGGTGTCCAGCGCGACGAACCGTCTCGTGCTTTTGGGGGCTCCAGAGCTGTGGGTTGGAGGGGAGTGCCGCCCCTTGCCCACCCGCAAGCTCTGGGGTCTCTTGGCCTACCTGGCCCTCGAGGGGGCCCAAGACCGGGAGCGCCTGGCCGCCCTCCTTTGGGAGAGCGAAGGTGGCAGGGCTAACCTGCGTCGGGAGCTGGTCCGCTTACGCCAAGCCGGCCTTTCCCTGGCTACCGAGGGCTCGAGGCTAGTTCTCCCTGAACTCCAGGTAGACGTGGTTCACTTTCTGAACCTCTGTACTGCCAGGCACTACGCCGAAGCCTTGAGCCTGTGGCGGGGGGAGNTTCTAGGGGGCCTCTACCTAAGCGATGCGCCGCTTTTTGAGGAGTGGTTGGAACTGACCCGTGCCCGCCTGGCCGAGCACTACGAGGAGGCCCTCCTGAAGCGGGCGCTGGAGCTGGAGGCCGTGGGGGGATATGCCCAAGCCCTCGGGTTTCTGGAGGAGCTCCTGCGGCGCAACCCCCTCCTAGAGCCGGCCCAAGAAGCCGCCTTGAGGCTCTACGCCAGCACCCAACAACCGGGAAGGGCCCTGGCGCACTACCGCTCCTATGCTGACCTCCTCAAACGGGAGATGGGCCTGGAACCCCCCGAGGCGCTGCGGTCCTTGGCCGAAGCCATCGCCAAGGGTCAGCCCCTCCCCCAGCCGGCCCTGCGGTTTACCCTGGACCGCCCTCCTTTGGTGGAGCGAGAAGCGCCATGGGCAGCCTTGGCTCAGTCCCGAGCCACCATGGTTCTCCTTTTAGGCGAGGCTGGCACCGGCAAAAGCCGGCTTGCTAGAGAGTTTCTCGGCACCCAGGCGGGCTTTCGCGCCCTCTTTCACGAATCCCAAGACAGTCGCTTCGCCTACGGCGGCCTCGCCGCCAGCTTACGGCGGCTGTGGGAGGAGGGGGAAAAGTTTATCGGCTTGGAAGCGCGTTGGCTGCAGGAAGCCGCCCGTTTGGTCCCCGAGCTTAGCTCCGTNCCCCCACCCCGCCACAGCGGCCCCGAGGCCCAAGCGGCGCTGGCCACCTTCCGAGAAGGCCTTTGCCGCACGCTTTTCCATGGCCTTCCCGTAGGGGGTTGGCTCCTCTGGGAAGATCTGCACTACGCCGACCGGGCTACCCTGGAGCTCTTGCCCTACCTGGTACGCCGGGCAGCGGCGGCGGGGCTTCGGGTTCTGGCCACCAGCAGGCCCGAGGCCTTCCTTCCGGATGCGCTCTTGTTTGGGGTTGTAGCCAGCCTGGAGCAGGAAGGGCTGGCTCAGACCATTGCGCTAGAAAACCTAAGCGGGCCAGGGGTTCTGACACTGGTGCGGAACCTCTCCGGCATGGTCACAGGGGGCGTACTTTTCGCTCGGCGCCTCCACGAGGCCACAGGGGGCAACCCCCTTTTCCTCCTGAGAACTCTAGAGCACCTTTTTCAGGAGGGGCTCTTATGGGCCGACGAAGGGGCTTGGCACACCCCTTACGATGAGGACACCGGGGATTACCGGGAACTTCCCCTACCCGAGAGCATTCAGGCCGAGGTGTGGCGGCGGTTGCAGGGCCTCGAGGCCACGGCGGTGGCCGAGGTCCTCGCGGTAAGTGGCCGGCCAATGAGCCTAGAAGGGCTAAGGGCGGTGTTGGGGGGTGAACTTTTGGGTCTGGCGGCCCTGCTGGCAAGGCTAGAGGCCGCTGGCCTGCTGGAAGCTACCCACCAGGGCTACCGCTTCCGGCACGACCTCTTCCGCCAGGCGGTGCTCAAGGGCCTTTCCGCAGCGCGGGCCCAGGCCTTGCACGGGCTGCTGGCCGACCAGGCCCTGGCCCACGGGGGCGATGCCCTTTTTCACCTGGAGGCCGCGGGCCGCCACAGCGAGGCCTGGCGCTTGGCGGCAAAAAGGGCCCAGGAAGCCTTGGTGCGCCAGGCCTTCGCGCAGGCCGAGACCTTGTGGCGCCGGGCGCTCGATAGCTTCCCACAAGCCCCGGGAACAAGGGAGGAAGAGGGGGAGCTTCTTTTAGGCTTGGAGCAAACGCTCATGGTGCTCTCCCGCATTCCGGAGCAGGCCTCTTTGCTGGAGCGCCTTCAGGCGTTGCAGCCTCATTTACCCCCCGCCCAGCAGGCTGAGGTGGGCTTTCGCCAGGTGCGCTTCCTGGCCATGCAGGGGCGGTGGGTGGAGGTGCTGGCTTTGGCGGAGGAGCTCCTGGCCCTTCGCGACCACCCCCGTACCCGCCTCTACCGGGCCGACGCCCTGGCCAACCTGGGCCGGCCTGGGGCCTTGGAGGAAGCCTTAGCGGTGTGGGAGGGAACGAGGGACTGGGCCCTGCGCGCTGAGGCTGCTTACCTCCTAGCCAAGCTTGCCGTTTTGGGGGAAGACGAGAAGGGCCTGGCCCAGTGGCTTGGGCACCTGGCCCACTTGGGAAGCCCTGGCCTTGCCGAGGTGCGCTTGCAGCAGTTCGTTTGCGCCCGGGCTTTGGGCCAAGGAGACCTGCAACGGGTGGTGGCTACCGCTGAGGAAGCCTTGGCTAAGGCAGAAGCCCTGGGCTACCGGGAGGCCCTGGGGGTTTTTCAGAACTTCCTTGGTATGGCCTTGGCTCGCCTGGGGCGGCTTTCCGAGGCCCTGAAAGCCTACCAGAGAGCGGAAGCGTCTTTCGCCGAGCTAGGCCGCCTCCACTTTCAAGCGGGGGTAAGGATCAACTGGGCCGGGCTTCTCCTGCGCCTAGGGGCCTTCGCGGAAGCGGAGATGGTAGGTAGGGCGGCCCTGAACACCTTCCGCAAGATGGAGGAGCCTCGCGGGAGCGTTGAAGCCTTGTTGGTGCTGGGGCAGGCCGCCTTGTGGCAGGGAAGGTTGGCCGAGGCGGAGGGTCTGTTTCGTGAGGGTTGGGCTTTGGCCGAAGGGGCGGCTCTGGCCCAGACTGCCCGGGAGGCCACCACCGATTTGGCCGTTTGCCTTTTCCTGCAGGGTCGGGTGGGCGAAGCAGAGGGCCTTTTACGCCGGGTTCTGGAGGCCCAGCGGACACCGGGGAGCAGCGAGGCTGCTTGGTTGGCCCTGGCCCTTCTTAAGCAGGGCCAAGTGGCGGAGGCCCACGGATGGGCCCGCCAAGCCTATGGGGGTTTGAAGGGCTACAGCGGCTTTCTTCCGGACCTTTTACTCCTGGCCCTTTTGGCAGTGAGTCGGGCGCTAAAGGCAGAAGAAGAGGGGGTAGCGCAGGAGCTTTGTGCCTTGCGGGAGGCCCAACTGGCCGCTGCCCCCAGCGAGTACAGGGAAAGCCTCGAGGCCTTCCACCGCCTGCAGGACCAGCTCTTGGCCTAAAGCGCCGGGTCCTCCCCTTGCAACGTTTTTGCCACGCTTACGCCCTATGCTCCCGGTGTGGAACACGGCCTATACCTTTTGCGGGTGAGGCGAGATGAACAGGGCCAGCTCTTGATTGAGCTCAAGGGCCCCGAGGTCGTCCGTTTTAGCGATTGGAATACCCTCGGCCGCTACGTGGAAGAGTCCCTCGAGGCCGAGAAGGTCCGCCATCCAAAGAGGGGCCGCTCCAAGGGGTTGCGGTAGAGACCAGCCCCCTTGCAACGCTTTTGCCACGCCCTAGCCTCTAGCCTGCATCTGGAGACGAGGAGCGCCCGCAGGGTGGGCCAACGCTCCAGCCCCGCTGGTCTATATCCGGTTCGGGGCGGTGTTTCAGGAGGTGATTAGGGTGAAGGGGTTTCTTTACGGGGTGGGGCTAGCGTCCCTGGTGCTCTTCAGCGCGTGTTCCGGGGGCAACGGGCCGGGCGCTGGAAGCTGTGACCCAGTGGGCCAGGGCACCCTGCAGGTGAGTATCGGCGGCTTGCCCCCTGGGGTAAGCGCCCGGGTCGGGGTGAGCGGGCCGGGTTTCAGCCAGGTGCTCACCGCCAGCCAAAGCCTCTCGCTGGGGGGTGGCAGCTACACCATAGCGGTGAAGAAGACCACCAGCCCGGTGGACGCCTCCACCGTGGTGCGCACCGCCTACGCCGGGACCAGCGACCGGTCCCAGGTCTGCGTGCGCAACAACGAGACCGCCCAAGTGACGGTGACCTACAGCCAAATCCCCAGCAGCAGCAAGCTTTGGACCAACAACCGTCCCCCCAAGAGCGCCGGCGACCCTCCTACCCATGGCTACGCTGGGGTTAGCCTGCTTGCCTCGGGCACGGTGGCCGAGACCGTGGGGGCGGGCACGGTGTCATCGCGCGACCTGACCTTTGACGCCGACGGCAACCTGTGGGTGATCGGAGGCACCACCGTGGACCCCAACCTGGCCCGCTACCCGGCCGGTGGGCTGGGCACTTCGGGCAGCAAAACCCGCGACCGCAGCATCAACATCAATGGCATTAGCTGCTCGCCTGGCCCTGCCCGGCTGGCCTTCGATGGCGGTGGCAATCTTTGGGTCAGCGTTCCCTGCGCCGACAAGGTGGTACGCGTCGGCGCCGCCCAGCTCGAGGCCTCGGGTTCGGTCACGCCAGGGGTTGAGATCACGGGACTTGATGGGCCTGAGGGGCTGGCCTTTGATGGCTCGGGCAACCTGTGGATTGCCAACGCGGGCGCGAAACGGGTGGTCAAGTTCAATGCCAGCCGCCTGGGCGCCAGCACCAGCGGCCCCGACCTCACCATCGAGTCCAAAACTCCGGGCCCGGTGATTGGCACCCTGGACGCCACTCTGCTGGCCTTCGACGCCTCGGGGAACTTGTGGGTCGTGGATTTTGGCGGCAATGTCCTATACAGGCTGAGCAGCAGCGACCAGAGCGGCAACGGCAGCAAGACCCTCACCCCGGCCATTCAGGTGAGTGTTCCGGTATCGGCGCTGCTCGAGGGCATGGCCTTCGACGAGGGGGGTGGGCTGTGGATTAGCTACTCCGCCGGCAAGTTTGCCCGCCTCTCCCCAAGCCAGCTCGCCATGGGTAGCTCTCCGGGAAGCCCTACGGTTCCCGAGCGGGTCATCGAGGGTGGCAACCTGGGCTACGCCAACGCTATCGTCTTCTACCCGGCCCCGGCGGGGTTGCCGCTCTTCCACAGGTTGCCATAGATCTTTATGCCAATATCCCGCCCCTCGCCTCTACCTTTGGGACAGCTTTGGGAAAACCCGAAGAATCGAGGAGGAAAACCGTGAAAAGCAAACTTGTCCGTTTACGCGTCCAGGCTGCCTTTCTGGCCATCTCGCTGCTCTTGTTGGCGGCCTGCGGACGTAGTACCAACCCCGGCCAACTTCCCATATCCACCTTCCGCATCGAGCCGTCCCTTGCTCCACGGGTGGCCACCATTCCCGACCCCGATGGAGGAGCCCCGCGACCGGTGGGGGCTATGCGCGGCAAAAGCGGTATCCAGAGCGAGTTTGTACTCAACGAACTGATGGTCAGCAGCGACGACACGGCAAAGGTGGAGGCCTTAGCGGCCCGCTACGGGGGGCGAATTCTGCGGACGATTGCCCTCGAGGGCGCCCCTAAGCTGCACCTGGTGCAGGTTAACGCCAGCCCCGCGGTCGAGGCCCAGCTTGCCCAGGACTTGCGAGCCCTGGTGCCCGGAGCCCGCAGCGACCTCGAGTTCTCCAGCCAGGAGGGGCTCAACCTGCTGGCCACTGCTGCCCGTGAAGGGGTGAGCCAGAACCTCAAGGTCTCGCTGAACTTTGTTCTGATGCCGCAGGGCATCGCAGAGAGCACAAGCTTCGAAGCCAGCTCCGATACGGTTCCCGTTTCCGAGCGCGCACAATACGACCAAAACGCTTTTAACTGGCCCTACATGAACCGGGGCAGTGCGCAGGACATCGGCGTAGGCGAGGCCTGGCGGCTGCTACAGGCGGGCGGGCGGCTCTCTAACCGGGTAAAGATCGCCATCGTTGATGGGGGGTTTGCCCGCGACCACGTCGACTATCCGGCCGGCCGCAGCATTTACGGCGGCGCAGGCTGGGGCGTCCGCAACCCCTTTGACTGCGGTGGGCGCCCCTGCCCCTGGCACGGAACCCAGGTGGCCCAGGCCGCCATGGGTCTGCCCGACAACCGCCGGGGTGTTGCCGGGCCGGCCGGACCGGTGGCGGAACTGATGGCCATCCAGGTGCCTGGGGACTTTTTCGAGTTCTTACGCTTTGTGGTGACCACCTTGGCGGGCGCGGTGGTGGAACGTCCCCGCATCATCAATATGAGCGGCGCCGGCGCCATACCCGCCGTGCCGGGGGCGCTTTTGGACGCCACCCTCACACCTCTACTGCTTGCTATTGAAACTAGCCCGCTCCGCCCCATCCTCTTTGCCGCCGCCGGGAACGATGGGCGCAATGTGGATGCCGAGGACTGCTTCTTGGGTATCTGCTGGGAGGAGGATCTCTGGGTACCCTGCGAGCTACTCGGGATGATCTGCGTGGGCGGGATGGCTTGGGATAGCACAGCCAGGGCTGGAGGCTCTAACTTTGGCAGCGACCGGGATTTTTTCTCCGTGGACATCTATGGCCCCTACACCCTCTGGGGCGGCCCAGACCCCGATAGCGAAGAAGTGCGCCGCATCAACGGCACCAGCTTTGCTACGCCGTTTGTGGCTGGGGTGGCGGCGCTCATCTGGGCGGCGAACCCTGGGCTGCTCCCCCAGCAGGTTGAGCTGATTTTGTACGAAACCGCCCACAATGGCGGCGTTCATGGCGAAGGCGGGCACCAGCGGCGGGTTAACGCCTATGGCGCGGTGAGCCGGGCCTTGGGCAACGTGCCTCCCTTTGTGCGTATCGATAGCCCTACCGAGGGCTTCGTGCGCTCCTGGCGCTTCCCCGTTCTGCTGGAGGCCTACACTTACGACCCCGACACCCCCGGCACCCCCAGCGTGAACTGGAGCAGCAACCTGGAGGGCAGCTTGGGCAGTGGCAACCGGACGAGTGTGGAAAGTCTACGCCTCGGCAACCACCGCATCACCGCCACGGCCAGCTCCGGCGGCCAAAGCGCCAGCGCCAGCGTGAACATCACCGTCCGCAACGACCCGCCCAATGTGCAGATCGTAGAACCCATAAGCGGCAGTACGCTTTGCACCAACACCCCCATTGATTTCCGGGCCACCGTGAGCGACCCCAACAACTTTGGCGCGCACCCCTTCCCCAGCAGCAACGTTGTCTGGCGCGTCGGTAGCACCAGTTTTGGAAGCGGCCTCTCGGCCAGCCGCACCTTTACCACCCCCGGCAGCTACACCGTAAGCGTCCAGGCCACCGACGACGCCCCGGCCCCCCACACCCTCTCGGACACAGATACGCTGAATATCAACGTGCAAACCTGTACCAACAACCCGCCCACCGCCACCATCACCAGCCCCGCCACCGACCTCGACGTGACCCCCTCGACTTTCGACGCCAACGGTTATTACTACCAGCTCACCCTGCAGGGCACCGCCTCTGACCCCGAAGACGGTACACTCAGCGGTGCTTCCCTCGTCTGGACCACCAACCGCGCCGACGTCCAGCCCGGTGGGCCCTCCACGGGCGACCAGACCCTGGGCATGGGTACCACGGTCACGAATGTTCGGCTCTACACTACCTGTGCTGAGCCCCACTTTGGCACCGTGGATCACCTCATCACCCTTAGGGTCACCGACAGCGCCGGGAACACCGCCACCCGGACGCGGCTGGTGCGGGTCAGAACCGTTTGCTAAATCGAGGTTTGGAATGTGATGGAGGGCCCTAAAAGCCTTCCATCACTTCAGCAGGTGACTCAACCTCGAGCCATCATCTCGCACACTCAAGGTACCTGCGAAAGGGGGTCGTATGAAGAAACTCTTGGTTGTGCTTGGAATTGCCCTATGTGCCCTGGTACTGGCCCAGGCGGTGCAACGAACCTACCGCCTCATCATCAACGGCAAGGCCGCCGAGGGGCAGGCGGTGGTGGTGGGGGGCAAGACCTACGTTTCGCTCGAGGCGCTCAAGGCCGCCGGGGTACGGGCCAGCCTTTCGGGCACCACCCTGAGCCTCACCCTGCCCGGTGCTCCGCAGGCCCAGGGCGGGGCCAACCAGGTGGCGGCCTTGGAGGGTTGCCTGAACGAGTGGCTCTTCAACGGCATCTGGCGTTTCCGGGTGCTCGCCGTAGAGCCCTTGCCCCCCGGAGGGCGGGAGGGCTGGAAGGCCAAGGTGGAGCTGCGCAACGGCACCAACGTCAACGGTGTGGCCCTGGCTGGTACCGGCTGGCAGGGCCTGCTCTTGGCCCTGGACAACGGCAACACCATCGAGTCGGGCTACGTCCAGATGCGCGATAAGCCCTTTGCCCAGGGGACCGGCATGGTGCAGGAGGCGGTGTTCTACTCCAAGGAGACCGACCGCACGCCCACCAAGCTGCTGTTGCTGCTCGAGCCCAAGAAGATGCTGACCACCCTCCCGGTTCGCTACAGCGTGGCCGACCCCAGCTTCCGGGTACGGCTGGACTGCCGCAAGTAGGAGGAATGCCCATGAAACCGCACCTGTGGCTTTACCTTCCGATCCTGGGCCTCCTGACCGCTTGTCCCAACAATCCACCCCCACCCACTTTAGGCAAACCTGCCGATTTTGTTGCCACGGTGGGCTCGAGCACCTCCATCGGGCTGTCCTGGCGCAAGGTGGAGGGCGCTACCGATTACCAGATTGAGCGCAAGGTGGGCAGCGGCAGCTTCGCCCCCCTGGTCAGCGTTCCCCACGAGGTGGGCGGCCCTCCTGGGCAGAGGTACACCGACACCGGCCTCCTGCCCAGCACCCGCTACACCTACCGCATCCGGGCGGTGAACGCCACCCTCCAGGGCGAGTGGGCCACCTCGGCCGAGGTGGAAACCCCTGCGGGAGCTTCCACCAAGTACCGGGTACGGGGCTACTGGTTGGGGGCCAGCAACCCCAACCTGTACCTCTCTACCGATACGGGTGTGAATTTCAGCGCAGCCACCGTGAGCATAAACGGTACAACCCTCGCCTATCAAAATCCACCGGGTTCCTACCGTGCGCCCAGCATCCCCGGCGCTACCGCAGGCACCGTGCTCAACCTGAGCATCACCGTGCCGGAGGGCACCATCACCGGGGCGGCGGCCATTCCCGAAGCGCCCACCCTCACCTTCCCAACCGCTAGTGCCTCCATCCCCGCCGGCCAGCCCCTCACCGTCACCTGGAACTACACCGGTTCCGACCCCGACCGCTTTTATCTGCAACTCCTGGGTAATGGACCGCTGAACTATGTCGTGACCAATATCCCTGGCGCCGACCGCAGCCACACCATCCCAGCCGATCAGGTGGTGGTTCCCACCACCGGAAAAGCCTTCCTCTATTTGTACGCCGTCAACGACGGCAAGGCTAGCTTTAGCGGGCCGGTGCTGCCCACTTCGGAGATGGGGGTGCAAGCCAGCACCAGTGTGGAGTTCGATATCGTTCCGTAAGGCGCTCGCGGGCTGTGCTCAAGCCCCCAGTATCCGAGGCCCCCTGGCTCTGCTCAAACCCCACCCCCGTCGCCACCGACTCCCGAATTTGCTCCGGCGTATAGCCCAGCACCTCGCTCAGCACGGCCCCGGTGCGTTCGCCCAGCAGCGGCGGATGGGCCGGGGTCTGGGCCAGCGGCGAGCCGATTAGGGGAATGGAGCCCAGGGTGGGGGGTTCGACCTGCTGAATCATCCCCCGGGCCTGGGCCAGGTTGTTTACCGGCGTCACCGGAATCCCGGCCTGGGTGAAGCGCTCGAGCCACACCGCGGGCCCATGCTCCGGGCCGCCTCAGGCTCAGCGACAGTGCCGAGAACACCGCCACCCAGATGTGGCTGGTGCGGGCGCCCTAGCATCTGAGGGGGCTTGGCTTTACACTTCTTTTTGTGCTAGGACGCGGAGCGGTGCCAAGCCGTGCCCACGAGCCAGCGCAGGAGGCTAAGAGCACCGTTGGAGAAACTCAAGCGCTACACCGCCAAAGATGCTGAAGAAACCTACCTGGTGCCCCATTGGGCCGCCGGGTTTTTTCGTGTGGGCGAGGACGGGCACCTCGAGGTTACCCCGGAGGGCAACGGCGGACCGAGTGCGTCGCTGTACGAGATCGTCACCGATCTGCGCGACGAAGGCCGCCCTCTGCCGGTGATGTTGCGCTTTCCCCAGATCCTCGAGGCCCGCGTGGTCGAACTCAACGAGGCCTTCCGCCGGGCCATCCATAAGTACGGCTACCGCGGCAACTACCAGGGCCTCTTCCCGGTCAAGGTCAATCAGCGGCGCATGGTGGTCGAGACCATCGCCCAAGCCGGGAAGCCCTACCTCCACGGCCTCGAGGCCGGCTCCAAGGCCGAGCTCGCGCTGATCCTGGCCCAGGATTTGCACAAGGACGCGCTCATCGCCTGCAACGGCTTCAAAGACGACGACTTCATCCGGCTGGCCCTGATGGGCAAGAAGCTGGGCAAGAACGTCGTCATCACCCTGGAGAAGTTCGCCGAGCTGGGCCGGGTGATGCGCATCGCCAGGGAGCTGGGCGTCGAGCCTGCCATCGGCATCCGCTACAAGCTCAAGACCAAGGGCAGCGGGCAGTGGGAGGAATCGGGCGGCGAGGCGGCCAAGTTTGGCCTGACCACCCCCGAGATCATGAAAACCGTGGACCTGCTGGCCGAGGCCGGGATGCTGGGTACCATCAGCATGCTGCACTCGCACATCGGCTCGCAGGTCACCGACATCCGTCGCATCAAGCAGGCCGTGCGCGAGATCGCCCAGACCTACGTGCAACTGCGCAAGCTGGGCGCCCCGGTGCGCTACCTCAACCTCGGTGGCGGGCTGGCGGTGGACTACGACGGCTCCAAGACCGCCTTCTACGCCTCGGCCAACTACTCCCTCTCCGAGTACGCCGAGGACCTGGTCTACGTCACCAAGGAAATCTGCGACGGCCACGGCGAACCCCACCCCACCCTGGTCACCGAGAGCGGGCGGGCCATCACCGCCTACCACAGCGTGCTGGTGCTCGAGGTCGTCGACACCATCAAGCCTCCCGGCGAGGATAAGGTCGAAGAGCCCGAGGACGTCCACCCCGTCGTCAAGGACATGTTCGACCTGGCGAGGAGTATCTCGGCCAAGAACTACCGCGAGGTCTACCACGACGCCTTCTCCAACAAGGACACCCTGCAGAACCTCTACGACCTGGGTCTGATCTCCTTGCGCGACCGCGCCCTGGCCGAAAGCCTCTTCTACCAGATCGCCCGCAAGACCCTCAAGTTCGCCCTCGAGCTCGACTACCCCGCCGACGAGCTCGAGGACTTGCAAAAAATGCTGGCCGACAAGCTGGTGTGCAACTTCTCGCTCTTCCAGAGCCTGCCGGATTCCTGGGCCATCAAGCAGCTTTTCCCCATCGTCCCTCTCTCACGCCTCGACGAGCGCCCCACCCGAGAGGCCACGCTGGTGGACATCACCTGCGACTCCGACGGCAAGTTCGACCGCTTCATCGACCTGCACGACGTGCGCAACACCCTACCCGTCCACGAGATCCGTCCGGGTGAGCCCTACTACCTGGGGGTATTCCTCACCGGGGCCTATCAGGACGTGCTAGGCATGAACCACAACCTCTTTGGTCGCATCGGCGAGGCCCACGTGCGGGTGGATGCCGACGGCTACGAGATCGAGCGCTTCGTGGTGGGCGAGAAGGCCCGGCGGGTGATCGAGAAGATGGGCTACGAGGAGGGCGAGCTGGCCGAGGCGGTGGAGAAATTGGTGCGCTCTTCCCGGCTCACCCCGGCGGAAAAGGGCGCCTTCATGGAGCAGTACGCCCGCGAGCTGGTGGGGTACACCTACCTCGAGGACTAGCCTTTTCGCAGCGGGCGATCTGTTGGGTCGCCGGCGGGTGGAGCTGGAGGCTTAGCTCCCCTTGAGCAGCCAGCGCACGTCTTGTACCACCCTGTCGGGATCCTGTTGCAGCTTGCCCTGACCGTAGATCAAGCGCAGCTGACCCTGGGGGTCGATCAGGAAAACGCTGGCGGTGTGATCGACGCTGTACACCTGAGCCGACTTGATCTGCGACTTCTGGTAGAAGACGCCGTAGTCCTTGGCGACTTGGGCGGTGGCTTCGGGGGTGCCGCTTAAGCCGACGAAGTGGGGATCGAAGAACTGCACGTATCTGCCTAGGGCTTCGGGCGTGTCGCGCTCGGGGTCCACGCTGATGAACAGCACCTGCACCCTGGCTTGCTCTTCAGGGGTGAGTCTGGCGTAGACCCGCTTGAGGTCTTGCAGGGTGGTGGGGCATACGTCGGGACAGTTGAGGAAGCCGAAGAAGATGAACACCGCCTTACCCCGCAGGTCGGAGAGCTTGTAGCTGGGGTTGCCAGCGCTGGCGAGCGTGAATTCGGCGGCGGGGCGCGGGGTGAGCAGGGGGGTGCCGTAGGGCTGGTAGCGGTTGAGCCGGGTATAAGTGAGCACGGCCAGCAGGATGGGTAGGCCGATAAACAGCGCGAGTCCGGCGATGCGTCGGGTCATAGCACTCACCAAGATAAGGCGCATTCATGAGGATGAATGTCACGCCGGAGGCCCTTGGCTCCCGGCCACCCAATCGCAAGGCTACAGAGGACAGCCCGCTTTTGCCCTAAACTGGCAGTGTGACGAAGCGGCTTACCTGGGCGGCGGCATTGCTGATGCTGCCCTTTTTCCTGCAACTGCTGGGTTTTGGCCAGACTTTCCTGGGTGGGGGGTTGTGCGGGTCGCTGGTCGAGGGACGGGATTTACCGCTGGATCAGCAGCCTGCGGGGTTCTGGTACGCGCTTTTGTTCATGCTGTTGCTGGCCGAGCAACTGGCCTACGGTGGGGTGCTGTTGTTGTCGAGGTTGCTCGAGCCCACCCCCGCTTCTCAGCGGACGCTGGCGCGGGTGGGGGTTTACCTGGCCCTGCCGCTGTTGCTGGCCTTCTTGCTCACGCGCCTGACGGGCCTGCCTACCCCCGGGCCCCTGGGCTGGCAGTGGGGGGAGCGGGCCGGCTTGGACCTGCTGGGCCTGCTGATGGTGGGGGCCACGCTGGGCGCACTGGGGCTGATGTGGCGGGCCTCGGTCGCCAGCCCCCAATCCTCCTGAGCGCCTTGGGGTAGCTTGGAGGGTATGGAGAGGTTGTTGGAGGTGATGCGCCGCCTGCGGGCTCCCGACGGCTGCCCCTGGGACAAGGAACAGACCCACCTGAGCCTGCGCCCCTACATGCTCGAGGAGGCCGCCGAGGCGGTAGACGCCATGAGCAAGGGCGACCCCCAGGAGCTGGCCGAGGAGCTGGGTGATGTGCTCTTGCAGGTAGCTTTCCACAGCGTGATCGCCGAGCAAGAGGGCACCTTCAGCTACCCTCAGGTTGAGGGGCACATCGTGGACAAGCTCATCCGCCGCCACCCCCACGTCTTCGGCAGCGTAAAAGCCGATACCCCCGAGGAAGTCAGCGCCAACTGGCGGATGATTAAGGCGGCGGAGGGCAAGGGCAGGGCCTCGGTGTGCGACGAGGTGCCGCGCAGCCTGGGAGCACTGGCGCGGGCCGCCGAGATCCAGAAGAAGCTGGGGGTCCCCCCGGCTAGCCCCCGCGATGTGATCTCGGCCCTCGAAGAAGGCGACCTCGCCGAGGCACTATGGCGGATGGTGGCCCTGTGTCGCCGGGAGAAGGTGAATCCGGAAATCCTGCTTCGGGAGAAATGCGATCAGAATTGCTCAAAGCCCTAGTCAGTAAGCCGCCCCAACCCCTGCTCCTGCCCAAGGGCTTCGTGGATGCCGCGGTGCTGCTGCCGGTGTGGGAGGGGCAGCTGCTTTTCACCGTGCGCAGCGCCCACCTGCCGCACCACGCCGCCCAGGTCAGCTTTCCCGGTGGCCGCTTCGATGACGGAGAGACCGCCGAACAGGCCGCTTTGCGCGAGGCCTGGGAAGAGGTGGGCCTCGAGCCCGAGACGGTCGAGATCCTGGGCCAGCTCAACCCCACGCTCTCGCCCTTTGGCTACCGGGTATTTCCCCTGCTGGGCTACGTCAGCCGCGAACCCCGCCTCACCCCCAACCCCGAGGAGGTGAGCGAGCTGCTGTGGGTACCCATCCAGGAACTCATCGAAGCCCCCGCCTATGCCGAGGAGCGGGTGGTGACCCGCCTCAACCAGCCGCCCCTAGACCCCGAGGACGTGGGGCGGGTGCAGCCGGGGGGCGGCTTTAAGCGCCTGGTCTGGCACTACCCCTGGCGGGGCTACGACATCTGGGGCGTGACCGGCAACATCGTCCACGACTTTTTGGAGCGCATCAAGGAGGTGCGGCTGTGAACACGATTGGGATTTTGCTGGAGGATTACTTCGACGAGCGCGAAGTGATCTATCCCTACTACCGGGTGCAGGAGGCCGGGTTCAGCCCGCTGGTGATCGGCCCCAGGCCGGGGAGCTTCCACGGCAAGACCCCCTTCACCTTCGAGGCCAAGGTCGCGGCTGAAGCGGTCAGGGCCGGCGACTTGGCGGGGCTGATCGTGCCCGGTGGTTTCGCCCCCGACCGCATGCGCCGCCACAAGGCCATGACCCGGCTCATCGCCGAGGTTGATGCCCAGAAAAAGCCGCTGGGGGTCATTTGTCATGCGGGCTGGGCGCTCATCAGCGCGGGGGTGGTCGAGGGGCGCAGGCTCACGGGCTTCAGCTCGATTCGCGAGGACCTCGAGAACGCCGGAGCCATCTACCTCGACGAGCGGGTAGTGGTGGAGGGCCACCTGGTCACCGCCCAGCACGCCGACGACCTACCCGCGTTCATGCAGGCTTTCCTGGCGCGCTTTGATTAGGCGTCTCCAGGGTGACTTTGTCAGCGGGGGAATGAACACCCCAACGTAAGTTGGTTATCGGGTTTTCAGCCCAACCCCGACCCTCAAAGGCAGGGGTTAGAGGGCACCGATGCGCTCCAGGTCTGGCCGTCCTCGAGGCGCTCGAAGCGGAATTCGGCCTGGGGGGTCTCGACGCGGGTGCCGTAGCCCACCACGTCGGGCATGGTCTCGTAGAGGATGGGCTCGAGGCCGGGTGCGCTCTGGGTGACGCGGTAGGTGCCCTGCTCGAGGCGGAACTCCACCCACAAGGCCCCCCGGTTACAGCCCTGTTTGCTGGGATCGATCGCCCCCGGTGGGGTGTGCTGACTTCCAGGAGTGGGCTGGTTGCAAGCCAGGGGGGCCAGGGCCAGGAGTGCGAGGGTCCACCTCATGAGCGACCTCCTCCAAAGCGACGCGTGCTGCGCGAGGGGGGTGTGGCTCTATTCTACGCTTCAGGCCGTCCGTTTGCTCCTGGCCACGACGACGCCGGGAAGATTCCTGATGCGGCCCACCAGGGCCTCGAGCCCCTCCAGGTCGCGCCCTTCCACCACCGCGATGGCCTCGTCCGAGCCCTGCAGGGTATCGGCCCTGAGCACGCCCTTGATCCGCCGCACCCGCTCGATCACCTCGCAAGGACGCTTGGCCCGGATGAACACGTAAGCCAGCACCCTGGTCCGCCGTGATCCGCCGGAGTGTCGTTGGCGCAGTGCTCTCTCGATCCTGGCCTCCTCGCGCAGCTTGTGCGTGCGCTCTTTGAAGTGAAGCCATGCCAGCTCTATGCTGATTGGGTTGTTCCACATAGCGCTCCTCCTGCGTTTTGGGGAATGGGGCCCCGCGTTGGGGGCGAATCGGGGTTCTCGAGCGGGCCGTCAGGGCTTGACCCGGATGCGTCGGCGGTGTAGCCGATGTCGAGCTTGAATTCGTCGGCCTCGAGGCCGTTGTCCTTGGCCCAGGCGTACATGCGCCTCCTCACGCCGCGAGCTTGACCGATAGCCGCTTGACCCCGGGTGTGGCCTGCACCTCGCTGAGGCGCACCTGGAGCGAGGCGAAGCTGTGCTCCTCGATGACCAGGGCCACCTCGCCGCTGCCCATCAGTACGTCGGCCTTGGTCACGCCGGGGAGCTGCCGCAGGGCTTCGCGCACCCGCCTGGGCTGGTAGCAGGAGACGAAGACGTAGGCCGAGAAGCGCGGGGAGGGTCTGGGGGAGGGGTTGTCCTGGACGGTGGTCTGCGTCATAGTGGGCCTCTCTTATGTCGTTAACAGAATAAGGGCGCGTTGAAAAGCCGCTCGAGCTTCGTCCACGGCGGGGCAGTTTCGAGCGGCAGGAGGCGCTGCCTAGCTGGCTCGAGCCAGTGCGGCCTGGGATTCCTTCTGGAGGAAGCGGTTGAAGAGCTTGGAAAGCCGGCCCTCGGGGTAGTAGCTAGCCCGGTAGAGGCAGAGGGCCTCGAGCCAGGCCTGGGCGAGGGCCTGGGCTTGGGGGCGCAGCCGGGGCAGCGCTTTGCGTAGATCGCTTTCTAGGGCCCACAGTCCCACCAGACCACGCCGATTGTCGATCTCGATGAGGGTGTTGAGCACATCGCTTGGGTGGGCCTTGCCTTGCCCCAGCGAGCGCCAGACGGTTTCATTTGCAGTCATAGCTGTGGCCTCCGGTTATGAATATAACATAACTAGGTATGCTAGTGCAATATCCTGAAGCCGCCCATTACGGCTTGACCGTAAAGAGGAGTTGTGCTACCGTGACCTTGATATGACACTAGCCGAACGCCTGCGTGAACTACGTAACCAGCAGGGCTGGCGCCTGAAGGACTTATCGGAAAAGAGCGGCCTGTCGGTGCCTTACCTCTCGGACCTCGAGCGCGGTCGTACCAACCCCAGCCTCGATACCCTGCAAACCCTGGCGAGCTCCTATGGCGTGAGCGTCAACGACCTGCTGGCCCCCGTGGACTTC
The DNA here is from genome assembly GCF_000373205.1 of Calidithermus timidus DSM 17022. Lineage (NCBI taxonomy): Bacteria > Thermotogati > Deinococcota > Deinococci > Thermales > Thermaceae > Calidithermus > Calidithermus timidus. Next base: position 47,494 of record NZ_KB890687.1, read on the forward strand.
TACGGCGAGCGTACCGAGGCCTCCTTACCCAAAGGTCTGGCCGAGCTGCTGGCCGACCCCGCATTGGGCAAGGAGATCACCCCCGAGTGGCAGCAGACCCTCGCGCGCATCGAGCTGCGCGGCAAGCGCCCGGAGTCCAAGCGCGACTGGTACGAGATCTTCCTGCACCTCAAGCGTGTGCTCGAGGGCTAGCACAACCCGGCGTTATCAAGGGCGAACTTCGGGTTTGGCATTTTGGGGTCTGCGCCGCAGGAGGGCGCAAACGCCCCGGGGCGAGTGAGAATAGGGCCATGCAGCGTCCATACCCCACCACCGAGTCGGACTTCTACGTGCTGGGCTACAGCGCCCGCACCTCCGACGCCCTCGAGGCCGACCCCGCCACCGCCCGCATCCCCGGCCTGTGGCGGCGCTTCCACACGGAGGGGCTGGAGGACCGGATCCCCAAGCTGCGGGCCAAGGGCAAGCCCTTCGCGGTCTACTTCGACTACGCCACCGACCCCGCGGGCGAGTACTCCGTGCTGGTGGGCTACCAGGTGCCCAGCCTCGACGACGCGCCCCCGGGCCTGAGCGGGCTGCACGTGCGGGGCGGGCGCTACCTGATGTTCACCGCCGAGGGCTCGCCCGCGCAGGCCGTTCCCCGGGCCTGGGCCGAGGTCCGGGAGTACTTCGCCCGCCCGGGGGCCCCGGCGCGGGCTTACGCCTACGACTACGAGGTTCACGAGGACCTCGAGCGGGTCTCGATCTTCGTGGGAGTGCGCTGAGCCATGCGCTACGCGACCTTTTTGCGTGCGGTCAACGCGGGCAAATTCAACAGCTTCCGCATGGAGGACCTGCGGGCACTGCTGAGGGCGGAGGGGTTCGAGGCCGTCCGGACCTACCTTCAGACCGGTAACGTCTGGCTCCAGAGCGGTGAGGCCGACCCTGAGGCCGTCGCCCGGCGGGTCGAGGCGCTCATGCCCGCCTTAGGCTGCCGCGACGTGGCGGTGATGGTACGGACCGAGGAACACCTGCGCGAGCTCGTCGGCCTCGACCCCTTCGGGGCCGACGGCGGCACGCACCGCCGCTTCATCACCTTCCTGCGCGAGCCCGCGCCGGCGGCGCTGCCCCCGCACAGGGAGCTCGAGGTGGTCCTGGCGTGGCCAGGAGAGGTTTTCTCGCGGCTGGACAAGAACGTGCGCAACGTCTTGCCCAACGCCTTCATCGAGTCCAGGCTCAAGGTGCGGGCTACTACGCGCTTCTGGAACGTGGTGCAGGAGATGTACGGGCTCCCGTAGGGGATAATGGGCTGCCTATGGACCTGCGCTCGAGGATCATCCGCATGGCCCGGGAGTACCGCCAGGCCCACGCTCCGCTGACTGCCGAGCGGCTGGTGCAGGGCATCGAGGTCTCGCTCTCGTACGCCAAGCTACCCGAGGGCAAGTTCGGGGCCTTTATCGAGGAGCAGCAGCGCATCGTCATCGACGAGGACTCCCCCCCCAAGCGCCAGCGCTTCACCCTGGCCCACGAGGTCATGCACCACCTCATCCGCCGCGACGCCGACATCCTCTCCGACCTGCACGAGGAGTTCGAGGGAGGGCAGCTCGAGGCGCAGCTCGAGGCGCTGTGCAACCTGGGCGCCGCCGAGATGCTGCTGCCCGGGGAGGTGGTGGAGGCCGCCATCGCCCGCAAGGGCCAGAGTCCGCGCCTGATCCCCGAGCTCGCCGAGGGGCACCAGGTCTCGGAGGAGGTGGTGATCATCGCCCTGGCCGAGCGCGGCCCCACCCCCTCGCTGGTGCTGATGGCGGGGGCTAAGCCCCTGCGGGTGTTCTTCAGCGCCAAGCACGAGCGCGTCTTCGACCGGGTGAGCCGGGGGACGGCCGTCCACCGCGACCACCCGCTGGCGGTGGCGCTCGAGACCGGTCTGCCCTACCGCGGCAAGGCCACCCTGCCGGGGCACCCCACCCCCTATGGCCTCGAGGCCTACCCTAAGGGGGGGCGGGTGTACGCGGTGTTCCGGGAACTGCACAACTGATACCAGATTCGGTCAGTTCCCGAATGGGGACGCCACCCCGCCTTGGCGGGGCGGCCGACCGTCAGCGAGGGGNGTGCTCTAGGATTCAAAAAGATAGCCTCTGAAGGTCTTTGCTTTGGGTGATTATCTTTTTGAATCCGGTATGAGATGAGCCCCTTTAGGGTGTGCTGCTTCTTTTTGCCACTGTAATGGCTTCGTTGCTTTTTTGGGATCTTTAATCGGGACTTCCCCCCTATCCACCCACACCCCTCTTTTCTCTAAAACATTAATACTAAAAACTTGACTATTTAGAGATTTAGCTGCACTGTAATGCCTATGGATCAACGGCGGCTGCTCTTGCTGGGGTTGTTACGCCTCCGACGGATGCACGGCTACCAACTGGGGGAGATCGTAGACCGTGATCTAAGCTACCTGGCTGATTTCAAACGGCCCACGGCCTACCACCTCCTGCGCCAACTGCTGCGCGAGGGATTGGTGCAGGAGCAGCGCGAGCGTCAAGGGGAGCGGCCAGAACGCCGGGTGTACTCGGTCACACCAGCGGGCGAGCAGGAGTTCTTGCGCCTATTGCAACTTCAGCTCTCCAGCTACCAGGCTGGGTATAGCCCTGGGGCGGCGGGATTGATGTTTTTGGAGGCCCTCGAGCCCTCCCAGGCAGCCCGCTGCTTGCGGCAACAACTGGAGGAGCTGGAGGGAAAACTCACCCTCCTGCGTCAGGCGGCCCCCACCCACGGCCACGAACGCGGGGGATATGCTTTGGGGCTGGTTCTGGCCCGGATGGAAGCCGAGCACCGCTACCTGTTGGGTGTGTTGCAAGAACTCGAGAAAGGAGTTTGATGAACCCCCTGCCCTTGCTCTTCCTGACCCTGTTCAACAGCATTCTCGGCCTCTCGATCCTGTTTCCCATCATTGGGCCACTGGCCCGGGAATTACACTTCAGCGAAGTTCAGACCGGCCTGTTTTCCACCGGCTACGCCCTGATGCAGTTCCTACTGTCCCCCTACTGGGGCCGCCGCAGCGAGGTGCTGGGCCGCAAGCCGATCCTGCTACGGGGCATTTTGGGGTTTGCAGCGGGGTTTTTTCTCTTTGCCCTGTTCGGTTGGCTGGGGTTCGAAGGGGTATTGAGCGGAATCCCACTCTTTGCTTTGATGCTGCTCAGCCGCCTGTTGGGCGGGGCTTTTTCCTCGGCGACCCTGCCCACAGCCCAGGCCTACTTGGCCGACATCACCTCGAGAGAGCAGCGCACCCAGAACTTCGCCTTGCTGGGGGCGGCATTCGGCCTGGGGATCATCTTTGGTCCGGCCATCGGGGCGGCCCTGGCCGGCCTGGGATTGCTGATTCCAGTGATTTTCTCGGCTACCCTGGCCCTGCTTAACGCCCTCTTTGTGCACATCGCTCTGCCGGAGTCCCGCAGGCGGGAAGAGCGCCCGGCCACCCCACCCCGGTTGAGCTTTACCGACCCACGCATTTGGCCCATCTTGCTGCTGGGGCTCATTGTTAACCTGTCCTCGGTGGCCATGGAGCAAACGGTGTCTTTTTATTACCAAGATCGCCTGGGACTGAGCCCTGAGCGCACCGCACAGGCTGTCGGCATTGCTCTGGTGGCATTTGGTCTGATCGCAGTTTTTATTCAGGGATTCGTGGTACGGGCGGTGAAGTGGCCACCACGCACGTTGTTGGCGATAGGGCTGCCCCTGGCGCTCTTGGGGTACCTGGGCTTAGTGGTGGCCAAAACATTCTGGCTGCTCACAGGATCGCTGGTGCTGCTGGGTGCGGGTGGGGCCTTTGCCGGGCCGGGGATAACAGCGGCGCAATCGCTGGCCGTCTCCGACGATGAGCAGGGGGTGGTGGCCGGGCTGGCCAGCTCGGTGCAGGCCCTGGGGCGGATGATGGGCCCGCTGGTTGGAACGGGGTTATACAGCCTTCACCCGCAGTATCCCTACCTCTTTTCGGCCCTCCTTATGTTGGTGGGAATTGGGCTTTTCCTCGGGCGCCAGGAGGTGGGGCGCGTTGGGCATCAGCTAGATCGAAGACCACAGGGGTGATGGCTTCCCCTCCAGGCTTCTTTGGCTCCTTCTCCGGCCTTTTCCCAGGGTCGGAGCGATGCAGAACTCTGGCAGCTGCCCTGCTTATCGTCCTGCTGCTGTGACGATTGATACCGGATTCAAAAAGACACTCTTCAAAACCAAAACCCAGAGGCTATCTTTTTGAATCCTAGAGCACACCCCGCCTTGGCAGGGCGGCGTCCCCATTCGGGAACTGACCGAATCTGGTATCAAACCGAAGGCCGAACGCTTTGTCATCCTCAGCCCAGGCCGCTTCCAGCGGTTTGGCGCAGGAGTGGCGGCGCTGGTGGTGGTGACGGAATCTTGACGAAGCACTCGAGCCTTGGCTTGTTTAAAGGACCTACCGCCCTGCGGGATAGCGCAACAATGGCTGCATTTGCAAACGGACTCTGTCTCCAGGGTTGCAGTCTATGCGCACCCAAGCGTCTCCCCAAGGAAGCTGAACCTGGCAGATCACCTCACCCCGCAAGCTACGCCGCTCGAGCACTACCCCCTCGAGTTCTCCCCCTTCGTGCACCCATTCCTGCCGGAAGGCTAAAACCTCTCCGTTATGCTGCAGAATATTGGCCCGGCCAAAAGCCAGGAAGCTCTCCAGGCTGCTCGGCTTCCAGTAGACCTCCTCGGGGCTCCCCACCTGCACCAGGCGCCCTTTGCTCATCACCCCCACCCGGTCGGCCAGGAGCATGGCTTCTTCGGGGTCATGGGTGACATGCAAGGCGGTTACACCGGTATCCTTGAGCAGGGTGCGCACCTCGAGCCGCAGCCGCTCCCGCAGCACCGGATCCAAAGCGCTATACGGCTCATCCAGCAATATCACCTGGGGGTCGCGGGCCAAAGCCCGGGCCAGGGCCACCCGCTGGCGCTGACCGCCGGAGAGCTCACCGGGACGTTTTGCGGCGTGCTCGAGCAGGCCCGTTCGCTCCAAAAGGCCCAGGGCCCGCTTCCGGTCCGGCCGGGGCATGACCAAGAGCAGGTGCTCCAGGGCGCTTAGGTGGGGCCACAGGCGCAGGTCTTGAAATACGTAAGCCACCCCGCGCCGCTCGGGGGGAAGCCGGGTGACCTCCCGACCTTCAATCCACACCTGACCTTCTTCCGGTGGCAAGAGGCCCGCCACCAAGTTGAGCAGGGTGCTCTTACCGCTCCCGGAAGCTCCCAACAGCACCAGCACCTCCCCTTGGGACACCTCCAGGTTCACTCCCAAGACCCCCTGCCCTCCGCTAAAGCGCTTGCTCAGCGCCACCAGCCGCAGCATCAGCGCCTCCCCACAAGGGCTATAGCGGAAAATCCCAGCAGAGCCAGCCCAATCGCCGCAGCCTCCCGATAGAGCCCGCCGTTCAGCGCCGACAGCACCGCAACCCCCAGGGTTTCCGACCCCGGGGCATACAGCAGCGCCGAGAGGGTAAGTTCAGAAAAAGCCAGCGGGAAAATCAAAAACCCTGCCGCGAAAGCTGCTCCCCACAGGGGAGGGTAGCCCACACGCAGCCAACCCCGTACCGGGCTCAGCCCGTGGGCACGTGCCGCAAACACTAACCCTTCCACCCTAATCCCGCTTTCCAAAGCCCTCAAGGCCAGCGGTGCCAGGTGCAGCAAGTAGGCCAGCAGCAATATCCCCGGGGTGCCGTACAGGGGGGTGGGGGCCAGCAGCAAGATGAGCCCTATCCCCAACAGGGTGCCCGGGAGCAGGTAGTAGATATCCAAAAGCCCCCTAAGGCGGCGCATAAAAGCAGGAAAGGGCCTGAGCAACAAGGCTGAGCCTACCAGCAGCACTGTAGCCAAGCTGGCCAGGAAAAAAGAGTTCACCAACCCTTGGCGGATTAGCGGCAGCGCCCAGGCAGCACGGAAAGCCGGTTCCCAGGCCCCAGAATAAGGGTTTTGCAAGGCTTCCCGCAGCAAACCCAAGGTGCTGAGCCCTAAAGCGGCCAGTCCGTACACCAGCAAACCCACTTTGGCCCATAAACGCGGCTGCCAGGCTTCCTCGAGCCCCGCTTCTACCACCGGGGGCCTGCTCAGCAGCAAAGCCGGTAGGGCCAGCCCACCCAGCCACAGGGCCAAAGCCGCGGACTGGCCCAGGGGGTCTGAAGCGAGGGAACTGCTCAGACGGGCATAGGCCAAGGTGGGAAGGACATAGACCCGCTCGGGAATCCCCAGCACTGCTGGAACCCCGAAATTGCCCAGCAAGGCGATGTACACCGTGCCCCCAGCCACCAACAGCGCTGGGGCCAGCGGCGGGAGAAACACCCTAAACCGCCTCCAGCCCGTAACCCCATGCACGCTGGCTGCCCGCAGCAATAGCCACGCCGAGCGCAACTGCGGTTTGAGCAGCAAGTACGCTAGAGGGGTGTAGTGGAGCAGCCAGGCCAGGAGAATCCCCCAAACGCCATAGGCCCTGAGGCCGAGTCCCTGTAGGGTGAACAAAAGCCCAATCCCGGTTACAAAGGGAGGCACCAGATACGAGAGCAAGAGCAGGCCCTCTAGCCACCGCCCCGCACCCCCCACCATCGCCAAGTACGCCAAGCCCAGCCCCACCGATAGGCATAACAGGGTTCCGCCCCCCGCAAGCAGCAGGCTGTTCAGAGCCACATCCCAGTCCTTGAAGCCTTCCAGGAAGTGTCCTATCCCCCGCACGGCTAGCACCCAAAGGGGGGCCAGCACAAGCAAGCTTCCAGTAGCTATGCCAAAGCGCCAAGCAATCCTCATCGCCGCAGACCAAACAGGCTGTTGAAGCGATCTAGCGTCTGAGCAGAAGCCTCCCGACCGCGGAGGCTAGGCAGCTGTGCAGGGGCTCCGGCTGGCGCAGCGGCCCCGGACAAAACCGGATAGTAGCCGCGTTCGACGAAGATGCGTTGGCCTTCTTCCGACAGCAGGAAGCGAAGGAATTTTTCTGCCAGGTCAGGCCGCTTGCTCCAGGTGGGAATGCCGATAGGGGTTGGGGCCAGGATGGCCCCGTCCCGGGGGTACACGATGGCAAGGGGCGCCCCTTTTGCGATCTCCTGGCGCACCCCGTAGTCATTGGTAATGGCCAGGCCGTATTCGCCGCGGGAAAGCTTTTGCTGCAGCACCGGGTTGGATTGTTCTATCGCCAGACCACTCGCCTTTAGCTTTTCGAAGTAGCCAAAGCCTAAGCGCTCGGAGAGAAACCCTAACGCCACCAGGGCTGGCCCGGAGAAATTGGGGTCAGCCATCACCACCTGGCCCTTGTACGGCTCTCGCAGCAGATCCCCCCACGAAGCCGGGAGCACCCCCACCCGGCGGGTATTGACCGCGATGATGGTGTGCAGAAGGCGTACCTCATAATAGCGGCCCCCTTCGTAAACATACTGCGCAGGCAAGCCAGGGAAAGTAGGGGGTATGCGCCGCAGGAGGTTTTTCTGGCTCAGCTCGCGGAAGAAGCCTTCTCCAACCAGCCACACCAGGTCAGGCTGGGGATTGCCGGCCTCGAGCTCGGCCCGCAGCTTGGCCACCACCTCGCCCGCGCCGGAGCGAAACACCTGCACGACAATGCCGGGGTACTTTCGGTTGAAGCCCTGCACCAGGGCCTCGACGTCGGGCAACTGGGCACCGGCTACGTAGAGGGTGAGCTGGTCTTTTTGCGCCAGGGCAAGCCCCCAGGCCAGGCTCAGGGCAACGACGCAGTGAAATACAAGACGACCCATTGCGACCTTCCTCATTTCCTAAGACCAAAAAGGGCGTTGAAGCGGGCCAGCGTGGTTTCATCGGCGGGTTGGGCCCTGAGGTTGATGACCTTATCGGGAGCCCCCGTAGGCTTTGGAGCCCCGGATACCACCGGGTAATAGCCTCGAGCAGCAAAGAGCGCTTGGGCCTTGGCCGACAGCAGGAAGTTTAAGAAGCGCGCAGCCAGGGTCGGATTCTTGCTCCAGGAGGTGACGCCTATAGGGGTGGGAACCAGTATGGCTCCATCTTTGGGATAGACCACCTTTAGCGGGGCTCCCTTGGCGATCTCCTGACGCACTCCAAAGTCGGTGGTGATAGCCAGGCCGTATTCGCCACGGGAGAGCTTTTGCTGCAGCACCGGATTGGACTGTTCCACAGCCAGGCTGTTGGCTTTCAAGCCCTCGAAGTAGCCAAACCCTAGGCGCCCAGATAGCGTACCCAGCGTAGCCAGGGCAGCCCCCGAAAAGTTGGGATCCGGCATGGCCAGTAAACCCCGATACGCTGGCTTTGGAAGGTCGCGCCAGGCCAGGGGGAGCTCGGAGACCTTTTGGGTGTTGACCGCGATGATGTTATACAGCAAGCGCACTTCGTAGTACTGCCCGCCCCGGTAGGCGTACTGTGCAGGAAAATTCGCTACCGTAGGTGGAATCCGCCGCAAAAAACCCCGCCCGGCGAGTTCTTGAAAGTACGGCTCATTGGCGAACCATAAAAGGTCGGGTTGAGGGTTACCGGCCTCGAGCTCGGCCCGTAGCTTGGCAATGACCTCGCCGGTCCCCGAACGGAACACCTGAACCCGCACCCCTGGGTTCTCTTCTTGAAAGGCCTGTACCAGGGCATTGACATCGCTCAAGACCTCGGAGGTGTAGAGGGTGAGGCTTCCGGTTTGGGCCATCCCGATGCCTAAGAGCCCGGCGATAAGGAGAGTTAGACTTCGCCACATGGTTTTACCTGTGTCGAAACTACGCAAGCCCTGTCAGTTAAAAGTCAGGCGCTCCGCGCCCAACCCCAGCATCGTGCCTTAGCAGTCGACAAGGGCATTTGAGCTCCGAGGCAAGCACCATGGGCTGCCATGCTAGCCTCCGATACCACCGTGTACAAAGCAGTCTTCCCGGAGTCCCTATGCTTAGGGGGTGGTCTTCGCGCAACCAGGTGCCACCTGGAGGCCGGCAGGCTTCTCCGCTGCCGGTGCCCATGATGGTTGGTGCTTTGGGCATGGTCCGACCCTAGGTACACGGCAAAACTTGCGGGAAACCCGTAGGAGCTGGTAAGGATAGGGACTTCCCCACCAGAGGTAGTCCCATGAATGATGGCAGGGAGCTGATAGAGGTTTTGCGACCCCACCTGAACTGGCATCGAGCCAGACTGCGTTTTCTGGCTGCCTTCGTCCTGGCTTTGATCCGGGTTCGCCGTGTCAAGCTGGCCCAGGTCGCTCTGGGGTTGAACCCGTTTGCGCATCAAAGCCGGCAGTCGGGTAAGCTACAAAGGCAAAAGCCAGCCCGTCGAACAGTTGTTCCGGCAGCTGCGCTATGGGCAGTGGGAAGCCTTACCCAAGTCGGTCAAACCCTGGGGGCAACGAGCTCACCTGATGGGCGGTTATCTCAAGACCGGGGAATACCTGCTGCTGATTACCCAGGCCGATCCACAGCAGGCTCACATCCGCCACGCCCAACGCTGGGAGATCGCAAGGTTTCGACCTCGAATCCACCCACCTGACCCGGGCTGAGCGGCTCGAATCGCTCATCGCTTTGATGAGCATGGCCCTGGTCTGGGCGCATAAGAAGGCCCGTGTGTCTGATCTGGAGCCGGACTAGCCCCAGGTCATCGCCTATCCCATGAACCCGCAGACCCGGGTGGTCAAGAGGGCTTCGGGAAGCCCCGGTCCTTCCAACCGGAGCGCGTTCTAGCCCACCTGGAGGGGTTGCTGGGGGAGGCGGTTCGCCAAGCGGACCGCCCCGCCGAAGCCTTGGCCCGGGTTCCCGAGCCCTTAGAGAGGGTGCGGCGGGCCTTGGTGGCGGCCCTATCCGATCTAGGTGGGGAAAGAACCTGACATCCTCGGCATGGGCCCAGGGGTGGGTTCCCCTGCGGCACCCGGAGTCCGGGAATCGTCCAGCCCAATCAGGGTGTCTTGCGCTTCGCTGACCAGGGGCAAGCGTCCAAGGGCCCGAGGTATCCGGGCCATGCGCCGGCCAGCAGCCTAGGCCGCTAAGATGGGGGCATGGTTCGGCATCTCCCCTGGGCCCTTGCCCTTCTTCTCCTCGCCCTCGTGCCCCTTTTGGAAGACCTGGGCCTTGCCCGGCTGCGCCCTTACCTCGCCCTTTTAGCCGTCGTTTTGGGTGCGCTTTTGGTGCGCCTCCTCGCTCAAGGAGGCCGCCGGCTGTTGGACCGGACAGGCCAGCAGGCCCTATATCCCGGGGTGCTGTTTCTGGAAGTGCTTGGCTACCTAGTGGTAGGGGCCCTAGGGTTTTCCTTGGCTGGCTATCACCCCGCCGCGCTCCTGGCGGGCGGTGCGGTGGTGGGGGCCTTGGTGGGGCTGGCTTCACAAACGGTTCTGGCCAGCCTGTTATACGGCTTCCTTCTCCTGCTCTCTGGGGCAGTGCGGGTAGGGGAGAAGATCAGCTTCGTCCTCAATGGGTTACCCTATCGGGGCCGGGTTCAGGAGGTGAATTTGAGCCACCTGCGCCTGGAGGGGCCCGCGGGCCAGATCTGGGTTCCCAATGCTGCCCTCTTCGCCACCCCTATCTTTTGGGGAGATGGGTTTTCCGTCCAGGCGGGCCTCCCCTCAGAAGAGGCTTGGAGGGCCCTGGAGGCCGCTTCCCCCGACGTATGTTTTGTACCGGCGAGCGTGGGCCCCAACGGACTCCAAGGCACGCTCTATCTGCCAAGGGAGCGGGTGGATGAGGTGCTGGCTTTCCTGCAGAAATTAGCCCCCTCTCATTCGTCCCAGGCTTAGCCCTACCAGGAAGACCGGGCCACCTCCCACTAGCACCTGGAACACCGTGCTTCCCAGGGAGCTCCGCATGTAACGGTAGCGGATCCAAGCGATAACGAGGAGTTCCAGCACCACCACGGTGCTGGCCAAAGCCATGGCTATCCCCAGGTGGGGAATGAGGAAGGGGAGGGTGTGGAAAGTACCCCCTAGGAAGGTACCCAAGCCGGTGACCCCGCCCCGGAGCAAGGGTTGCCCGCGTCCGGAAAGCCTGCCGTCGTCGGAAAGGGCCTTGGCGAGCCCCATGGATAGGGCGGCACCCAAGGCAGCGGCCATCCCCACAAGGAAGGTGCGGAAGGGGTTGCCTGTGACCCCAGCGGCGGCGACGCTCGTCCACACCCGCATGGGCCAGGCCACCCCTCGCGGGCTTGGGCGAGGTGGGTGGGGTCTGCGACTCCCAGGGCAAAGGGGGAGAGGAGCGGGGTTGAACTCGAGCCCGCCATGTGACACAGCCGTCGCCCCGCGAGCCGGTTTTAGCCTAGGCTTTGTAAAGTATGCGGCGCTGGTTTTGGTGCATTCTCCTGGCATTGCTGGCAATTGGCTTTGGCGAAACCCCCGTGGTCTCCTCGCAAGGGTGCGTGCCTTATCCCAAGGCCAATTACCCCCAGGACTCCTTCGGCACCGTCCTCAAGCCGGGGCAGGTGGGGGGCAGCTCGAGCCCCGAGGGCACCCCCCGGCTGGTGCTCGATAAGGGCAGGACCCGGATGTCGGTGGATCACTGCGCCCTGCGCATGCCCGAGGCCAGCGCGCCTCGCTTCGGCCAGGTGGGCCTGGCCTACCCCAGGATGCTGCGGCAAAACGGGCGGGTGATTCACTTTCGGGTGCGACCCGGTGACATCCAGCAGCCCAACAGCTTGGTGCTGGGGGCGTTTGAGGAACCCAACCCCGCCAACCCCCTCGAGGGAGCCAACGCCATAGCGCTCGACAACTTCGACAACCAGACGGGCACCTTCAACATCGGATTTAAAAGCGGGATGCTGCCCACGCTGCTGCCACAGTTCCAGACCCCCCTCGACGTGTACGTGCTGCTGCGTGAGCAGGGGGCGGTCTACCTAGTGGACGGGCTGGCGGGCGGCCACTACGCCACGCCTCCTGGCGTTAGCGTGATCGGCCTGGATCAGAGCCTGGACTTCGCCGGGTTTTACCCCGCGGCTCACAGCTCCAGCTCCTTGCTCGAGCACCGCCTCGAGCACTTTCAGGTGCGCGACGTGGCGGCCTGGTCGCGCTGGTACGGCACCGCCCACGCCGCCGACCGGCTCACCGGGGCCAGCGGCGCGGCGCTGGGGCGGGCCGAGAAAGGGGGCGACTGGCGGGTGAGGGGTAACCTCAGGCGGGGAGCAGAGGGGCTCCATGCCGACGCAAAGGGGGGCATGGCCCTGCTCGATCCGGGAGCGCCCTCGCAGGTGCTGGGCCTCACGCTCAAGACCGGTCCCCGTCCCCAGGGGGTCGCTCTGATCTTCCGGGCCCGCTCGATGCAGGATTACTACGCCTTCGTGGTCTCGAGCGACATTGCCCAGGTGGTGCGGGTGAAGGGGGGGCAGGTTACTCCCTTGCAGCAGACCCAGGCTCCCGAGTTCCTGCTGGGCAAGAACGCCACCCATTACCTCCAGGTGCTCGACACCGGCCCTCGGAGGGGGCCCTTCGACAAAGGGGGCAAGATCCGGCTCTACCTCGACGGCAGGGTGGTCTTCGTGCTGGGCGACGACCCCAAGGCCAGTCCCGAGTTCGACAACGCCAACGCCGAGGCCAGCGGGGTAGGCTTCGAGATCGGGGAAGGGGTGGCCCGGGGCACGGTGCTGAGCCGTTTCGAGGCCCACCCGCGCACCATCGCCCTGCCCGCTGAACTCCGCCTACCCGAGCCCTTTTTCGAGGAGCGGGGCGATGTGGTGGTGGCTTCGGACCGCTTCGATGGGGCGGCGGGCCCGCTCGAGGCCCGCCGTACCCCGGTAGGGGGCCTGACCTGGGAAAAGCGAGCCCCGCAGGCGCAGGGGGAGAAGGTGGTGCTGCTGGGCAACGGCCAGGTGCAGCCTACGCCGCGAGAAAAGCGCAGCGACTACCTGCTCTACGGCCTGCGCTGGCCCCAGCGCTACCGCCACTTCGCCAGCCTCGAGGCCACCCTCACCCCGCCCGGTCACAAAGGCCGCTATGACCTCGAGGGCGATTGCACCGGCTACACCGAGGCCAACCGGGAAGAGCGCCTGCGGGCTGGCTTTTTCTTCTGGCAAGACGCCCAGCACTACCTCATCGTCCGGGCCTTCATCGACGACTCGCAGTCCAACGCCTCCGAGCTTGAGTGGCAAGCTCCGGTGGAGGGCGTACTGGACGTGATTCGCCGGGTCAACCTGGGCCCGCGCCTGTGTCATGGCAACCCCTTCCACCTGCGGGTGAGCTTTGACGGGGACTGGGTGGTGGCGTGGGTGAGGGCTCCGGGCAGTCCTCGCGAGGAGCCCGTGCAGTCCTTCCGCTGGAGCGATGTCTTTCCCGAGCAGCCCCCCCTCAAGATCAACATGGTGGGCCTGCTCTTCTCCGAGGAGGATAGCGGCAGCCGCTTAGACAGCTTCACCGCCTGGGGATCGACGAGGCTGAAGTGAAGATTTGGCTTGTGTTTTGCGCCGAACATTAGGCCATCGATCGCTGAAGTCCGTTAAGCCCGCCGTTATGGTTGGGTTTGCGCCCCTTAACAGCCACGGGGCTGGTGGGGCGAAGACCTCCGCTTGCGGGGAGCTTGCGCGGCTCGAGGTGGCGTGACCTGGAGCCATAACGCTGTAACGTTCTTACCCGATGACCTCGAGGTTTGCAGTACCCTCAACCTAACCTATGAAGCGATACCTGCTGCTTGCTCCATTGCTGCTGATCCTGGTGGCCTGCCCTGGTACCGGCGGGAGCGGAGGGGGGAACCGGGCGGCTTGCGTCAAGTACCCCAGCGCCGACTTCCCTCAGGATTCCTTCGGTGATTCGCGCCCGGTGGCCGGGGTTGCGGGCACCACCAGCCCCGAAGGCACCCGCCGCCTCGTGACCGATCTCGAGCAGGAGGGGCCGACCGCTGGCCGCATGAGCATCGATAACTGCTCCTTGCGGATGCCACCGCTGTTCGAGCCCTCCTTTGGGCGCATGGGGGTGGCCTATCCTTCCGTGCCGCGCCAGAACGGAAAGGTCATCCACTTTCGCCTGACCGCGGGCGACGTGCAGGAGGAGAACAGCCTGGTTTTTGGCGGTTTCGACTCGCCCAACCCCACCACCCCCATGGTGGGTTCAAACGCCATCCTCTTGCGCAACTTCGGCCAGCAGGGCGGTACCTTCGACTTCGGCTCCAAGACCGGGGCCATGGAGAGCGGCCTGCCACAGTTCCAGACCCAGCTCGACGGCTACGTGATCCTGCGCGAGCGCGGTGCGGTGTACGTGGTGGATGGCCTGGCGGGTGGTTATTACGGTGTCCCCCCCAAGGCCAGCGTGATCGGCTTGGACCAGAGCCTGACTTCCCCTGAGCTTTACCCCGGAGTTCACAGCGCTAACCAGGTATATGCCCACCGCATCCACCACTTCCAGGTGCGCGACGTGGCGGCCTGGCAGAACTGGTACGCCACCGCCCACGCCGCCGACCGCCTGACCAATGGCCCGCCGGGAACGGCGGAGAAGGGCGGAACCTGGACGACGACGGGCAACTTCGGCTCCAGCGCCAATGGAGTCACCGCCGACGCCGGTGGCGCTATGGCCATGCTCGATCCCGGCGCGCCCTCGCAGGTGCTGGGCCTCACCGTCACCACCGGCAACGACCCGCAGGGTGTGGGGATCATCTTCCGGGCTAACAAGAACGGCGGCGTTTACACCGATTACTACGAGCTATTTATCTCAAGCACCAAGGCGGAGCTGGTGAGGGTGAGCGGCGGCATTCCTACCGAGATCACTGCCACCACCGAGCCCGAGCGGTTGTTGCCCAAGAACGCTACTGTCTACCTCCAACTCATCGACAGCGGCCCTAAGGACACGCGCTTCAGCGCGGGGGGGCGCATCCGCGTGCTGATGAACGAGAAGGAGGTGCTGAGCGCCGAGGCACCCATCGCCCACTTCACCAACGCCGACAACAACAACAGCGCGAACTTCACAGGGGTGGGCTTCCGCATCGCCCCGGGGAGTGCCGGGGGCACGGCGGTGAGCTATTTCGAGGCCCACCCGCGTACCATCACCCTGCCCAGCGAACTCCTGCTACCCGAGCAGGAGGCACCTCTGGAGGACACCGGCAGCGTGGTGGTGGCCTCCGACGACTTCAGCGGCGGCTACGCCAACTTGGCGGGCCGCAAGACCCCGGTGGGCGGCCTGACCTGGGAGAAAAAGGCCAGCCGCAACGAAAACGAGTACCTGGTGGTCGATGGGGCGGGGCACGTCACCGTCTTTCCTAGGGCACAGGACAGCAGCCGCAGCAGCCTGTTGCTCTACGGCCTGCCTTGGCCCAGCCAGTACCGCAATTTCGCCAGCCTCGAGGCCACCATCATCCCCGCGGGTGAGGGCGTACTGCGCGAGGAGGGTGCGACGCTGGGGGTCGGGCAGCGGGTCTGCTCGGGTTTCGACGAGACCAGCCCCTCGAAGAACAACCGTCTGCGGGCTGGGCTGTTCTTGTGGCAGGACCGGGAGAATTACATCCTGTTGCGCGGTTTCATGGATAACTCCCAGTCCGATGCCTCCGAGGTCGAGTGGCAAGTTCCCGAGCGCCCGGACTATGCCCCGGTAGTACGCCGCACCAACCTCGGCGTGCGCTGGTGCCACGGCCTGCCCACCACCTTGAGGCTGAGCTTCGACGGAGAGCGCATCACCTTGTGGGTCAAAGGGGCTGTGGGCAAGGGCGACCCGGATACCCAATTCGAGCCCGTGCAGACCTTGCGCTGGAGCGACCTCTTCCCCGACCGCCCGACCTTCGCCATCAACATGGTGGGGATCTACTACTCCGAAGACGACACCGGGGCCAGGATCGACAACTTCAAGGCTTTGGGGCGGTAGGCTCTAGCCCAAAGGGGCCGAGCGTGTACGGCCAGCCCGCTTGCTTTTTGCCCGGCTTGGGCCACAATCATGCCTATGGCCCTATCCTTCAGCGCCAGCCTCAAGGCCCGAGTGGTGCAAGAGTTCAGCAACCTGCTGATCTTTCGCCCTTTGGGCTACCTGGTAGCGAGGTTGTTCTACCCCACCCCCGTCTCGCCTCCCGCGCTGGTGCTGCTTCACACTTTGCTGGGCCTTGCGCTTGCCTACCTGATCGCGCGGTATCCCGAGCTGGACTGGGTCTCGGCGCTGCTGCTCCAGTTCAAGACGGTGCTGGACAATGCCGACGGTCAACTGGCGCGCCTGCGTAACCAGGCCGACGAGTTGGGCCGCTACCTCGACACCGAGGCCGACCTGCTGGTCAACGTGGCGCTGTTCGGGGCGCTAGCGCTGCGCACGGGGGAGCCGTGGCTCAGCCTGGCGGGCTTCGCGGTGTTCACGCTGGTGCAGTCGTGGGACTTCAACGCCGAGTACCTGTACCGGGCGGCCCGGGGCGAGCCCTTCCGCCCGCCGGTGCGCGACCCCGACAGCCCCCTGCTGAGGCTGCTGCGGGGCATCTACGCCGTCTTCTACGCACCGCAGGACCGGCTGGTGCGCGGCCTCGAGCGCGCGCTATTCGGGTGGCTCACCCGCGGACTGAGCGAAGAGCGCAAACAGCTCCTGGCGCCGCAATGGTGGAACTTGTGGTCGGTGGCGGCGGTGGTCAACTGCGGGCTTAGCAGCCAATTCCTGTTCATGGGGCTGTTCCTGGCCTTTCGCCAGCCTGGTAGCTACCTTACCTTCGTGCTGCTGCAGGGGGCATATCTTGGGTTGGTCTACCTATGGCGGATCCTGCGCTTCCTGATTATCCGATCCCGACCGTAGCAGCCCTGGTGCAGGGGCCTTCGGGGCGGGTGTTGCTGGTAAAGACCACCAAGTGGAAGGGCCTGTGGGGCGTTCCGGGGGGCAAGGTGGAGTGGGGGGAGGGCCTCGAGGCCGCGCTGCGCCGGGAACTGCGCGAGGAGGTGGGGCTCGAGCTCGAGCACGTGCGCCTGGCCCTGGTCCAGGAGGCCATCTTCGACGAGCAGTTTTACAAGCCCATGCACTTCCTGTTCTTCAACTACTTCGCCCTCTCGCCATCGGAGGAGGTCAGGCCGGGCGAGGAGATCGTCGAGTGGGCCTGGGTGGATTTGCAAGGAGCCCGGCGCTACCCCCTCAACACCTACACCCGGGTCCTGCTGGACGCCTATTTCGCCCAGAGCGAGGTCCGCGGATGAAGGGTAGGGGGCGTGTCGCTTTGGTGACGGGCTCGGCCAGGGGCATCGG
Source organism: Calidithermus timidus DSM 17022 (assembly GCF_000373205.1). Lineage (NCBI taxonomy): Bacteria > Thermotogati > Deinococcota > Deinococci > Thermales > Thermaceae > Calidithermus > Calidithermus timidus. The sequence goes on from NZ_KB890687.1 coordinate 64,559, forward strand.
CAGGGCCATCCTGCTGGGGTTGGCCGCGCAGGGCTTCGGGGTGGTGGTGCACTACCGCAGCAGCGAGGCCGAAGCCGAGCAGACCCGCGCCGAGGCCGAGCGGCTGGGGGTGCGGGCCATCAAGCTCCAAGCCGACGTGACCGACCTCGAGCAAGCCCAGGGCCTGGTGGTCCAGGCGGCCCGGCAGATGGGCGGGCTGCACGTGCTGGTCAACAACGTGGGCGATTACCTCAAGAAACCCATCGACGAGCTGACCCCGCGGGAGTGGAATAGCCTGCTCGACTCCAACCTCAACGCCCCCTTCTACCTCACCCAGTCGGCCCTCCCCTACATGCAGGCGGCGGGCTGGGGGCGGGTGGTCAACATCGGCTACGCCGGGGCGCAGAACCTGGTAGCCCGCAGCCACGTCACCGCCTACGCCATCGCCAAGGCCGGGTTGATCCTCTACTCTAAGGCTCTGGCCAAGCGGCTAGCCGCCAGGGGCATCACGGTCAACGTGGTCGCGCCGGGGGTAGCGGAAAACTCGCTTTCGCAGCCGCTGGAGGAAATTCCCATGGGCCGTGCGGCGCGGCTGGACGAGCTCACCCGCGCGGTGCTCTTCTTCGTGGACGAGGCTTCGGCCTACCTCACCGGACAGGTGCTCGAGGTCGCGGGGGGGTGGAACCTGTGAGCCCAAAACAAGTTTCCCAGAATACGTTCGGGCTGTGGGCGAAGGAGCAATATGGGACGCATGATCGAAGTCGAGGACACCGGGCTGAGCTTTAGCAGCGACGTAGACATCGACCGCATGGGCCTGCTCGCGCGGGAGTGGCTCGAGCTCATCGGGGAAGACCCGACCCGCGAGGGTCTGCTCAGGACGCCTGAGCGCATGGCCAAGGCCTGGGCTTTCCTGACCAAGGGTTACCGGGAGAGCCTCGAGGAGATCGTCAATGGGGCGATTTTTGAAGCCGAGGGCAGCGAGATGGTGGTGATCAAGGGCATCGAGTATTACTCCATGTGCGAACACCACCTGCTGCCCTTCTTCGGCAGGGTCCACATCGGCTATATCCCCCGCAAGAAGATCCTGGGCCTATCCAAGTTTGGCCGCATCACCGACATGTTCGCCCGCCGCCTGCAGGTGCAAGAGCGCCTGGCGGTGCAGATCGCCCAGGCCATCTGGGACATCCTCGAGCCCGTCGGTGTGGGCGTGGTGGTCGAGGGCCAGCACCTGTGCATGATGATGCGCGGGGTGGAGAAGCAGCACTCGAGCACCACCTCCAGCGCCATGCTGGGTAACTTCCGCGAGGACGCCAAGACCCGCGAAGAGTTCTTGAGCCTGTTGCGCTCCGGCTGACTGCGTTAATGTCTACGTTACCTCCGTGTTGCGGCTCGGAGCGCGACCGTCAGGATAATCTCATGCTCCTCAAAATTCCCTAACAGACACGACCGCGCCTGTAACGCGGGAATAACGCCGGCCCCGCTAAGGTGTAGGCTGTCGGGTTCGACTGCACCGCTAACGCCTGTTCGAGGTGGGGAATGTATGATGCCAATGCCCGAATATGACCAAATTCAGAGCACTTCCAAGCTCCAGCCTAAAGTGATCGCCATTATCCCGGCCCATAACGAGGCCCGCTTCATTGCCGGCGTGGTGCTCGAGACCAGGCGCTACGTCAGCGAGGTCATCGTCGTCGACGACGGCTCCACCGATCGCACCGCCCAGCTCGCCCAGGCCGCCGGGGCCACCGTGATCCGTCAACCGCGCAACATGGGCAAGGCCGAGGCCCTCAACGCCGGCTTCCGCGCCGCGCGCGAGCTCAACCCCGACGTGGTGGTCTGCCTCGACGGCGACGCCCAGCACGACCCCGCCGACATCCCCGACGTCATCGCGCCGGTGCTGGCGGGCGAGGCCGACGTGGTGATCGGCTCGCGCTTCCTGGAGAAGCGCAGCGACATCCCCGGCTGGCGCATCGTCGGGCAGCACACCCTGACCTTCGTCACCAACCTCACCAGCGGGGTCAAGACCACCGACAGCCAGTCGGGCTTCCGCGCCTTCTCGCCGTTGGCCCTGCGCGCGCTGCGCTTCCACACTGGCGGGCTGGGCGTGGAGTCGGAGATGCAGTTCCACATCCAGAAGGCCGGGCTCAAGGTGGCCGAGGCGCCCATCAACGTCTCCTATCTCGACGGCAACAAGCGCAACCCGGTGGTGCAGGGCCTGCAGATCCTCGACTCCATCATCAGTCTGGTGGCCCGTCGCCGCCCGCTGTTGTTCTTCTCGTTGCCGGGCTTGATCCTGGCCGTGGCGGGCTTGGTGATGGGCGTGGACGTGGTGCTGACGATGAACCAGCTAGGCATCCTCAAGACCGGCACCGCCATCCTCTCCTCGATCGCCATCATCGGCGGCTTGATGCTGGGCGTGACCGGGGTGTTGCTGCACGCGCTGGCCGGTTTCGTCGAGCGGGTGCGCAGCGAGGTGGATTCGGTAGTAGCGAGCCGGCTCGAGGCCCTCAAGTAAGCGCGAGGCTTTGCCGATGGAGAAGGCCAAAACTGTGACGGTGGTGGGGGCCGGGTACGTGGGCCTGTCCACCGCGGTGGCCCTGGCCCTGCTGGGGAGCGAGGTCCGGGTGCTCGACACCAACGCCGCCCGCGTGGAAGGGCTGAAGCGGGGCGAGCCCCCCTTCTATGAACCGGGCTTGGCCGAGTCGCTGGCCGAGGCCGCGCCCCGCCTCCGCTACACCACCGACCCCGCCGAGGCCTACGACGGCAGCGAGGTCGCTATCGTCGCGGTGGGCACCCCGCCCACCCCGGCCGGCCACGCCGACCTGCGCTACCTCTACCAGGCCCTCGAGACCCTCGCCCAGCACCGCGTGGGGCTGGTGGTGATCAAGTCTACGGTGCCGGTGGGCACCAACCAGGAGGCCAAGCGCATCCTGGGGCCCGGCGTGGCGGTGGCCTCCAACCCCGAGTTTTTGCGCCAGGGCCAGGCCCTCTCCGACACGCTCTACCCCGAGCGCATCCTGGTGGGCGCGGAGGAGGAGTGGGTGTTCGGGGTGCTCGAGCGCCTCTACGGGCCCCTCGTCGAGCAGAGCTTCGAGGAGTTGCCCTGGCTGCCGCGTCCCAAGGCGTTGCGTGAGGCCGTCGCCCGGGGTTACCGCGTGCCGCTGGTGCGCACGGGGCTCGAGAGCGCCGAGCTCGCCAAGTACGCGGCCAACGCCTTCCTCGCCACCCGCATCTCCTTCATCAACGAGATCGCCAACGTGGCCGAGGCGGTGGGTGCCGACATCGAGGAGGTGGTGCAGGCCATCGGGCTCGACCCGCGCATTGGACCGCACTTCTTCAAGGCCGGCCTGGGCTACGGCGGGAGCTGCTTCCCCAAGGATACCCGCGCCCTGGCCTACCTCGCCAAGCGCGGCGGCTACGACTTCAAGCTGCTGCGCGCGGTGATCGAGGTCAATCAGGCCCAGCGCTACCGCCTGGTGGAGAAGGCCGAGGCCGTGCTGGGCCGCCTCAACGGCCAGACCGTCGTGCTGCTGGGGCTGGCCTTCAAGCCCGGCACCGACGACCTGCGCGAGGCGCCCAGCCTCGAGATCGCCGAGGAATTGCTGGCCCGCGGGGCCCGGGTGCGCGCCACCGACCCCAAGGCCCTCGAGCTCGCCAAGCAAATCCTCGACCCCCGCGTGGAGACCTTCACCGACCCGCTGGAGGCCGTGGAAGGCGCCGACGCCGTGCTGCTGGTGACCGAGTGGCCCGAGTACCGCGCCCTCGACTGGGCCGAGGTCAAGCGCCGCCTGCGCCGAGCGGTGGTGCTCGACGGTCGCAACGCCCTCGACCCCCGGGCCATGGAGGCGCTGGGCTACGTCTACCAGGGCATCGGGCGGGGGCGCAAGTTGTCGGAACTGGCCCTATGAGGCTGGCGAGATGCCGAACGCCCGACGCCGGACGCGGGTCGTACGTCGTACGCAAGACGCCTCGGCCCTTAGCTATCGGCTATCGACTATCGCCATAGGACCTCGCCATGCCTGAACTCAGCCTGCTGATCGTCGCCTACAACAGCCGTCCCGACCTCGAGCGCCTGCTCCCGAGCGTCTACGCCCAGGGCGTGGAGTGCGAGATCCTGGTGGTGGACAACAACCCCGCCGACGGCACCGGCGAGTGGCTGCGCCAGCACCACCCCGCCGTGCGCGTCGTGGTCAGTCCCAGAAACGGGGGCTACGCCGGGGGCAACAACTTCGGCATTCGCGAGGCGCGGGGGGAGTTCGTGCTGGTGCTCAACCCCGACACCGTGCTGCACCCGGGAGCCCTGCGAACGCTGCTCGAGGCCGCCCGCGCCCACCCCGACGCCCTGATCGGGGCCAAGCTGCTCAACCCCGACGGCACGGTGAACGCGGTGGGCAACCACATGCACTACTGCGGCATCACCACCTGCCGGGGCCTGGGCGAGCCGGCTGGCCGCCACCGCGGCCTCGAGCCCGTCCCCCTGGTCTCGGGCGCGGCCTTCATCGCCGCCCGCCGGACCCTGCTGGGGCTGGGCGGCTTCGACGAGGACTACTGGATGTACCTCGAGGACGCCGACCTCTCGCTGCGGGCGCGGCTGCGCGGCCACCCCATCTACAGCGCCAACGACGCGCTGATCACCCACTACTACCGGCTGGGCATGAGCCCCCGCAAGTTCTACTACCTCGAGCGCAACCGCCTGCTCACGCTCTTGAAGGTCTACGAGGGCCGCACCCTGCGCCGCATCGCGCCCGCGCTGCTGCTCACCGAGCTGGCGACCTGGGCCTTCGCGCTGCTGAAGGGCTGGCCCTACCTCCGCGCCCGCTGGGAGGGCTATGGCTGGCTGTGGCAAAACCGCGCCGCCATCCGCGCCAAGCGGGCCGAGGTGCAGCGAAGCCGCAGCGTTGGTGACGCGGTGATCCTGCGCGACATGCTCACCAAGCTGCCCTTCGAGCAACTCACCGCTCCAAGGCTCGCGGGGTGGCTCGAGCGCCTGACCACCCCGCTGTACCGCATGGCCGCACCCCGGAGGACGGCGTGAGGCTTGCCCACGTCAGCGCCACCTTTCCGCCCTACTGGGCCGGGACCGGCAACGTGGCCTACCACAATGCCCGCCTCCTGTACGAGCGGGGGCACGCGGTGACGGTGTTCACCGCGGGGGAGGGGGGCGACATGGGCTTCCCCTTCGAGGTCGTGCGGCTGCCCGAGTTGCTGCGGCTGGGTAACGCGCCCTTCACGCCCGCCCTCGTCGGCAAGCTCCGGGGCTTCGACCTCATCCACCTGCACTACCCCTACATCTTCGGCGCCGAGCTCAGTGCGCTGGCCGCGCGGCTTTACCGCACGCCGATGGTGCTGACCTACCACAACCGCCTCGAGGAGAGCCACCGCCTCAAGCGCGCGCTCTTCCAGGGCTACAACCTCGGCGTCGAGCCGCTGGTCTTGCGCACCGCCCGGCGGCTGCTGGCGGTGCGGCGTGAGCACCTCAGCACCCTCTACCCGCACCTAGGCTCCGACCCCCGTCTGCAGGAACTGCCCAACGGGGTGGACGCGGGCCTCTTCACGCCGGGGGACCGCCTCGAGGCCCGCCGCCGCTACGGGGTGAGCGACGACGCGCCGCTGGCCCTCTTCGTGGGCGCCCTCGACCAGGCCCACCGCTTCAAGAACGTAGACGGCTTGATCCGCGCCTTCGCGCGGGTGCCCCTGCCCGAGGCCCGGTTGTGGATCGTGGGCGATGGGGGGCTCAGGCCCGAACTCGAGGCCCTCGCCCGGCGGCTGGGCCTGGGGGAGCGGGTGCAGTTTTTGGGCAAGCACCCTCCCAGCGCCCTGCCGCCCCTCTTCCGCGCCGCCGACGTGAGCGTGCTGCCCTCGACGGGGGTGGAATCCTTCGGGCTGGTGTTGCTGGAGTCGATGGCCTGCGGCACGCCGGTGATCGCCGCCGCGCTACCGGGGGTGCGCACGCTGGTGGAGGAGGGCGTGGACGGCCACCTGGCCGCGGTGGGTGACGAGGCCGACCTGGCGCGGCTGCTCGAGCTGCGGCTGCGGGGTCGCGACCAGGCCGAAGCCATGGGCCGCAAAGCTCGCGAGAAGGTGCTGCGCGAGTACGACTGGGGCGTGATCGCCGGACGGCTGGAGGAAACCTACCGCTCGGTGCTGCGTGAGGCGGGAGCCCGCAGCGCCGCCTTGTGAGTATGGAACTGGACCTTCGTGTCGAAGCGCTCCCCGGCTTCCCCGACCTCGACGGCGCGCACGAGCTGGCCTGGGGTTACCTGCTCGACCGGGTCTTCTCCGACGCCTACCACAGCGGGGTGGGCTCCTTGAGCCTTGTGCTGCCGCACCCCGCCCTGGAGGAGTGGGCCCGCTGGCGGGCCGAACAGACCCCGGCCAAAGGCGGGCGCAGCGGCTTCGCCGCGCTGGACGGCTCGAGGCCCCAGAGCGCCGAGCGGATATATGCCCTGCGCTTTGGCCTTCTGGCCCCGGCTGCGCTGCGCAGCCGTACGCCCGCGGGGGCGATCCCGCGGGTGGAGTCGCGCCTGTTCGTCTACACCTTGCCCGCGCTCTTGGCCAGCCTGCCCATGCGCCTGAACGCCCCGCGCCTGCGGGACGTGGGTTGGCTGGGGATGCGCCGCCACTTCGTGAGCGAGAAGCCGGTGGCGGCCTACTACTGTCTCGAGATCGGGGGTGGGGCGTGAGTGCGCCACCCACCGCCAGCCGCATCGCCCAGGCCCTGGTCAAGCTCGAGGCCTGGCTCCAGAGCATGCGCCAGCCCGGCGGCTACGCCGGTCCGGTGGCACACTGGTGGTCCAACCGTTTCCGCTACACCGGCCCCGGTCTGGACTGGCGCTACGAGGGCATCTTGGCGGGGTATGCGCTGCTGTTGAAAAAGACCGCTGAGGCCCGCTGGCGCGAGCGGCTCGAGCGCGCCGCCGCCGATCTCCTGGGGGGTCAGAACCCCGACGGCACCTACAAGGCCTCGCGCTTCGAGCTCAACCCCGGCCCCCTGGGCACGCCCCACGAGGCCGCCGCCACGCTGGGGCTGCTGCTGGCCTTGAAGGGCTTGTCCGACCCTGCGGCAGCGCTCTGGGCCGCCAGGCGCAACCTCGACGCGCTCGTCTCCCGGCTGTACCTGCCGGAGGAGAAGGCCTTCCGCGACCGGGTGCCCAACAAGCTCTGCACCCTGGCTCAGGCCCTGCTGGCCTACGCCGAGGTCAGCGGGGAGGAGCCCTACCTCGAGTACGCCCGCCATGCGCTCGAGCAGGCCCTGCGCTACCAGGTGCGCAAGGGCTTTTTGAAGGGGGCCATCCACCAGTACGCCCCCACGCCCGAGGCCGGCGACGGGCGCTTTTTCCCCTATTACCAAGCCCGCTGCATCCCCCCGCTGGCTGAGGGGGCGCGGGTGCTGGGCGAGGGCCGTTACCTCGAGGCCGCCCACGAGGTGCTCGAGTTCCTCGAGCGCACCCGCGAGGGCGTCAACTGGCCCACGGTGCTCTACCCCAGGGGGCGGCGCGGCGAGCGGCGCTTCCTGGCCGGCGTGGCCGATGTGCTGCTGGCCTACCACCGGCTGGGCCGACCCCTGCCGCTCGAGCCCCTGGAGGCTCTGCTGGCCGCCCAATACCCCTCTGGTGGCTTCCCTACCTTCTCCATGGCCCGCCCCGACCACCGCGCCGCGGTGGCGGTGGCGGGGTGGAACGACAAGGTCTTCAGGCTGCTGGCCGAGCTGCTCCCCGGCGGGAGGCCGCTGCCCGCGGCCCAGGTGGCCCCAGCCGAGGTGGCGGTCTGGCTCGAGGGGCGACAGGCCAGGATGCTCGAGACCCCCCAGCTTTTGCGCTTCGAGCGCCGGGGCGCCACGCTTTATGAATGGGCTAAGCCTGAACCCTGGGCCAGGGTGCTGACCCTGCCGTTTGAACTGCGTTGAGGGCTGTTATCCCCTACGTTACGCCTGCGTTGCGGGTCCGGTCATCCCGAGGCGAGGCTCGGAGCACCTCTTTGGAGCATTGTCGAGGGGCCGACAAATTTGACATAACGTCGCCTTTACGCCGCCGCGACTAGCATTGGGGGTAGCTTGGAGGGATTCATGCAGCAAGCGCCCGCTGTGGCCACGCTAAGGCAGCCCACCTTGCCGCCCTTCACGGCGCTGGTGGCGGCCTGGGGTGAGGGGCCGCGAATCGAGGCCCACATTCAAAGCTTCAAGGCCATGCGCTGGCCGGGGGCCGAGTTGATCGTGGTGGCCGGGGGTAAGGACGACACCTACCTCCGGGCCAAGGCCCTCGAGGGCGAGGGGGTACGGGTGCTCGAGCAGAAGCCCGGCATGGGCAAGCAGCGCTCGTTGCGTGAGGCCTTGAAGCACGCCCGCCACGACCTGATCTTCCTCACCGACGCCGACTGCCTCTTCGAGCGCGAGGTGCTGCAGCGGCTCTTCGCGCCCATCCTCGAGGGGCGCTACCAGGCCGTCACCGGGGGCTCCAAACCCCTGCCCGCGCAGGCGGGCAACCCCCTGGCCGACTACGAGCGCGCCCGCGAGGTCACCTTCTTCGCCAACCACCCCGCCCAGAGCGAGGGCCTCTTAGGCCGCAACGCCGCCCTCACCCGCCGCGCGCTCGAGCAGGCCGGGAGCTTCGCCGAGGACGTTTCCACCGGCACCGACTACCACCTGGCCAAGAAGCTGCGCGAGGCGGGCTATGCCATCGGCTTCGTGCGCGAGAGCCTCATCGCCAGCGAGTACCCCGCTACGGCCCAAAGCTACCTCCAGCGCCGGCGCCGCTGGGTAAAAAACCTGCTGGTGCACGACCGGCAGAAGAACCGCCCGGCCCTGATCTGGGGCGCGGCCTTCGCCCTGCTGATACTGCTGGCGCCGCTGGGGCTGCTGCTGCCCAAGCCGCTGGGCTGGCTGCTGCTGCTGCCCGCGCTGATGGCCCTGGGCGCGCGCTACCGCGACATGCTGCGGGGGGGTGCTGGCCTGAAGACGTTGCTGCTGGTGCCCTATTTCACCGTACTCGACCAGATTGGCCTGCTGGGCGCGTTGTGGGACTACTGCAACCCCGAGCGCCGCAGGAAGTGGTAGGAGACCTATTCTTATGCGAAAGCCCAAGTACGTCATGATCAGCTCCGAGGTTCGCCGCGACCTCGAGCAGCCCCTCGAGCACTTCAAGCGCCTGGAGATCTACCACCTCTACAACCGCGCCCCCTGGAACGACCTGCGCGAGGAGGACTTCCAGCAGCGCACCCGCCGCTTCGGCTCGCCGCTGTCGCTGTTTTTGCGCCTGCGGGAGATCAGGCCCGACATCATCCAGGGGCCTGAGCCCATGTCGGCGCTGATGTTTCCCTACCTCTGCGCCACCTTCCTCTACCTGCTGCTCAACCCCCACGTCAAGCTGGTCACGGCCAGCCTCGAGGCCATCCCGCTGGAGAAGAAGTACCCCTGGCCCATCCTCTGGCCCATGAAGCGGGTGCTGCCCCTGTGGTTCCGCCGGGCGATGGTGGTCTTCTACCTCGAGGGCGGGGCGAAGTACAACCTGGAGAAAAACGGCGCGCCGCCCGAGAAGATGGTCCACCACCTCTACGGCTCCTGGGGCGTCAACCTGCGCGAGTGCAGCCCCGAGGGCCCCAGGGTGAGCTACGCCAAGCCCTACCCGGTGATCCTCAACGTCGGGCGCATGGTGCCCCTGAAGGGGGCCCACGTGCTGATCGAGGCCTACAAGCGGCTGCGCGACCGCGGCCTTCAGGCCACGCTGGCCCTGGTGGGCGACGGTCCGGAGCGGGCTAAGCTCGAGGCCCAGGCCCGCTCCACCGGCTACGGCGAGGACATCATCTTCCACGGCACCGTCAAGAACGTCGAACTGCCCGATTATCTGCGCGCGGCCAGCGTCTTCGTGATGCCCAGCATCAGCGGCAAGATCTGGACCCAGCAGCTCTCCTCGGCCACTTGGCAGGCTATGGCCTGTGGCTTACCGGTGGTGGCCTCCGACATCGGGCGCATGGCCGAGTTCACCCCGCCCGAGGCCGGGATCCTGGTCCCCGAGAACGACCCCCAGGCCCTGAGCGACGCCCTCGCCCGGCTCATCGCCGACCCCGAGCTGTTGGAGCGCATGAGCCGGGGCGCGCTGGCCTACGCCCGCGCCCGCTTCGACGACGCGAAGAACATCGCCCGCGTAGAGGAGATCGTGCTCGAGCGCGCCGGCTTCACCACCCCTACCGCAGGGGACGATCCTCCTTCGGGAGGGCCTGCGGTCCTGCGCCAAGAGGTGTCCCCATGAGCAAGAGCAACCCCGCCCCCCCACCCAAGAGAGCTCGCCTGCAGGACGTGCGCATGATCGAGTTGCCCAAGATCCCCGACCCAAGGGGCAACCTCACCTTCATCGAGGGGGGCCGCCACGTGCCCTTCGAAATCCAGCGGGTCTTCTACCTCTACGACGTGCCCGGCGGCGAGAGCCGCGGCGGCCACGCGCTCAAGACCACCGAGCAGTTCCTCATCGCGGTCTCGGGCTCCTTTACGGTGGTGGTGGACTCCGGCGGCACCCGCCAGCGCTACTTCCTCAACCGCTCTTACTTCGGGCTCTACCTTCCCCCCATGATCTGGCGCGAGATCGAGGACTTCTCCTCGGGCGCGGTGTGTTTGGTGCTGGCCTCGAGGCCCTACGACGCGGGGGATTACTACCAGGACTACCAGGAATTCCTAGAGGCTTCGCGGCAGTTGCAGTGAGGGGGCTCAGGTGAAGATTCCCTACTTTGAATTGCAATCGGCTTACCAAGAACTCAAGCGTGAACTCGACGAGGCCGTGAGCCGGGTGGTGAGCAGCGGCTGGTACATCCTGGGTAGCGAAGTGGAGGCTTTCGAGCAGGAGTACGCCGCTTACGTCGGAGCCCGGCACTGCGTGGGCGTGGCCAACGGCCTGGACGCGCTCTACCTGGCGCTGCGGGCCATGGAGGTGGGACCGGGCGACGAGGTGATCGTGCCGTCGAACACCTACATCGCCACCTGGTTGGCGGTGTCCTACGTGGGCGCGACCCCGGTGCCGGTGGAGCCGGAGATGCTCAGCTACAACCTGGACCCCGCCCGCGTGGAGGCGGCCATCACCGAGCGCACCAGGGTCATCCTGCCCGTGCACCTCTACGGTCAGCCCGCCGACCTCGACCCCTTGCTCCAGATCGCCCGCAGGCACGGGCTGTGGCTGCTGGAAGACGCTGCCCAGGCCCACGGCGCGCGCTACAAGGGCCGGCGCATCGGCGCCCACGGCGACGTGGTGGCCTGGAGCTTCTATCCCAACAAGAACCTGGGTGCCTTGGGCGACGGCGGGGCCGTCACCACCGATAACCCCGAGCTCGCCGAGCGCATCCGGCTGCTGCGCAACTACGGCTCGAGGGTCAAGTATGTCAACGAGGTCAAGGGCGTCAACTCCCGCCTCGACCCCATCCACGCCGCCGCCATGCGGGTCAAGCTCAAGTACCTCGACGAATGGAATGCGCGCCGCCGCGCCCTGGCCGCCTACTACCTCGAGGCCCTCCAGGACACCGGCCTCACCCTACCCCAGACCGCTCCCTACGCCGAACACGTCTGGCACATCTTCGCCGTGCTCTCCCCCGAGCGCGACGCGCTGCAAAAGCACCTGGCCGAGCGTGGCGTGGGCACCCTCATCCACTACCCCATCCCGCCCCACCTGCAGGAGGCTTACCGCGACCTGGGCTACCAGTCCGGCGACTTTCCCCTAAGCGAGCGCATCCACGCCCAAGAACTCTCCTTGCCGCTGGGACCGCAGCTCAGGCCGGAAGAGGCCGAGTACGTCGTCGAGGCGGTGCGCAGCTTCAGGGGGTCGTTGACGCTTTCTTGAGCCGGTCGTAGAACTTCTTGCGGAACTTGCCCACCTTGGGTGCGACCACGAAGGTGCAGTAGGGCTGGTAGGGGTTTCGCTTGAAGTACTCCTGGTGGTAGTCCTCGGCAGGATAGAAGGCCTCGAAGGGCTTCAACTCGGTCACGATGGGGTTATCCCAGATCTTGGCGGCCTCGAGCTCGGCCATCACGGCTTCGGCGGTGGCCTTCTGCTCGGGGGAGTGGTAGAAGATGACCGAGCGGTACTGCGGCCCGATGTCGTTGCCCTGGCGGTTGAGGGTGGTGGGGTCGTGGATGGTGAAGAAGACCTCGAGCAGCTCCCGATAGCTCACCACGGCGGGGTCGAAGGTCAGCTGCACCACCTCGGCGTGGCCGGTCTTCTTGCCGCAGACCTCCTCGTAGCTGGGGTTGACCACGTGCCCCCCGCTGTAGCCCGAGACCACGTCTACCACGCCCTTTAGCTCGTCATAGACGGCCTCGAGACACCAGAAACAGCCCCCGCCCAGCGTTGCCACCTCGTAGCGACTCATGGCCCCATCTTGAAACTTGGAGCCGCTTGGCTACGTAAGATAGCCGACCATTGCCCTGCGCCAAGGGTCGGGTGCCGCTGAGCTGCGTCAGGCGTTGCGCTCGCTCAGGAAGGCCTCGACTTCCAGGCGGGTGGGCAGCGAGCTCTGGGCTCCAGGCCGGGTCACGGCCAGCGCCCCGGCGGCGGACCCCAGGCGGATGGCCCGCTCCAGGCTCCTGCCCTCGCTAAGCGATACCGCCAGCGCCCCGATGAAGGCGTCCCCGGCGGCGGTGGCGTCCACCGCTTGCACCGCGAAGGCGCTTTGATGCCCCTCGCCCTCGGGGCTGGCCCAGACCGCGCCCTGCGCCCCAAGGGTCACGATCACCGTGGGGCAGTGCTGGCGAAGCTTGCGAGCGGCCTCGAGGCCGCTCGCGGGTGAATCCACCGCCAGCCCGGAATAGGCCTGAGCTTCACTCTCGTTGACTACCAGGACGTCAAAGAGGGCTAAGTCGGCGGGGGAGAGGGGCAGGGCGGGAGCGGCGTTGAGGATTACGCGGGCTCCGCTCTCGCGCCCGATTCGGGCGGCGCGGCGTACGGTCTCGAGGGGCACCTCGAGCTGCAACACCACCACTGCCGTGTGCTCAAACTCGATGGGGGAGAGATTTTCTGGCTTGAGGCGCGAGTTGGCCCCCGGCGAGACGATGATGGTATTCTGCCCCGCTTTATCCACGCTGATGAAGGCCACGCCGGTGGGGGCATTGATGCAGATGGTGGCGTTGACGTTGATGCCCTGGGCCTTGAGGTGGGTCTTGATGCGCTCGCCGAAGCCATCGTTGCCCACCCGCCCGATCATGCGCACCTTGCCGCCCATGCGCTGCGCAGCCACGGCCTGGTTGGCCCCCTTGCCGCCGAAGTAGCTCTCGTAGTCCGAGCCCAGCAGGGTTTCACCCGGCACGGGGTGGCGCATAACCTTCACCACCAGGTCCATGTTGAGGCTGCCGACGACGACGATGCCCATAGCTGATAGCTTACCCGGTGTCAGTATTTCAGGGCCGGCCATTGGGCCGGCCCTACCGAATACTTTGGGAAAGCAACGAGGGAGGTTGGCCTCCCCCGCTTGAAGGAAAAACCAAGGTTACTGGAACCTTATTTCTTCACCTTCTCCTTGAGCGCCTTGCCGGGCTTGAAGGCCGGATACTTGGAGGCGGGGATTTTGATCTTCTGGGTGGTGCCGGGCTTCACGCCGGTGCGAGCCTTGCGGGAGCGCACCTCGAAGGTGCCGAAGCCGGTGAGCTGGACCTTGTGGCCACTGCTCAGCGCAGCTTCCACCTTGGACAAGAAGGCGTCCACGGCAGCCTTAGCGTCTTTCTTCTTCAGGCCAGAGGCCGCAGCGACTTGGTCGATCAGATCGGCTTTGGTCTTGGTGGTCTTCTTCGCCATGCATTACCTCCTTTAGTTTTCCCTTCAGGACGGAGTGTAGCACACCATGAGAGAGAAATGCAAGCATCTGATGGGGCTTCCCGGCTCTTATGTTAAGAGCGAACGGACTCCGAATTGCCCATGCCTACGTACTCAGGCGGTAGAAGTGCCGCAACCATGGCCTCGAGCTGACGTGTAACCTCCTCCAACCCCTGGTGATCAAGCTTCTTGTCGGGCAGTGTGATGGGATCGCCAAAAATCACCGTTATGTTTTTACGCAAACGCGGAGCGCTGCCCACGGGCCAGGCTTTATCGCTGCCGATGATGGCTACCGGGACGACCCTGGCTCCGGTTCGCATGGCGATGGAGGCTGCCCCCGTCTTGAAGGGCTCGAGCCTGCCCGTGCGGCTGCGATGGCCTTCGGGGAAAATGCCAAAAGCCAGGCCCGCCTTCAAGGCCCGGATGGCCGCCTTGATCGCGCCCAGGTCGCTGCTGCCACGCTCGACCGGGATGGCGTAGAGCCGCGGCAGCAACCAGGAGAGCACCGGGTAACGAAAAAGGTCGGCCCGGGCGATGAAGGCCACGGGCCGCGGGCACACCGAGCCGACGGCGATGGGATCCAGGAAGGAAAGGTGGTTGGAGGCCAGGATGACAGGGCCATCTTTGGGCACCCGTTCCGCCCCCTCCACCCGCAGGCCGAACAGCACGCGCAGCAGGAAATAGGCCAATGCTTTGCAGATCGCGTAAATCATGCGATTAGATTACCGTGGAATGTGGGAGGCAGGGCGTCGATGGTCGATAGCCGAACGCCGAACGCCGGGCGCGGGCCGTACGTCCTGCGTCGTCGTACGTCGTACGCAAAGCGCACCTTTTTTACCCCCCTTAGCAAGGGGGACAGGGGGGATAAACCCTCCCCGGCGGCGGGGGGGGTTTACCACGAGCCACGGACCACGGGCCTCCCGATTACCGCTGACGGCTGAAAGCTGACCGCTTACGGCTTACGGTTTTCCCTCGTCGGCACCCGGAAGAGGATGAACCAGACGCCTGCTACGCCCAGGGCGAGGGCCAGGGCTCGAGCGGCCCAGGATTCAACGGCGACGCTGCTCAGGAGCACGGCGACCGAGCACATGGAGGCGGCAATGCGCTTGGCGCGCAGGGGCATGCCTTTGCCGGCGCGGTAGTCGCGCACCAGGGGGCCCACCTTCGGCAGGGCCAGCAGCCACTCGAGCCAGCGGCGGCTGCCGCGGGCGAAGCAGTAGGCGGCGATGATGAAGAACACCGTCGAGGGCATCACGGGCAGGAAGGCCCCGATGAAGCCCAGGGCGACGAAGAAAAAGCCCACCCCGATCCAGACCCAGCGGATCGGCTGGGCCAGGACGGCCTCGGCGGGCGGGGTGAGGGCGGGTTCGGGGGTGGACGCTTCGCGCTCGGGCATAGGCTCGCCTCAAAGTCTTCAACAGTCTACGGGCTCGAGGCTACGGCATTGGGGTGGAACAATTTGGGACGTTTGTCCCCCAAGTGCGGTGATTAGATGCCCCGGATGAGTCTTTCGCCCCAGTTTATCCGGGCCATCGGGCAAATCCTGGCCGTTTCCTATCCGTTGCTGGCGCTTTCAACCGGCGCACGGGGGGTATACCAACTCTGCTGCAAACCCGGTGTGAGCGATTACCTCGCTCCGACTATCACCACGGTGGCGGCGCTGTGCTACTTGTTGGCCACTTTGGGCTTTATAGTCCGCAAACCCGCGGCCTGGCGGCTGGCGGTGGGCTTGCTGAGCTTTGAGATCATGGGGGTACTGCTGGTGGGTAGCCTGACCCTGCTACAGCCCGGGGCGATCGGTCACACGGCCTGGTCTTACTTTGGCCGGGACTACGGCTTCTTGCCCCTGGTGCAGCCCATTCTCGGCCTGATCTGGCTGCTGTGGCGGGAGAACCGTCGGGCTTACGGGGTCTAGAACTGCCCCCGCACCCACGGAGCCACGTCTGCCAGAGAACCCATGGGCGGTACGGTGGAAGCTCGGGGGCCCAGCACGAGCAGGGGTACTGGGTTGCGGGTGTGTGAGGGGTGCCAGGGTTCTTCGGCGTTGCCATGGTCGGCGGTGGTGAGCAAGGTGGCCTCGAGGCCGGCCTCGAGCCAGCCCCGCACGAAGCGGTCGAGTTCGGTAAAGCGCTCGTTCAGGCGCTCGGGCTCGCGGTGGGCCGAGTAGTCGAGGGACCAGTTCTCCAAAAGCACCAGGTCGTGTTCCAGCGCCATTGCCGCGAAGCGCTCGCCGGAGCGCTCGGGATCGGGCCAGAAGGCCGGGGGCACGGCCCTGGGGTCGCCCAGGGGTAAGAGCTCGAGGCCCGCCGCCGCCGCCGCGAAGGCGAAGGCCGAGAACATATTGCGCCTAGAGGCCCGCAGGCGCTCGAGGTACTCCTGGCGATAGCCGTTGGCGTGCAGCACCCTCAGCCTCTGGCGCGCGGCCCACACCTGTAGGCTTTGCTCGCGCAGCAGCTCCTGCAGCCGCCGGCCCGGATGCGGCCCCTGATGGTAGCCCAGCAGGGCGCTGGCGTTGGTGCCGGTGAGCAGCGTGGTCTGTCCGGTTGCCGATTGCGGCAGGCCTTCGAAGCCCAGATTGGCGTCGAGGACGCGGTAGGCCACGCCGGGTGCGTCGCGGGCGGCGGGGGAGAAGTCGCCCGTCAGGGCACGCAGGGTGGGCAGTTCCAACTGCCGCAGCGGGCTGCGGGGGTCGGCGGAGAGCCCCAACCCGTCGACGAAGAGAAAGGCGAACACCCCTCGAGTCTACCGGGACTCGAGGGGTATGGGCCTTGAGCGACTAGGCTACCGGGGTCACGGCCGCCGTATCTTCCTCGCCGGTGCGGATGCGATAGACCTTCTCGACGGGGAGCACGAAGATCTTGCCATCGCCTACTTCGCCGGTGCGGGCTGCGCTCATGATCGCCCGCACGGTGGGGGCTACGAAGGAGTCGGACACCCCGATCTCGAAGCGCACCTTCTCGTGCAGCTCCACCTTGACGGTGGTGCCCCGGTAAGTCTGCACCTCGTCGGTTTCACCGCCGTGACCCTGCACGCGGGAGATGGTCAGGCCCCGTACCTCGGCCTTGTAGAGGGCCTCGAGCACGTCGTTGACTTTTTCCGGACGAACAATCGCCACTACCAGTTTCATCCTCAACCCCCTTAGCCCTTGGCCGCGGCGGGCTTGCCCCTAGGCTCGCCGGACTCCAGCACCAGAATGGCGCCCTCGCCGCTGGTGTAGCCTTCTTCGCCGTGCTGGGTGACGTCCATCCCCGTAGCTTCGTCCTTGGCGCTGGCCCTGAGGGGGGTGATCACCCCGACCAACTTGAGCAGGATGAAGGTCATCAGAGCGCTGTACCCCACCGCGATCAGCACCGCGAAGGCCTGGATCAGCACCTGCTGGGGGTTACCCGCGAGCAGGCCGTTGAAGTAGCCCACTTCCACCCCGGCGATTACCTTCTGGCCGAATACTCCGGTCAGGATGGCGCCGGTCATGCCGCCGATGCCGTGACCCGCGAACACGTCCAGCGAGTCGTCGAGTCTGCTCCTGGCCCGCCACAGCATGACGAAGTAGCTGGGGAAGGCCCCGATGGCCCCCATCAGCAGGGCCGAGGTAGCCGAGACATAGCCTGCTGCCGGGGTGATGACCACCAGGCCCACCACGATGGCCGTTGCCACGCCGACTGCCGTCACCTTGCCCGTGCGGGTGAGGTCTAGCAGAGCCCACATCACCAGCGTGGCTGCCGGCGCCAGCATGGTGTTGACGAAGGCGATGGAAGCGCTCTGGCTCGCGCCCCAGGCGCTTCCGGCGTTGAAGCCGAACCAGCCGAACCACAGCAGCGCAGCCCCCAGCAGGACGAAGGGTACGTTGTGAGGCAGGATAGCCTGGCGTCCGAAGTCCTTGCGGCTCCCCAGCACCAGCGCCGCCACTAGGCCCGATATGCCCGCGTTGATGTGCACCACCGTGCCACCGGCGAAGTCCCAAGCGCCCAGGTCGGCCAGGAAGCCGCCACCCCACACCCACTTGGCCAGCGGGGCGTAGACCGCCACGCTCCACAGGGTCATGAAGAGCAAGTAGGCCGGAAAGCGCATGCGCTCGACGATGGAACCTGAGACCAGCGCTGCCGTGATGATGCAGAAAGTGCCCTGGAAGGCCATCCACAACAGGTGGGGGATGGTGATGGCAGCCACCGCGCCCTTGTTCTCCAGGCTCACCCCGTGCAGAAAAGCGAAGTGCAGATCACCGATGAAGTTGTTGCCGCCCGGGCTCAGCGCGATCGAGTAGCCCACCAGCGCCCAGGCCACCCCTACGAAGCCCAGCGCCACGAAGCTCATCATCATAGTGTTGAGCGCGCTCTTGGAACGCACCAGGCCGCCGTAGAAGAAGGCCAAAGCCGGCGTCATGAGCAGCACCAGGCCGGTAGCCACCAACATCCAGGCCGTGTCGGCGGCGGATAGCTCCGGATCCTGTGCCAGGGCGACCGAGCCCGCCCCTACCGCTAAAGCCCCCAATAAACGAAGCTTCTTCATCCCCTCACCTCCATGGCCCAAAGGCTAGCAGGAGATGTGCAAATTGTCAATCTTTTTTGTATCAATATACCAAATTAGCATTAAGTTGCAGTGATTTATTCCCCAAATTTTGGCAATATGTCACTATATTTTTGGACAGATGTGCGGTAATTTGTGTACACAACCACTTAACCTAGGCGTTGGTATACCTGTGGGGTCATGGGCTTTGTGGATCGATACTTCTGTCACTGCACAACCCCAAGGCGGGTGCGTAAACTGAGGCTGGCATGACCGAGCGGCAGCGCACCCTGTTGCATCTGTTGGTGGAGAGCTACATCCAGGGCCAGGCCCCGGTGCCCTCGGGCATCTTGGCTGAGCGGCTCGGGCTCTCCCCGGCGATGGTGCGCTACGAGCTGATCGAGCTCGAGGAAGCTGGTTACATCGCCAAGCCCCACGCCTCGGCGGGGCGGGTGCCCACCCGGCAGGGCTTCCGCCACTACGCCCTCTCCAAGCTGCCGCCCGAGCTGTTGCCCCAGGCCACCCTCGAGCGGTTGGCGCTGATAATGAGCGGCGCCGGTGAGCGGCGCGAGCTGTTGCTGGTGCAGGTGGCCTCGAGGCTCTCGGGCTACCCTGCCCTGCTGCGGCTGCGCCTGCAGCGTCCCTCACGCATCCGGCAGGTTCACCTGTCGTCGCTGGGTGGGGGTAAGGTGCTGGCGGTGGCGGTGCTCGAGGGAGGGCGCGTGCGGGAGGCGCGTCTGGACCTGAGCTTCGCTCCCAGCGAGGCTCAGCTCGCCGAGGCCGAAGGTCGCCTACGGGGACAGGTGGTGCTCGAGCCCCGCTCGGGCGACACCCCCGCCATGCGCGAGCTTTTCGAAGCCCTCAAGCGGGCCTTTACCCAGGACGAACTGACGGAGTACCGCGAGGGGATGGGGTTGTTGCTGGGAGAACCCGAAGCCATGGATCCGGTGTTCCTGCGCCACGCCCTCGAGCTCTTCGAGGCTCCGGGCAATGAGCCCCTCACCCCGCCGGGGGGCCTCAACGTGCGGGTGGGCGAGATCGAGGGGGTTTCGCTGGTGCAGGCTGGGGTGGCGCTGGGAGAGGCGGTGGGAGAGCTCTCCTTGCTGGGACCCCTGCGCATGCGCTACCCCCAGGCCCTTTCGGTGGCCTTCGGGCTGAGCCAGGTGTACATGGGTAAGGATCGTTATGCGAGTTGAAGTCCACTTCTTCGCCCTCTTCCGCGAGCAGGCCGGTACCCGCAAGACCACCCTCGAGCTCTCCGAGGGTGCGACGGTGCGCGACGCCCAGCGAGTTCTCGAGTCCCGCTTCCCCGGCCTTTCCCTTGCCCAGGGCCTGGCCGCCGTCAACCAGGAGTTGCGCCCACCTGAGCACCCCCTGGCCAACGGCGACGAACTGGCCTTCCTGCCCCCGGTGTCCGGGGGCAGCGCGGCAAATGTGCAGGGAACCCGCGACAGTTGGGGCCTCAGCGAAGCACCGCTGGAATTGCAACGCTGGGTGGATTGGGCCAGCGCCCCGCCTTATGGGGCGGTGGTGAGCTTTCTGGGCACCACCCGCAGCCCCAACAAGGGCCGGGAGGTGGCCTATCTGGAGTACGAAGCCTATGCTGGCATGGCCGAACGGGTCATGCAGCGGATCATCGCCGAGATGCGCGAGCGCTGGGTGCTGGGCCGGGTGGCGCTGTGGCACCGCACGGGGCGGGTGGATCCGGCGGAAGCCTCCATCCTGATCGTGGTTTCCTCGCCGCACCGCCTCGAGGGTTTTGAGGCCTGTCGCTACGCCATCGAACGGGTCAAGCAGATCCTGCCGGTGTGGAAGAAGGAATTCTCGCCCGACGGCTCGCACTGGGTCGAGGGCTTCGCCCCTGAGGGTCTGAAGCTCTAGGGGGCGCGATGACCGAGCTCACCCTCGTCGTGATTCGCCTGGCGCTCTGGCTCCTGCCCGCGCTGCTGGGTTACATGAGCATGCGGGCCTGGCGTGCGGGGCGCTCCCGGGTGGCCGCGGGGCTGGCGCTGGCCGGGTTGCTGTGCGGGGTGCTGGCCAAGCCCCTTCCCGTCGGGCTGGTGTTGCTGCTGATAGGGCTGCTGGCCGGTTGGGGCGGGGCTTTGAGGGGGGCTAATCGTTAATGATACTGGCTTTTGGGAGAGGCCGTGTCGGATTTGACCATTGCGAGGTCGAAACCCCGAATACACTGGGAGGATAAGTCGGGCTGTATCTCCTGGAGGGGCCTCGGGTGAATGAGTTCAATTGGAAGCTATTCGCACCGCTCTCGATTGAGGGTTCGACCCTTTTGATCGAACACCAGGAGCTCGCCGAGGGCATGGCCATACGCCTGGGGGGTTCCGCCGGCACGGTGCTGCGCGCGCCCGAAGCCCAGGAGCTGCTGTTGCACCTGCTGACGGGGGAGTCGTGGGTCAGCAACCGCCTGGTGTGGGCTGCGCCCCGGCTGCACCTGGGCCACAGGGGCTACAACCTCAACGAGCGGGCCCGCTTGGCCCTGATCGAATCCCTGCAATCGCTGCTGGCCGACAGCCAAGAGGTGGGAGGGGGCTCCCAGTCGCAAGATTCCTGGCAGCGGGTGGTGTTGCAACTGGCCCAGGGTCAGTTTGCCTCCCTCGAGCAGGCCCTCCCCCGTTTGGGGGAAGCCACCTTGAAGCTGCTGGGCCTGGAGAGCCTCAGCCTGTGGATACGCGACCCCGATACCCGTCACCTGCGCTTGGCGGCCCGCTACCCCCAGATCAACACCCCCGAGCGACTGATCACCGCGCAGGACAATCCGGTGTACTTCGCCACGCTCGAGCGCACCCTGCTCATCACGGTCGAAGACGCCAAGACCGACGCCCGGGTGGCCGAGCTGCGCGGGATGCTTACCACCTGGGGCGTTCAGTCCATGCAGCAGATCGTCTTCCACGGCGAAGGCGGGGTACTGGGGGTACTGTGGCTGGAAAACGTCCAGCCCCGTAGCTGGAGCGCCGAAAAGGAAGTGCTCGCGCTGGCCCTGGGTCATCTCTTCGAGCGCCAGATTTACCAGCCGCTGGGCGAGGGCCCGCGGGTGGTGCTCCAGTCGCGCAAGAGCATCGGGCTCAGGTTGCCGGAGTTCGAGGCCCAGATCGCCCACTCCATCGCCCTGGCCGGGCGCCACAGGCGCATGGTGGGTTTGGTGCGCCTGCAGATCGAAGGGCTGCTTCCCGGCCAGAACGAGGCTGCTGCCAGGGAGATCGCCTCGTGTCTGCGCAGCTCCGACGCCATCACCTGGTTGGGCGCGCAGGGCTACGCCCTGCTGCTGTCGGAGATCCGCTGGGCCAGCGGGGCCGCGCGGGTGGCCCAGCGCATCCTCCAGCGCCTGCGCTCGGCGCTGGGCCACAGCTTCAAGATAGCCATCGGCATCGCCATTTTCCCGCAAGACGCCAGCGCGGTACCCGAGCTGTGGGAGCGGGCCGAGCAGGCCTGTACCCAGGCTCTGGAGGACGGCGGGGGTATCCGCTTGCTGACACCGGGTGCTTCCGAACTGCAAGAGGCCATCACCCGCGACAACCTGACCCTGCACTTCCAGCCCGTGCTGCGCCTGTCCGACCTCGAGCTCATCGCCGTCGAGGCCTTGGTGCGCTGGCCGCGCGGGCGCGGCCAGCCCAAGCAGGCGGGCGAGTTCTTAGGCACCGCCCAGCAGGCCGGGTTGATCGTGGTGCAAGACCGCTGGACCCTAGAGCGGGTGCTCGAGCAGGCCGCGCTGTGGCGTCCCTCCGGCGTCAACGCCTACTTCAGCCTCAACCTCTCCGGCGAGACCCTCACCGACCCCGCCTTCCCCACCCGCCTGCAAGACCTGTTGCAGGCCAAACGCCTGGCTCCGGAGATCCTGGTGCTCGAGGTGCGTGAGGAGGCGCTGCTGTGGGACCTCGAGGCCTCTATCCGCACCCTTGCCTTGCTCAGGGAGATGGGCGTGACCATCGCCCTCGACGACTTCGGCACCAGCCCCATCCCCATGGACCAGCTCAAGCGCCTGCCGCTGGGCTGGATCAAGCTCTCCCCCCTCTTCGCCAACCCCGACAACGCGGCTTTGGCCAAAGCCGCTATTGAGATCGCCCACGCCATTGGGGCCAAGGCCATTGCTAAGGGCCTGGAGGACCAGAGCCAGCTCACCCGCTTCAAGGAGATGGGCTGTGACTTCGGTCAGGGACACCTGCTGGGTTGGCCGGTGCCCGCCGAGGACCTGGGGGCCCTGTTGGTGTGGGGCATCGGAAGCTGAGCACAGCCGGCGGTGAGGGCGGGAGCGCTCAGCGGCCCGTGCGCTCGAGCACCTCCACCACCAGCGCCGCTCCGATGAGGTTGACCCCCAGATCGCGGCGGATGCGCTCGGCCCGGCGCATGCGCAGGAGGTCTTCAAGCTTGAAGTACCACTGGCCGCTGGCTTCCATCGGCTCGACGAAACCGATCTGTACGTAGCCGTGCACCGCCGCCGGGGAAAGCCCTTCGCTGGCGATGGCCTCGAGGCTGTATAGCTCGCTGCGCACCAGCATCTTCCCTCCTATTGCTTCGCCTTGAGCAATTCGGCCAACTGCTGGTAAAGCCTCTCCTCCTCGGGGCTGGGATCGGTGGGGACCACCAAGCGAAGCTCGACGTACTGGTCACCCCGGCTGCCGTCCTTGCGGGGCCAACCCTTGCCCTTGAGCCGCAGCCTGCGGCCTGTTTGGCTGTGCTTGGGGATGTGGAGCTCGACGGGGCCGTCGAGGGTAGGCACCCGCACGTTGCCTCCCACCACCGCCACGGGCGCGGGTACCTCGGCGCTGACGTAGATGTCGTCGCCCTCGAGCCGCAGGGTGGGGCTGGACTGAAGGCGCACGGTGAGGTAGAGGTCCCCGCCCGCACGCCCCTTGCCCACCAGCCGGATCTTCTGCCCCTCGCGCACGCCGGGAGGAATTCGCACGTTCAGCCGCTCGTTGCCCACCGAGATCAGCTTCTCGCCGCCCCGGTAGGCTTCCTCTAGGCTCAAAGCGAGCTCGGCCTCGAGGTCGCGTCGCTCGCTCACGCGGGTCCGGGGCCCCCTCCGCACGCTCCCGAAGAGATCCTCGAAGCCCCCGAAGCCCCCCGCTCCGCGCTCGGCGAAGTTGCCGAAGAGCTGCTGGAAGAAGTCGGAGAAGTCGCCGAAGCCGCCCTGCCCCGGCGGCGGCCCCTGCCAGCGGGCCTGGCCCGGCTCGGAGCCGTAGCGGTCGTAGAACTGGCGCTTCTCGGGATCGGAGAGCACCGTGTAGGCCTCGTTGATCTCCTTGAAGCGCTCCTCGGCCCCCGGATCCTTGTTGACGTCGGGGTGGTATTTGCGGGCGAGCCTCTTGAACGCCTTCTTGATCTCGTCTGCCGAGGCGTTCTTGGAGACTCCGAGGATGGCGTAGTAGTCCTTGTAGGCCATAAAGCTTGCCGGTAGCCGATCGCTGCAGAGCTGAGTTCCCTCTAACCGGCCCCCGTGGGAAGCTTCCCACGAGGTACAGAGCTATCGGCTATGAGCCATCTGCCTTGGGCTCCTCCTGACCCGCCCCATTCCCCACCACGACCCGGGCGGGTCGCACCAGCATCTCGCCGTAGCGGTAGCCCTCCTGGTAGAGGTGTAAGACCTTGTCCTTTTCGCCCTCGAGCATCCCGATGGCTTCGTGGTAGCGCGGGTCGAAGTCGGAGCCCACGCCGGGAACGGGTTCGACCCCCAGGCTCGTCAGGGTGCGCTTGAAGTTCTCCAGCACCGCCTTGACGCCGGGGATGAGGTCCTCGGGCTTGGCCTGGGCAAAGCCCAGCGCCCGCTCGAGGTCGTCGCTGATGGGCAGCAAGGCCCTGAGTACCCTCAGCTCGCCGCTTTTGCGGGCGTCCTCGAGGTCGGTGGCGCTGCGCTTGCGGAAGTTGTCGAAGTCGGCGTACAGACGGATGTATTTGTCCTTGGCGGCTTGTAGCTCGGCCTGAAGCACCTCCAGCTCAGCCCGCAGCCGCTCGACCTCCGGGATGTTGGGCTGGGTCTCGCCGACGGGGGTTTCCGCAGCGGCCTCGACAGATTGGGTGTTTTTGGTCTCTTCCATAACTTCCTCGCGGATGACCGACAGCCGATAGCCTCGAATACAGGCTATCAGCTATCGGCGATCGGCGTTCAGTCCGCCGGCTTGTAGTCGGCGTCGATCACGTCGTCGGGCTTGCTGCTCTGACCGGCGGTGGCGCCCACCGTGGCCCCCTGCTCGTAGGCCTGCAGGGCGTTGGCCAGCTCTTGCAGCGCCGCGGAGAGCTCGCTGTCGGGGGCATCGCGCTCGATGAGATCCTTGGCTTTGCTGACGGCAGCCTCGAGGCGACTCTTGGCCTCGGGGGTGCTCTGCTTCTCGCCCATCACGCGCTCGGCCTGGATGCGGGCGGTGTCGAGCTGGTTCTTGATCTCGGCATGCTCCTTGCGCTTGCGGTCGGCCTCGGCGTTGGCTTCGGCCTCCTTGATCATGCGATCGATCTCGGCCTCGGAGAGGGTGGTGGTGTTCTGGATGGTGATGCTGGCTTCCTTGCCAGTGGACTTCTCCTTGGCGGTGGCGTGCAGGATGCCGTTGGCGTCGATGTCGAAGGTGACCTCGATCTGGGGCATGCCTGCGGGCATGGGCGGGATGCCCTCGAGGCGGAACTTACCCAGGCTCTTGTTGTCTGCGGCCATGGGGCGCTCGCCTTGGACGATGTGGATCTCCACGGCGGGCTGGTTGTGCTCGGCGGTGGTGAAGATCTCGCTCTTGCGGGTGGGCACGGTGGTGTTGCGGGGGATGAGCACGGTGGCCACGCCGCCCTTGGTCTCCACTGCCAGCGACAGGGGAGTCACGTCCAAGAGCACCACATCCTCGACGTGACCGGTGAGCACCCCAGCCTGCACCGCCGCCCCCAGGGCCACCACCTCGTCGGGGTTGACCGAGCGGTTGGGCTCCTTGCCCAGCATCTCCCGCACGATCTGCTGCACCGCCGGCACGCGGGTAGCCCCGCCTACGAGCAGCACCTCGTCGATCTGGCTGGGTGAGAGCCCGGCGTCCTTGAGGGCCTGCTCGACCGGCTGGCGCACCCGCTTGAGGAGGTGGGCGATGAGCTCCTCGAATTTGGCGCGAGTGAGCTTCTTCTCGAGGTGGATGGGGGTCTTGGTGACGGGGTCGAGCCCGATGAAGGGCAGGCTGATGGTGGTCTCAGGGGTGCCGGAGAGTTCGATCTTGGCCTTCTCGGCAGCCTCGATGAGCCGCTGGAGGGCTTGGCGGTCGCCGCGCAGGTCCACGCCGCCCGACTCCTTTTTGAACTCCTCGACCAGCCAGCTCACGATGGCCTGGTCCATGTCGGAGCCGCCTAAGTGGGTATCGCCAGCGGTGGCCTTGACCTCGAAGACCCCCTCGCCGATCTCGAGGATGGTTACGTCGAAGGTCCCACCGCCTAAGTCGAAGACCAGCACCGTCTCGTTGCCCTTCTTGTCCAGGCCGTAGGCCAGCGCCGCGGCGGTGGGCTCGTTGATGATGCGCAGCACCTCGAGACCGGCGATCCTGCCCGCGTTGGCCGTGGCCTCGCGCTGGGAGTTGTTGAAGTAAGCCGGCACCGTGATCACGGCTTTGGTGATGCGCTCGCCCAGCTTCTTGGAGGCGTCATCGACGAGCTTGCGCAGGACCATGGCCGAGATCTCCTCAGGGGTGTAGAGCTTGCCCCCGATCTCCACGCGCACGCCCCCGTCGGGCCCTTGCTGCACCTTGTAGGGCACGCGTTTGGCCTCCTCGGTTACCTCTTCCCAGCGCCGCCCAATGAAGCGCTTGATCTCGAAGACGGTGCCCTCGGGGTTGAGGGCGGCCTGGCGGCGGGCCATCTGGCCCACCAAAGTCTCAGAGCCTTTGAAAGCCACCACGCTGGGGGTGGTGCGGCTGCCTTCGGTATTCTCCAGGACCACGGGTTTATCGCCTTCCATGATGGCGATCACGCTGTTGGTGGTTCCCAGGTCAATTCCCACTGCTTTAGCCATTTAAGGTCACCTCACTGCTTTAAAGCCCTACGGCCTGCGGACACTATCCTCAATCCACCGGCTGCGAAGGACTGAGGCTAGCTCACTAGCCCTAAGCTTAACTTCTCAAGAGATCAATGTCAATAGAGTTGAGCGTAGTTATATCAAGTTGATGGGTAAAGCCATAACTGCAGGCTGCAAGCTACCCCGCGCCCGTCACCGCTACCCTACACCCCGTGGCTGCTTCAGGGGACCAGCAGCACCTTGCCGCTGGTCTCGCGCCCCTGCAGCTTGGCGTGGGCCTGGGCGGCTTGCTCGAGGGGGAACTGGGCACC
The DNA here is from genome assembly GCF_000373205.1 of Calidithermus timidus DSM 17022. NCBI lineage: Bacteria > Thermotogati > Deinococcota > Deinococci > Thermales > Thermaceae > Calidithermus > Calidithermus timidus. Next base: position 91,114 of record NZ_KB890687.1, read on the forward strand.
GATGCGTACCTTGAGCTGCCCCTCGGCAGCCCAGTGCAGGACCTCGCCGGCGCGCCACTCGAGCTCGGCGCGGTCTTGGGTGTAGTGCCACAGCGAGGGGCGGGTGAGGTAGAGGCCGCCTTTGCGGTTGAGCACTTGGGGGTCAAAGGGGGGCACCGGGCCGCTGGACTGGCCGTAGAGCACCAGCATGCCCCGCACCCGCAAGCTATTCAGGCTGCCCTCCCAGGTGGCCTGGCCCACCCCGTCGTAGACCACGTCGGCCTTCTTGCCGCCGGTGAGCTCGAGCACCCCCTGATCGAAGCCCTCATAGGGCAGGCTGTGGTCGGCCCCGGCCTCGCGGGCCAGGGCGCGTTTTTCCTCGCTGGAGGCGGTGGCGATCACCCGCGCGCCGGCCATCTTGGCCATCTGGATCAGCAAGAGCCCCACCCCGCCGGCCCCGGCGTGGACCACGCAGGTCTCGCCCACCTTGAGGGGGTAGGTGCTCTTGACGAGGTAGTGTGCGGTCATGCCTTGCAGCATCAAGGCGGCGGCGCTGCGGGAGTCGAGGCCCTCCGGCACGCGCACGAGCTTATCGGCCGGGACCACGGCGTACTCGGCATAAGCCCCCATCACGTTGGCGTAGGCCACGCGGTCGCCGGGCCGCAGCCCGCTCACCCCGGGCCCCACCGCCTCGACCACCCCGGCGGCTTCCTCGCCCAGGGTGAAAGGCGTGTCCAGCTTGTAGATCCCGGAGCGCTTGTAGACGTCGATGAAGTTGACCCCCACGGCCTCGAGCCGCACCAACGCCTGCCCCTCACCGGGCACGGGCACGGGAATCTCTTCGAGCTGCATGGCCTCGAGGCCGCCGGGGGTGTGGATGCGGATGGCTTTCATGCCTAAAGCTTACCGTTTGGGGCGGTGGTCGAGGCGGGGCGGGCACGGGGGCCCGCCCCTACAATCGGCGTTTCGCGTTCGACGTTCAGCGTCTCACTCCGCCAGTTCCACCGGCAGCTTTCCCGGGGCCTCGGCACCGCTGAGGGCTTCGACCAGGGCCTCGAGGGTGGGCTGGCGCCAGCCGTAGGTGATGAGGGCGGGCTGGCGCACCACCTGCACGTGGTAGGGGTTCCACAGCGCCACGTGCAGCGCGGGCTTGTCCAGGGCGAAGAGGGCTTGGGCCAGCTCGGCCTCGGCAGGGGAGAGCTGCTGGCGGCTGGTGGAGACGTAGAGGATGAAGTCGGACTCCTTCGCGGCGGCCTGGGCCGAGGCCAGGATGGCCTGGGGCTGCTGGCGGGGGTAGGCGAGGGTGCGGAGGCTGGGGAAGCGCTCCTTTAGGCGGCGGGCGAGGTCCTGGGCGGCGGGGCCGTTCTCGTAGGCGCTCTCGCCGGGGGCGACGTCGGGGGCGACGAAGAGGATGCGGTCGGCGGGGCGGGGCAGGCGCACGGGGCCGTAGCGGGTGAGGCTGCGGGCGGCGGCCTCCTTCATCAGGGTGCGGTCGGCGGCCTCGGCTTGGGCGCGGTAGGGGCGGGGGGTACCGGGGAAGGCCTGGGCGGCCCTGGCCAGCCGCTCCAGGCTCTGCTCGAGGCGCTCGCGGGAGATGCTCCCGTCGGCGATGGCCTTCGCCAGGGCCTCGGCCTGGGCGGCCTGGACCGGCTTGGGGCCCAGCGCCAGCACCATGTCGGCCCCGGCGACGAAGGCCCGCACCGCCGCCGCGCCGGCGTCGGGGCTGAAGTGGGTGATGGCCTTCATGTCCATCGAGTCGGTGACCACCACCCCGTCGTAGCCCCACTCCTGGCGCAGCAGCCCGCTGAGGATGCGCCGAGAGAGGGTGGCGGGGTAATCGGGGTCGAGCTCGGGGTAGATGATGTGTGCGGTCATGAACGAGCCCACGCCCGCCGCCACCGCCCGCCGGAAGGGGAGGAATTCCAGGCGCTCGAGCAGGGCGCGGGGCTTCTGGACGACGGGGAGAGCCAGGTGCGAGTCGAGGTGGGTGTCGCCGTGGCCGGGGAAGTGCTTGACGCAGGCCATCACCCCGGCTTGCTCGAGGCCCTTCGCCCAGGCCAGCCCCAGCGCGGCCACCTTAGCGGGGTCGGAGCCGAAGCTGCGGTCGCCGATGACCGGGTTGAGCGGGTTGGTGTTGACGTCGAGGCTGGGGGCGAAGTTCCAGTTGATGCCCAGCGAGATCAAGGCTCGCCCCACCGCGCCGCCCACCGCCTCGGCCAGAGCCGCGTCGCCGGTGGCGCCGATGGCCATGGGCGCGGGGGCCTCAGGCAGGTCGGTGGTGCGCTGCACCGCGCCGCCCTCCTGGTCGATGGAGATGAGGCACTCCGGGCCCAGGATCTCGCGCAGCTCGGCCACCAGCCGGGCGAGTTGCTGCCGGTCTTGGATGTTCTTGCGGAACAGGCACACCGAGCCGAAGCGGTACTTCGCCAGGTGGGCGCGGGTGGCGTCGTCGAGCGCGGGAGTGGGGATGTCCACGCCCATCAGGCGTCCGGCAAGATGTAATGTTTTATCCATATTGACTCCTCTTGACAAAACTTTACTTCAAGTACTAGCTTCTTGGGTAGAGCGACACTTCAGAGGAGAGGCCATCCATGCCCAGGGACACGTCCAGTATCCCCCAACGCCTGCAAGGCGGGCTCATCGCGTCCTGTCAGCCCGTACGCGGAGGGCCCCTAGATCGGCCCCACCTGGTGGCGGCCCTGGCCCAGGCCACCGAGGCTGGCGGGGCCGTGGCCCTGCGCATCGAGGGCCTGGCCGACCTCGAGGCCACCCGCGCCGTCACCCGGTTGCCCATCATCGGGCTGCTCAAAAAGGAGGTGGGGGACTCGCCCGTCTACATCACCCCCCACCTCGCCGACGTGGAAGCCCTGGCCCACCGCGGCGCCGAGATCATCGCCTTCGACGCCACCCGGCGCCCGCGCCCGGTGCCGGTGGCCGACTTGATCGCGGCCGTCCACGCCCACGGCTGTTTGGCCATGGCCGACGTCTCCACCCTCGAGGAGGGCCTCGAGGCCCACCGCCTGGGCGCCGACTTCGTGGGCTCGACCCTCTCCGGCTACACCGACCACTCGCCCAGGCTCGCCGGCCCCGACCTCGAGCTCGTGCGCCGGCTCGCCGCCTGCGGCGTGCGCACCATCGCCGAGGGCCGCATCGCCACCCCCCAGGAGGCGCGGGCCGCGCTCGAGGCCGGGGCCTTCGCCGTGACCGTGGGCACCGCGCTCACCCGCATCGAGCTCCTGACCAAAGCCTTCGTGGACGCGCTGGCGGAAGGGAAGGTGGCGGGGTGAAGGCTGGGCGCCCGATGCAAGGGGGTCGTACGCAAGACGCAAGACGTCCTGGCCCTCGACTGTCTCTGGCAATCGACCCCGTGGGGGGTGCTTATGCCTAACGGCGCCCTCGCCTCCCTGCGCTCCGTGGGCAAGGGGCTCACCCCGGCGCTGCGGAAGATCGCCGAGTACGTGCGGGAGAACCCCGAGCAACTGCTCTACCAGACCGTGGTGGAGGTGGCCGAGGCCTCGGGTTCCTCCGAGGCCAGCGTGATCCGCTTCTGCCGCGACCTGGGCTTCAGCGGCTTCCAGGAGTTCAAGCTGGCCCTGGCCTCCGACCTCGCGGCCAACCCGGTGGGGCTCAGGCCGCAGGAGAACCCCCGCACCGCGCCGGAGGTGCTCGAGTACGTCACCCACCACGCCCGCCAGGCGCTGGAGGACACCGTGCGCATGCTCGACCTGGCGGCGGTGGAGGCGGTGGTCGAGCGCATCCTCGGTGCGAGGCGACTGGAGTTCTACGGCGTGGGCGCTTCGGGTGTGACCGCCATGGACTTCGCCTACAAGTTCCTGCGGCTGGGCTACATGGCCCAGGCTTACCCCGACCCCCACCTCGCGGCCATGTCGGCCAGCACCCTCGATGCGCAGGCGGTGGCGGTGGGTATCTCCCGCTCGGGCACCACCATCGACACCGTCAAGGCGCTCGAGCTCGCCCAGCAGGCCGGGGCCACCACCGTGGCCATCACCCACCGCTCCAAGAGCCCGCTGGCCCGCGCCGCCACCTTCACCCTCACCACCCCCGTGGCCGAGTCGCCCCTCACCGGCGGCTCGGTGAGCGCCAAGATGGGGCAGCTCTTGCTGCTCGACCTGCTCTACACCCTGGTGGCCCTGCGCCACCCGCGTTCTTCCGAACACATCGCCAAGACGGCGGCGGCGGTGGCCGACCGCAACTATTAGCCCTTGGCTTTTCGGGCTATGCCCGTAGGCACGCTCAGGAGGAGGATATGGTCAAGAAGCTACTCACAGCAGGGGTGTTGGGCTTGGGGCTGCTGGGCCTAGGCAGCCTGGCCCAGCAGAGAACCGTGGAGATTGAGTTCTGGACGTATTACCTCAGCCCTAACTTCGACAACTACATCAAGGGGGTGATCGCCGACTTCGAAAAGGCCAACCCTACCGTCAAGGTCAAGTGGGTCGACAAGCAGGACACCATGGAGCGCGACCTCACCGCCGCGATCGCGCTGGGCAAAGCCCCCGACGTGGTCAACCTCTGGCAGGATTCCACCTTCGCCGCCGCGCAGAACGGGTTGCTGACCCCGCTCACCGAACTCACCACTCAGGCCGCGCTCGAGAACGCCTACTACCCCAACGTGCTCAGCATCTTCACCGTCGACGGCAAGCCCTACGGCTTCCCCTGGTACGGCTGGGTGGATCAGGGCGTGATGATGTACAACCCCGAGCTCCTCGCTAGGGCTGGCGTGGACCCTAGCAGCATCAAGACCACCGACGACCTGCTCGCCGCCTCGGAGAAGATCAAGAAGGCCACCGGGGCCTATGGCTGGCTGCCCCCGGTCAAGGACCCCAACGGTGCGAGCTTCCTGGGCCGCTTCTTCCTCGAGGGCCTGTCGATCTACGACGCGCAGGGCAAGGCCAACTTCAACTCCGCCGCCCACGTGGCGCTCTTGCAGAAGTACATCGACCTTATGAAAGCCGACGTCATCCCACAGGAGCTCTTGCGCAAAGAGGCCTTCCAGCTCACCAACGAGCTCTACAGCCAGGGCAAGGTCGCCATCATGATCGGCGGGCCCCAGTCGCTCAACCGCGTCAAGGAGTCCAACCCTGAGCTCTACAAGAAAACCAAGGTCGTCGCCGCACCCCTGGGTGCCGCCAAGGTCCAGACCGGCGGGGCCATGGCCCTCGTCATCCCCAAGGCCTCGACCAAGAAGCGCGAGGCCGCCCTCTTCGCCAGCTTCATGACCAGCCGCGCCAACCAGGTCAAGTTCGCCAACGTGGTGCCCATCGTCTCGACGGCGCGCGGCTCGGAGAACGACCCCAACCTCAGACCCAAAGACCCCAACGACCCCATCGAGGTCGCTAAGGGCATGGTCTCGGGCTCGGGCCGCTTCATCAACCCTGGCTTCAAGCCCCCGAAGAACACCGACGACATCTTCAAGAATTTCAACGACAACATCGAGGCTGCCTTCTTGGGCAAGAAGAGCGCCAAGCAGGCCCTCGACGATGCGGTGGCCTTCTGGAACGCCAACGCTAAGTAAGCGTGGTGGCCGGTGGCTCATAGCGAGAGGGGAGATTTTGGCTATGGGCTATCGGCCACCCGCCAGGGAACTTATGACTGCGGTCCTTCACCTGCCTTGCAAAGCCCCGCTTGGGCACGACCTGCCGCGGAAATACTCCGAAGGCTTGAAAGGGTCCTTTCAGTAACCGGCCAAACGGGGTGAATGTGAAACGCCAAGCCCTGACCACCACTCTCATCGCCTATGCTTTTTTGGCCCCTGCGTTGGTGCTGATGGGGTTGTTCACCTTTTACCCCGTGATCTACGGGGCCTATCTGGGCTTCACCGACTACACCATCGCCGACTTGGCCGCCAAAGAGCCGCCCCGGTGGGTGGGGCTGGCCAACTTCGCGCGGGTGCTGGGCGATCCGCTGTTCCAGACGGGGGTCTGGAACTCGCTCAAATACCTGCTGGTGGTGCCGGTGCTGCAGATCGCCTCGCTGGCGGTGGCGGTGTTGGTCAACCAGAAGCTACCCCTGATGGGGCTTTTCCGCACCAGCTACTACGTGCCGGTGGTGACCTCGATCGCGCTGGCGGCGGTGATGTGGGACTGGATTTTCCAGAAGGACGGTTTTCTCAACTGGTCGCTGCGGCTGCTGCACCTCATCAACTGGGAGGGACGCTTTAGCTGGCTGCTCAACGAGCACACCGCGCTGTGGGCGATCATGCTGGTGACCTTCTGGCGCGGCTTCGGCTACTACATGGTGCTCTACCTCGCGGGCTTGCAGAGCATCCCGGCGGAGCTCGAGGAGGCCGCCACCCTCGACGGAGCGGGCGCCTGGCAGCGCTTCTGGCGCATCACCGTGCCGCTGATGAAGCCCACCATCCTGCTGTGCAGCTTGTTATCGACCATCGCGGCGATCCGGGTGCTCGAGGAGATCATTGTCTTCACCGGCGGCAGTGGCGGGCCGCTCAACTCCACCTACACTGCGCTGCTGTACGTCTACAACAAAAGCTGGGGCAACATGCTCGACGCCAACTTCGGCGTGGCCGGGGCGGCGGGGCTCCTGATCGCATTGGTAGGTTTCGCCCTGAGCTACCTCAACTTCTACCTCACCCGCGAGGAGAGGGGAGGCCGCTCGTGAGGCAGGAGGTTGCCGGGCTGCCCCGCGAGCGTAAGGCTGCCCGCCTGCGCCGCCCACCCTGGCGCAGGGTTCTGGCGGGGGTGCTCAACTACGCGCTGCTGCTGGCGATCTTCGCCTTCGCGGTGTTCCCCTTCCTTTGGACGCTGGCCATCGCCATCACCGACAAGACCGTCGGCAGCGGGATCAGCATCTACGCCTTCCCCCAGAGCCTCTTTCCCAAGGCTGTTACGCTCAATAACTTCCTCGAGGTCATCGAGAAGCTCCACCTGGGCAAGTACTTCCTCAACTCGGTGGTTATCACCGGCCTCACCGTGGCGGGCACGCTGCTGGTCTCGGCGCTGGCGGCCTACCCCCTGGCGCACATGCGCTTCCCCGGCCGCAACCTCACCTTCGGGGTCATCGTCTCGACGCTGGTGCTGCCCACCGAGATTGCCTTCATCGTCAACGTGCTCACCCTGCGCGACCTGGGCCTGCTGGGCACCTACTTGGGGGTGGTGCTGCCCACGGTGGCGACCGCCTTCGGCATCTTCCTCATGCGCCAGGCCTACCTCGCCATCCCCAGCACCCTGATGGAGGCTGCCCGCATCGACGGGGCCAGCGAGGTGCAGATCCTGTGGCGCGTCATGCTGCCCCTGTCGCTGCCCTCGCTCACGGCGCTGGGCATCTTCACGCTGGTGGGCACCTGGAACGCCTACTTCTGGCCCAGCGTGGCCCTGCTGACCAACGACGAGCTGCTGCCGATGTCGGTGGCGATCCTCAAGCTCAAGGGGCAGTTTAACTACGACTCCTTCAACGTCGCCGCCGGAGCCGTGATCATGATGATCCCGGTGCTGGTGGTCTTCTTCCTGGCCCAGCGCTTCTTCATGCGGGGCATGGAGGGGGCGGTGAAGGGCTGAAGTCCCCCTCATGTGAACGCTATGCAGACCGTGAATTTGTCCATTCGTGAGGCGGGGTCCTCTACCACACCCACTGCGTGGCACCCGAGCTAGAGGACAGGCGCGTGCGTACCATAGTGGTGCACAACAAGGACGGGCTGGTGCGGCTGGCGGCCTACACCTACATAGACGCCACCGGCGACGCCGACCTGGCGGTGCGGGCGAGGGCGGCCGAGAGCGGGCTGCACCAGGCCATGAGCCTGCGCTTCATGCTGGGCGAGGTGGACGGCGAGCGGCTGGTGCGCTTCCTGCGGGCCACCTTCGAGGGCTGCGAGAACGCCTTCATCAGCTCCTACGCCCCCATGATTGACGGGGTCGAACTGCGCGAGGCCCTGCGGCGGCAGGGGGCCAACCTGTGAGGTACGACCCCGACCGGCACCACCGGCGCTCGATCCGGCTGAAGGGGTTCGATTATTCCTCGATGGGAGCCTGTTTTGTGACGGTCTGTGTCCAGGGTCGGATGGGGCTGTTCGGCGAGTTGGTTGACGGGAAGATGCATCTGAGCCCAGCCGGGGAGATGGTGCTCGAGGTGTGGAATCAGATGCCCGGGCATTACCCCGGTGTGGAGACGGATGCCTTTGTGGTGATGCCTAACCACATCCACGGCATCATTGTTTTGGGGAACGTAGGGGCGGCCCCCCGTGGCCGCCCTGATCCCCGGGGACGCGCTGGGGTGGGAGGGCAGGCACAGAGGCCAGGGCAGGCACAGGGGCCAGGGCAGGCACAGGGGCCAGGGCAGGCACAGGGGCCAGGGCAGGCACAGGGGCCTGCCCCTACAGGGTTGACGCTGCCGGATGTGGTACACCGATTCAAAACCCTCACCACCAGCCGGTATGTCCGCGGGGTCAAGGAGTCGGGATGGCCTCCATTCGATAAACGTTTGTGGCAGCGCAATTATTACGAACGGGTCATCCGCGACGAAGACGAACTGCGAGCCATTCGAGAATACATCGTCCATAACCCTTTGGGCTGGGACACCGACGAGGAGAACCCCTACCGATGAAGCGTGTGCTGCTGTTGCCCTGTGACACCCGCCCACCCACCCTCGAGCTCCCCCACCAGCTCGCGCGGGTGGCCGGGGTCGAGCTGCTTTCGCCCCCGCTCGAGCTGCTCAACGACCTCAACCGGCCCGCCGACACCGCGCGAATCGCTGGCTGGCTGCGCGAGCACGCCCCCGCCGCCGACGTGGCCGTCGTCACCCTCGAGACCCTCGCCCTGGGCGGCATGATCCCGGCCCGCCGGGTGTCGGACTCGCTCGAGGCGGCGCTGGGGCGGCTCGAGGTGCTGCGCGAGGTGAAGCGGGACAACCCCCGGCTGCGCCTGCTGGCCCACGGCGTGATCGTGCGGGTGGCCCACGACAACGACCCGCTCGAGGAGAAGCCCTACTACGGCGAGTGGGGCGCCGCGCTGCGCCGGGTGTCGGAGTGGACGGACCGGGTGGAGCGCGGGGCCGACCCCGGCGAGCTCGAGGAGGCCCGCAAGGCGGTGCCCGCCGAGCTGCTGGAGGATTGGCTTTCCACCCGCGAGCGCAACCACGCCCTGCACCAGGCGGCCATCGGCCTGCTGCAGGAGGGGGTGCTCGAGCACCTGTGCCTCACCCTCGACGACACCACCCCCTACGGGCTGGCCGCGCGCGACCGGCGGCGGCTCGAGGCCCGCCTCGACGCGCTCTCCCTGTGGAACCGGGCCGACGTGTACCCCGGCGCCGACGAGGTGGCGGCGGTGCTGCTGGCGCGGGCTTTGGTCAACGGCTCGGGCCGCAAGCCCCGCGTCTGGGTGCGCTACCCCTCGGCCCTGGCCCCCCACAGCGTGATGCTCTACGAGGACCGCGTGCTGGGCGAGCTGGTCAAGGCCCACCTGCGGGCGGCGGGCTGCGTGGCGGCCGCCACGCCCGAGGACGCCGATCTGATCCTGGCCGTCAACGCCCCCTCCCACCGACAGGCCCACCGCCAGCCCGACCTCGAGGTGGTGGACACCGCCAACCGCCACCTGCCCGAGTTCGTCGAGCGCATCGCCGAAGACCTGGGGGCGGGCCGCAGGGTCGCCGTGGCCGACGTGGCCTACGCCAACGGGGCCGAGGAGCGCTTCACCCGGCTGCTGCTAGACACCGTGGACGTGACCCGCCTCGCCGGGTATGCGGCCTGGAACACGGCGGGGAACACGCTGGGCAGCGCCATCGCCTGTGGGGTTTGCGCCCTCTACGGGGGCGACCCCGTGGCCCTGGCCGAGGCCAACCTCTCGAGGCTCGCCGACGACTGGCTCTACCAGGGCCGCGTGCGCGGCGAGGTGCGCGAGGCGCTCTCCAACCCCAGCCCCTTCGATCTGGGCGAGCTCAAGCCCCGCGCCGAGGCCCTGGTCGAAGCCCGCATGGCCCCCTTGCTCGAGGAGCTGTGGGCGCGGCACTTCGCCCCGCGCCTGCCGGGGGTACGGCTCGAGCGCGGCCCCGCCTCGCTGGCTTGGCCCCGGCTGTTCACCGGCGTCTTCCCCTTGCGGCTCATCCGGGAGAATGGGGGTATGCGGCTCGAAGATTCCCATACCCTGAAGCAGGGGGACTCCAGCCTATGATCGCAGCGCTCGACATCGGGGGTACTAAGCTGGCGGCGGCGCGGGTGGAGGGGGGGCGGGTACTGGAGCGGCTCGAGGCCCCCACCCCTACCCATGACCGCGGCCCCGAGGCGGTGACGCGGGCCGCGCTGGAGTTGTTGGGCCCGCTCTTGCCGGGGGCCGAGGCCCTGGGCGTGGCCGCCACCGGGAGTGTGGCCGGGGGCAGGGTCACCGCGCTCAACGCCGACACCCTGCAGGGCTGGCACGCCTACGACCTGCAGAGCGCTCTGCGGGCGGCCACCGGCCTTCCCACCGCGGTGATCAACGATGCCGACGCGGCGGCCTGGGGCGAGGGGACACACGGGGCCGGGCGGGGCGTGGAGAACTTCGTCTTCGTGACCGTCTCCACAGGCGTGGGCAGCGGGTTGGTGCTGGGCGGCAGGCTCTACCTCAGCCGCCACGGCCTGCACGCCGAGATGGGCTACATGCGCGCGCCGGACGGCACCCCGCTCGAGCTCGTCGCCTCCGGCGGCGCCCTGGACCGCTGGGCCAGGGCGCGCGGCTGGGAAGGGGCACGGGAGGTGGTCCGGCGGGCCGCTGCCGACCCCGCCGCCGAGGCCAAGCTGGCCCAGAGCGCGGGCTTGGTGGCCGACAAGCTGGCCGACCTCAAGGTGATGCTGGGCCTCGAGCGCGCCGTGATCGGCGGGGGGTTGGGGCTGTCGGTGGGTTACATTGAGCGGGTGCGGGCCGCGCTGGGCCGCCTGGACCCGCTGTACGGGCTCGAGGTCGTCCCCGCCGCGCTGGGAGCGGATGCGGGCTTGATCGGGGCAGCCGACTGGGTCGAGAGGAGCCTAGATGGTTGAAGTCGCACGGCACTACATCGAGCTGGCACATGGCATCGAGCAGCATTTTCCCGGCTACATCGACGCCTATTTCGGGCCTGAGGATTGGAAACCCGGGGCAAAGCCCTCCCTGGAGGAGCTCTCACGGCAGGCCGAGGAGCTCTCTCGAGCGGTGGAGCACCTCGAGCCCTCCCAGCGCCGTACCTGGCTCAAAGCGCAGCTCGCGGCCATGCAGACCACCCTGACGCTCTTGCAGGGCGAGCGCTTGCCCTACCGCGAGGAGGTACGGCGGTTGTACGACGTCGAAGCCCAGGCCGTGCCCGAAGGGCGCTTCGAAGAGGCCATCGCCGGCCTGGAGGACGTGCTGCCGGGCCAGGGACCGGTTTCCGAGCGCCTGGAGGCCTTCCGCCGGCGCTTCGTGGTGCCCCCCGAGCGGGTGGGAGAGGCGCTAGGGATGGTGCTCGAGCGGCTGAGGGAGCGGGTGCGCGGGCGCTATGGGCTGCCGGAGGGCGAATCCTTCACGGTGGAGCTGGTCAAGAACCAGCCCTGGGGGGCCTACAACTGGTACTTAGGGGCTTACCGCTCGCGCATCGAGCTCAACACCGACCTGCCCACCTACCTCTACGCCCTGCCCGACACCATGGCCCACGAGGGTTACCCTGGCCACCACACCGAGCACGTGCTCAAGGAGCAGCGCCTTTACCACGAAAAGCGCCACGCCGAAGCCTCGATCTTCCTCATCAACTCACCGGAGTGTGTCGTTGCCGAGGGTATTGCGGTCAGGGCCCGCGAAATGGTGCTCGGTGAGGAGGAACAACGGGAGTGGCTGCTCGAGCTGGCCCAGCGCCTGGGCCTGGGAATCGGTCGGCCCGAGGTCGAGGCCATGCAGGCCGTGATGCGCCAGCAGCGAGCCCTGAAGTATGTCTCGGGCAACGCGGCGCTGCTCCTTCACGAGGAGCGGCGGCCCGAGGCCGAGGTGCTGGGCTACATCGAACACTACGCCCTCGTCACCCCCGAGCGCGCCCGCAAGAGCCTCGAGTTCATCGCCAACCCCACCTGGCGTTCCTACGTCTTCACCTACACCGCCGGAGGCGACCTGCTGGACGAACTGTTCCGGGTGCGAGCTAACCCTGAAGGGTGGTTCCGCCGCCTGCTCGAGGAGCCCGTCACGCCGGGCATGGTGCGGGCCTGGATCGGGGGGAAGGAGGGCTATGAAGCAGGAGTTTGAGCGACTGCGGGTACGGCTGCAGGAGCTATCGGCCTGGAGGGACCTCGATGCCTTCCCGCTGGAGTGCGAGTTCCGCGCCCCCAACACCGACTGGCTGCCGCTGGAGGTGGGGCAGGAGTGGCCCAGCCAGGCCTTCCCCGCCGAGATGATCTTCAGCGGCCACGTGCCCAGCGCCTGGGCCGGCAAGCCGGTGTGGGTGCGGCTCGACGTGGGCGGGGAGGGGCTCCTGACCCTCGACGGCAAGGCCCTGGGTGGGCTTAACCCTTTTCACCGCGAGTACCCGCTGCTCGAGGCCGCTAGAGGCGCCGAGGTGGTGGCGCTGGAGGTCGAGGCGGTGCCCAGGGGTCTCTTCGGCAGCCCGGTGCCCCACCCCCGGCTCGAGGAGGCCCGGCTCTTCGTCCCCGACCTCCAGGTGCGGGCGCTGCACACCGACCTGTCCTGCGCCCTGGACGCGGCCCAGCAGGTCCAGCCCGAGGTGGCCCGGCTCCTGCTCGACGCCCTTTCCGAGACCTTCGCCCTGATCCGGCTGCCGCGCGGCCCGGCCCAGGCCTACCTCGAGCAGCTCGAGCGCTCGGATTGGGCGGGGATGACCGCGCAGCTTTGGGAGGGGTGGAAGTTCGACGGCCCCGGCCTGGCGCTGGGCCCGGAGCACCGCGCCAGCTTGGAGGCGGCGCGGGCCCACCTCCGGTGGCGGCTCGAGGCCATCCGGGGGCGCTACCCCCCGGCGGGCCACCTGCTCATGAGCGCTCACGCCCACATCGACCTGGCCTGGCTGTGGCCGGTGGCCGAGACCCGGCGCAAGCTCCGGCGCACCTTCGCCACCGTGCTGAACCTGATGGAGCGCTACCCCGAGCTGCGCTTCAACCAGTCCAGCGCCCAGGTCTACGCCTGGCTCGAGGCCGACGACCCTCAGCTATTCGAAGAGGTCAGGAAGCGGGTGCGGGAGGGCCGCTGGGAGCTGGTGGGCGGGATGTGGGTCGAGCCCGATGGCAACCTGCTCTCGGGCGAGTCCTGGGCGCGGCAGCTCCTCTACGGGCAGGGCTACTTCCAGCAGAAGTTCGGGCGGCGGGCCTCGGTGGCTTGGCTGCCCGACACCTTCGGCTTCGCCGCCAACCTGCCGCAGGTTTTGAGCCAGGGTGGGTTGCCCTACTTCTTCACCACCAAGCTGAACTGGAACGAGACCAACGCCTTCCCCCACGACCTGTGGCAGTGGGAGGGCCTCGACGGCACGCGGGTGCTGGCCCACGGCTTCTGGAACCCCAACGAGGGCTACAACGGGCGGCTCGAGGCCAAGGACCTCGCGGGCACCTGGCACAACTTCAAGGGCAAGCGCTACCACCCCACCACCCTCTACACCTTCGGCTACGGCGACGGCGGGGGCGGCCCCAGCGCCGAGATGTTGGAGCGTCAGGCCCGCTATGCCGACTTCCCCGGCCTGCCAAGGGCCGAGCTTGGCCGGGTGGACGCGTTCTACGAGGGGGTGCTGGCGGGTGGGGAAGCAGGGAAAAGCCCCCCACCCCCTACCTCCCGGCTCCCCGTTTGGGTGGGGGAGATGCACCTCGAGCTGCACCGGGCTACCTACACCACCCAGGCCGAGCTCAAGCGGCTCAACCGGCGGCTCGAGCACACCCTGGTCGAGGCCGAGGCGGCGCTGGTGCTGGCCGAGCGGGCCGGGTTGGGCGGAGGGGACGAGGGGTGGGAGGCGCTCGAGGGGGCCTGGAAGGCGCTGCTGCTGGGCCAGTTCCACGACGTCCTGCCGGGCTCCGGGGTGCACAGCGTGCCCAAGGATGCCCAGGAGAGCCTGTCCCAGGCGCTGGCGTTGGCCGAGGGGCTGCGGCGGCGGGCGCTCGAGCGCCTCAGCGCCGGCGTCGCCGCGCCCCACCCCGAGGCCGCGGCCAAGGTGGTGGTGTGGAACCTGGGCTCCTCGCCCAGGCCGCTGCGGCTGGAGATGGGCCGTCCGCTGGAAGGCCCCTTCCGGCTGGTGGGGCCGGGCGGGGAGGAGGTGCCTTACCAGCTCGCCGGCGACCGCGTGCTGGCGGCTTCGGGGCTCGAGGTGCCCCCCCTGGGCTACCTGGCGCTGGGGGTGCTGGAGGGCGAGCCCGCGCCGTCGGCGGGCGAAGGGGGGGTGGCGGTGCTGGGCATGGTGCTGGAGAACGCCCACCTGCGGGTCAAGGTCGCGCAGGACGGCAGTCTCTCGGCCTTCTTCGACAAGGACCGCCAGCGCAAGGTGCTGGCCGGGCGGGGCAACCAGCTGTGGGCCTACACCGACGTGCCGCGCTTCTGGGAGGCCTGGGACCTGGACGCGAGCTACGAGGCCGAGGGCCAGGAGTTGGAGGCCACCCAGGTGCGGGTGATCGAGTCCGGCCCGGTGCGGGCGGGCATCCGCGCCGAGTACCGGTTGGGCGTGTCGCGCCTGGAGCAGACCTACTGGCTGTGGGCGGGCTCGAGGCGGCTCGAGGTCGAGACCGTCGCCTATTGGCAGGAGCGGCGCACCCTGCTGCGGGCGCTGTTTCCGTTGGCGGTGCGCGCCCACGAGGCCTACTACGAGACCGCCTTCGGCGCGGTGGCCCGACCCACCCACGCCAACACCCCCTGGGACGCGGCTCGCTTCGAGGTCCCGGCTTTGCGCTGGGCCGACCTCAGCGAGGCGGGCTACGGGGTGAGCTTGCTCAACGACGCCAAGTACGGTCACAGCGCACGGGGCCACGTGCTGGGCCTGTCGCTGCTGCGCGGGAGCATCTGGCCCGACCCCTACGCCGACGTGGGTGAGCACCGCTTCAGCTACGCGCTCTACCCCCACGCGGGCGACTGGCGCGCGGGCACCGTGGCCGAGGCCGAGGCGCTCAACGCGCCGCTGCTCGCGGTGCAGGGCAGCGGGGGCACAGGCCCGGCCCAGGGCCGCTTCCTGCGCCTGGAAACCCCCCACCTGCGCCTTTCGGCGCTCAAGCGGGCCGAGGATGGCGAGGGCTACGTGCTGCGGCTCTACGAGGCCCACGGGGCGCGGGGTGAGGCCCTGCTCGACCTCTCGCCGCTGAAGGTGGAGCGGGTGAGCCGGGTGAACCTGCTGGAAGAAGGCCAGGAAGCCCTGAGCCTGGAGGGCGGCGTGCTGCGGCTGAGCTACCGGCCCTACGAGGTGATCAGCCTGAGGTTGAGATCATGAACGAGTTGCGAGGCATTGTGGTCACCCCCGAAGGTGAGCGGCCCGGTCTGCTGCGCTTTGGGGAACGCATCGAGGCTCTCGAGGCCCTGCCGGAGGCCCCCCGGCGTTACCTGCTGCCCGGCTGCATCGACCTGCACGTGCATGGCGGGGGTGGGGCTGACTGCATGGACGGGGAGGAGGCCATCCGCCAGATGGCCCGTTTCCACGCGCGAAACGGTACCACCGCGCTGCTGGCCACCACCGTGACCGCCCCCCCCGCCGACCTCGAGGCGGCGCTGGTGGGGATTAGGGCGGTGGTCGAGCGGCCCGAGCCGGGTGAGGCCCGGGTGCTGGGGGTGCACCTCGAGGGCCCCTTCATCAACGCCAACAAGCTCGGAGCCCAGCCGCCTTATGCCATCCCCCCCGACCTGGAGCTGATGCGCCGCTGGCTGGGCCTGGCGCCCATCAAGGTGGTCACGCTGGCCCCCGAGTTGCCGGGTGCCCTGGGGCTCATCCGCTTCCTGAGCGAGCAGGGCGTGCGCGTGCAGATCGGGCACACCCTGGCCCGTTACGACCAGGCTCTCCAGGCGCTGGAGGCGGGCGTGGCCTCCTTCACCCACTGCTTCAACGCCATGACCCCCCTGCACCACCGCGAGCCCGGCGTGGCGGGGCTGGCGCTGGAGCGGGCCCGCTGGGCCGAGTTCATCGCCGACGGGTTGCACGTACACCCCGCCACGGTGCGGGCGGCCTGGAAGGCCATCCCCGAGCCCTACGTCGTCACCGATGCGGTGGCCGCTGCCGGGATGCCCGAGGGGCCTTACCACATGGGGCGGCACCGGGTGATCAAGCGCGGCGACGGGGTCTACCTCGAAGACGGCAGCGCCCTGGCCGGGAGCGCGCTCACCACCGGCCAGGCCATCCGCAATCTGGTGGACTGGGGCTACAGCCTCTGCGAGGTGGTGCGGGCCACCTCCGCCACCCCTGCCGCCTACTTGGGCCTTGCCGAGCGGGGTCACCTGCGGGTGGGGGCCTATGCCGATATCCTTGTACTCAACGCCAATTTGGAGGTCGAAGAAGTCTATGTCCAGGGCCAACGAATCCAAGATGTACCGCGAGGCACTCCAAGCACCCACCGCAGTTGAACGCCTACTGCGCGAGAACCGCGGCGAGGTCGAGTCGCTGGCGGGCTACCTTCGCCGCAACCCCCCGCCCTTCGCCCTCACCGTCGCCCGCGGCAGTTCCGATCACGCCGCGCTCTACGGTAAGTACCTCGTCGAGAGCCTGCTGGGCGTGGTGGTCTCGAGCGCCACCCCCTCGGTCACCACGGTCTACGGGGCCAGCCTCTCCCTCAACAAAGCCCTGCTGATCGCGCTGTCACAGTCGGGCCAGAGCCCGGATCTGCTCGAGGTCACCCGCCAGGCCCGCCGCGGCGGAGCCCTCACCGTGGCCTTCGTCAACCAGGAGGCCTCCCCGCTGGCCCAGGTGGCGGAGGTGGTGTTTCCGCTGTGGGCCGGCGAGGAGGAAGCGGTGGCCGCGACCAAGAGCTACCTGGCGACCCTGGCCGCCCTGGCCCAACTGGTGGCCTACTGGGCCGACGACAGGGGCCTCAAGGACGCCCTGGCCATGCTCCCCGAGGCCATGCACCAAGCTTCCGAGGCCGACTGGAGCGCGGGGCTCGAGCCCTTGGCCGAGTGCGACAACGCCCTGGTGGTGGGACGGGGCTACGCCTTCGCCGTCGCCCACGAGCTCGCCCTCAAGCTCAAGGAGACCGGCGCCCTGCACGCCGAGGCCATGTCCGGCGCCGAGCTACTGCACGGTCCGGTGGCCCTGGTGGAGCCCGGCTTCCCGCTGCTGGCGCTGGTGCCCCGCGACCGGCCCATGCCCGGCATGGTCGCCCTGCTGGAAAACCTGCGCACCAAGGGCGCCCACCTGCTGGTAGCCTCCTCCGAGGGCGAAGCCCTCGAGCTCGCCCACACCCCCCTCCCCCTGCCCACCCGTCTGCACCCCGTGCTGGACAGCATCCTGATAGCCCAGGCCTTTTACCCCTTCGCAGCCCACCTCTCCTTCGCCCGCGGCTTCAACCCCGACGCCCCGCGCAACCTCTCCAAGGTGACGCGCACACATTGAGGGGGCGCATCAAGCGCAAAACGCTCTTCCCCCACCGTCGGCCTCGACGCTTTCCGGTGTTCGACCATTGGCGTGGGGTTAAAAAACACAACGGGCTTCTCGCCCGCTGACAAAAACAATTATAACGCCCCATGCAAATATGTAAAGTGGTATGCACGAAGTGGGCTTTGGGACGGAGAACTCACCGGCCACCATCCGAATATTCGCGTAGCCAACGGGCATAGGGAAGGTGCTCCTCGAGCGCGGTGCCCCGGCGCTATCCCTTCCCCTCCGCCACTGCCCGGCGGAAGGCGTCCAGCGCGTCGTGCACGGCTGTGGGGGGCAGGACTCCCATCACGACGTCGGTGCCGCCGCCCCGCGCGCCCAGGGCTTGCAGGGTTTCCTTGAAGAAGGTGGGCAGGTGCAGGGGGTGCAGGGGGTGCTTGACCAGCACGAAGCGGGCTTTGTCCTCGCCAGGAGCCACCAGCAGGGCCAGGGTGCCCGGCCACTCGGCCAGGCGTTTGCCCACGGCCTCGAGGATCACCGCCGGGACCAGCGCGGCGATCTTGTGGCCGGGGTGCTCGGCCAGCAGGTCGCGCATGTAGCGCTCGGCCAGCTCGTCGCGCAGGGCGGCGTTCTCGCCCTTGAGCCTGTAGAACTCCTCGCGCAGGTTGGCGATAGGCCTTTCCACCTCGAGGCCCTGGGTGCTGAAGCGTTCGCCCAGCCGCGAGAGCACGGCGTGCTCCTGGGAGAACAGCTCCAGCGCCTCCCACCCCGCGCTGAAGTAGACCCGCGTGCCGCCCTTGTGGCGCTCGAACTTGAGCACCTTGATGGGTCCGGCCTCGCCCGTGCGCCAGAGGTGGGTTCCGCCGCAAGCCACCATGTCCCAGCCCTCGATCTCGACGATGCGGATTTGCCCCGAGACCTTGGGGGCACGGCGCAGGGGGTACTGCCCCAGCTCGTGCTCTTCGATGAAGAAGCTGCGGGTGGGGATGTTGGCGTAGACCGCCCAGTTGGCCAGGGCCTCGGCCTGCTGCACCACGGCTGCCTCGGGCTCGGCGGCGAAGTCGAGGGTGCAGATGGGGTTGCTCATGTTGACGGCCTGAACCTCCCAGCCCCCCGCCCGCAGGAAGGCCTGGCAGAGGATGTGCTCGGCGGTGTGGCGCTGCATGTGGCGGTAGCGGCGCGACCAGTCGAGCTGGCCCCTCACCTCGCTGCCCTCGGGCAGGGGTGCCTCGAGCACGTGGACGATGTCCCCCTTGGCTTTGCCCTCCTCGAGCACCTCCAGCACCCTCACCCCGCCCAGTACGCCGGTATCGCAGGCTTGCCCTCCGGCGGTGGGGTAGAATAGGGTCTGCTCCAGCACGGCGAAATGTTTCTTGCCCTCGCTCCAGGCCCGTAGCACGCGGGCGCTGAACTCACTCTCGTAGGGGTGTTCCCAGTAAAGGCGCACGAATTCAGTCTAAAGGCTTTGGTCAGGGGGCTTACCCACAGGCCTCGAGCTTTGGCCGATCATAGAGAATCCCTCTCGGTCGGATGCTGCGTAGGGGAAGTCAGAGGTGCTCATGAACCGCGCGGATTGGATGTGGGGAATAGGGGTGGGGTTGGGGCTCGGCCTGGTGGGGTTTGGTCTACGGGGCTTAGGCGTGGCGTATCCGCTGGAGGGCCTCTTCGCTCAGATCACCTACTGGCTGGGCACCCCGGCTATGTTCAACCTGATACACGGCCTCTTTGGCTACGGCGAACTGACCAAGAACCTGGCTTTCGCGGGAGCGGCCCTACTCTGGCTGCTGCTCCATCCCTTCTTGTGGTGGACGACGCGGCGCCGGCTTCCGCTGGGCCTGCTGCTGGCCTTTGGGGTCTACGCCACCAGCGCCTTTGTCCTGCCTGGTGGGTGGGTCGCTGCTGGGCTCTACACGGCGCTCTTCGCCGGGCTGGTGCTGGCTGTTCGGCGTGGGTCCAAAGCTGCAAGGACCTCCACCGCTGACCCAGCCCGTCGCGAGAGCCTCAAGGCGCTGGGGGTGCTGGCGGTGGGTCTGGCGTTGTGGGGGGAGATCAGGGCCCAGGCGAAGATCGTGTGGGAGAAGATCGCGGGGTTGTGGCCCGAGCTGATCGGCCAGCCGCGGCTCTACCAGGTCTCCAAGAACCCCGCCTTCCTCGACCCCAACCTCCTGGGCAGGCCCTACCGGCTCGAGATCGGTGGACTGGTGAACAGACCCTTCAGCCTGGGGCTCGAGGAGATCAAAGCCCTGCCCAGCGTGGAACTCATCCACACCATGGCCTGTATTTCTAACCCCATCGGCGGCGACCTGATCGGCTGCCTCAGGTGGCGGGGGGTTCTCCTCAAGACCCTGCTGGAGAGGGCTGGTGTGAGGGCGGAGGCCAAATTTATCGTCTGGGAAGCGGCGGATCGCTACACCGAATCCATCGCCCTGGCCGAGGTGCCCCCCGAGGCCATGCTGGCCTACGCCGCCGAGAACCCCGAGACGGGTGAGTTCGAGGACCTCGAGCCCAAGCACGGCTACCCCACCCGCATCCTGCTACCGGGGCGTTACGGGATGAAGCAGCCTAAGTGGCTCACCAAGATCACCCTCTCCGACAGGGAAGTCACCGGCTACTGGGCCCAGCGCGGCTGGAGCAAGAGCGCAGAGATCCGCACCATGAGCCGCATCGACACCCCCCGGCAAAACGCCCGGCTCAGGGCGGGTGAGGAGATCTTCGTCGCGGGCATCGCCTACGCGGGGGGGCGGCCCCTCGAGCGCGTCGAGGTCTCGTTCGACGGGGGCAAGACCTGGCAGAAGGCCCAGCTCAGACCTCCCCGCGCCCGGTACGCCTGGCAGCAGTGGGCCCTGCCCTGGAAGCCTCAGAGGGGCGACCACACCCTTCAGGTGCGGGCGGTGGAGGTAAGCGGACGCATCCAGGACGCCACGGTGCGCGAGCCATTGCCCGATGGGGCCACGGGGTACCACACCCTCAGGGTGCGGGTGGGGTAGAAAGGGCCTTCTCGGCTTCGGGGCGGCTCCCATGAATACCGCCCACATGTAGGCCGTATGGGAAAGGCGGCGTCTTTGCTTTGGGGGATTATCTTTTGGGATCCGGTATCATACCGGATTCAAAAAGATACTCTTCAAAACCAAAAACCCAGGGGCTATCTTTTTGAATCCTAGAGCACTCCCTTCGGTCGGGTTAGTTCGTCACCGAATGGTGACGAACTAACCGAATCTGGTATCAGTTGGGGGATTGGGGGGAAAGCCGGCCCTCGGCGGCGGGTTGGCGGAGGTCTTGCGAGAGCGCAGCGAGGCGGGTGATGCTCTGGTCGAGCTCGTCGAGCACGATCAGCAGGTCCAGGTGGGCCAGGGTGGTGGCCCTGGATTCCACCCGGCCCCGCTCGAGGCGGCTGAGGTGGGAGCGGCGCAGCTCGAGCAAATAGCGCTCCATGCGCGCGCGCTCGGAGATGACCTGCTCGGCGAGGAGCTCGCTGCGGGTCGCCAGGGCAGCCAGCGAGAGACGCAGCCGCTCCAGCACCCGCTCGGCGGCCTCGGCCAGCTCGGTGCGGCCCTCCTCGGAGAACTCCAGGTTCTGCGCGTAGAGCTTGTCCTGCTTGCGCAGCATCCGGCGCACCTGGTCGCCCATGTGTTCGATCTCGCTGGCGGCCATGATCAGCACCAGCGGGGAGTAGCCGGGGTGGCGGGCCGAGAGGTCGCTGAGGTAGAGCACGATGGCCCTGGCCAACTGGTCCACTTTTTCCTCGCGCCGGGCCACGTCGGCGGTGTCTCCGCTTCCTTGGGCCAGGATCCTCACCGTCTCGGAGAGCATCTGCGTGAGCTGGTCTCCAATGCGCCCGACTTCGCGCAGGGCCAGGCTCGAGGCCAGCTCGCGCGAGTCGAGGGCTTCCGGCGAGAGGTATTTGGGGCTGATCTCCTGCCCCACGTCGGGGACCACCCGCCGCATGAGGCGCTCGAGGGGAGCTAGAAAAGGCAGCACCAGGACCGAAGCCAGGAGGTGATAGAGGAGATGCCCCACGGCCAGCGCCCCCGAGGGTCCGGAGGGCAGGCTCAGGCCCAGCACGTCGGCGACTTGCGCGCTCATGGCCGCGTAAGCCCGTACCCAAGCCAAGAAGGGCAGCGAGAGCAGCACCTTCGAGCCCAGATGCGCCAGGGCGATCCGCCGGGCCAGGGGAGTGTTTTTCCAATTGGTGAGAACCAAGACCATCCCCGAACCGGCTCCCCCGCCCAGGGCTAGGGCTAAGGCGGCCTCGAGGTTGAACACCCCCGACCCCGCCAGGGCCAGGGCCAAGGCCGCCACGGCGTTGGCCGAGCCCAGGCCGGTGGCCAGGGCAAAACCCAGCAGCCACAGGCCCGCCGGGGAGGCTTCCAGGCTGCGGCTCACCAGGTTGAAGAACTCACTCTTGGTCAGGGGGAGCAGGCCCTGGACCATCAGGCCGATCCCCAAGAGCAGCATTCCCAGCCCCAAAATGGCCTCGCCCAGGGCCTGGCTTCGCCGGTGCAGCGTGAGCACGAAGCCCAGCCCGATCGCCGGCAGGGCCAGGGCGCCGAGGGGAGTGGCGGCGAGGATCAGCGCCACCGTGGCCCCGGCCTTAGCGGCCAGGCCCAACACCAGCGCCGGGGCGAAGCCGGCGATTCCCGCTGTGGCCAGGCTGATGGCGGAGAGCCCCAGGGCCGAGCTGTTGAGGGAGATGGCCC
The DNA here is from genome assembly GCF_000373205.1 of Calidithermus timidus DSM 17022. Classification (NCBI taxonomy): domain Bacteria; kingdom Thermotogati; phylum Deinococcota; class Deinococci; order Thermales; family Thermaceae; genus Calidithermus; species Calidithermus timidus. The sequence goes on from NZ_KB890687.1 coordinate 113,226, forward strand.
CCACCAGGACCCCGGCCAGCCAGGCCCGCAGCGGAGCTGCGGTGGCCCAGGTCAGGACCTTGCGGGCCGGGCCGCCCACCAAGACGGCCAGGGCCTGGGAGAGGATGACCAGCCCCCGCACCAGCAGGGCCAGACCGCCCAGGGCCTCGAGCATCAGCCCGCTCCTCCGGCATTTTTATGGGTTGAATCCATATAAGGCTGGAGCATGGTGGCAAACGTAAACATATTACACGATTTTCGCGGGATTCCCCGTTGGGAGCGGGAGCGACCGCCCTTGACAATTCCGTGGCTAGGCTTGATGATTCGGCCAAGGAGGAAAATATGGCTGGTGTGGTGCGGGTCTTCCGCATGCTCCTCGTTGCGGTCCTCTGTTTGCTCGGCTTTGCCTTCGCCCAACCGAGGGTGGTCAACGTCCTGTGCAGCCCCGACCTGGCCTGGTGTGAGGCCCTGGGCCCCGCTTTCAAGCAGGCCACCGGCATCGACCTGCGCTTCGTGCGCCTGAGCTCGGGGGAGGGCCTGGCCCGGCTGCGCGCGGAGGCCTCGAGGCCGCAGTTCGACGTTTGGTTCGGCGGCACCGGCGACCCCCACCTCATCGCCTTCAAGGAGGGGCTCACCGAGTTCTACAAGCCCTCCTCCTGGAACGACATCCGCGAGGACCTGCGCCGAGCGGTAGGCGAAACCTACATCCCCCTCTACACCGGCGCCATCGGCTTCGTGGTCAACTCCCAGGTTCTGCAGCGACGCAACCTACCCGAGCCCCGGCGCTGGACCGACCTGGCCGACCCACGCTACAAGGGGCTCATCGCCATGCCCGATCCCAACACCTCGGGCACCGGCTACACCATCTTGGCCACCCTGGTCCAGATCTACGGCGAGGAGGAGGCCTTCAAGCTGCTGGCCAAGATCCACCGCAACATCGCCCAGTACACCCGCTCGGGCTCGGCTCCGGGCCAACTGGCCGGGCGCGGCGACGTGGCCATTGCTGTGCAGTTCGCCCACGACGGGGTGAAATTCGCGCTGGAAGGCTTCCCCCTCAAGGTTTACTTCCCGCTCGAGGGCACTGGCTACGAGATCGGCGGCCTGAGCCTGATCAAGGGTGCCCCCAACCGCGAGGCGGCCATCCGCTTCATCGAGTGGGCCCTCACCCCCGAGGCGCAGGCCATCGCTGCCAAGGTCGGCTCTTTGCAGATTCAGTCCAATAAGAAGACCCCGGTGCCGCCGAACTCGCCCAAGCTGGCCTCGATCACCCTGATCAGGTACGACTTCGCCAAGTACGGCTCCACCGAGGTGCGCGACCGCATCGTGGGCCGCTGGACCAAGGAGGTCTTCCCGCAGCCCAGGTAGCCCTAAAAGCCTGAAGAAGAGGTCATGGCCACCCTGCGACGCACCCACACCCCGCCATCCACGACCCGCGGGCCCCTGCTCCTGGCCTTGTTGGCTTGGGGGGCGCTCCCCTGGCAGGCTGGCTCCGGTTGGCCGCTGGCCCTGCAGGCCGGGCCCTGGGCCTGGGCTCTGGGGCTGGCGCAACTCCTGGCCCTGGCGCTGGCCATCGCTCCGGGAGCGCGGCGGGCGCGGGCGGTGCGGGTGGCGACGGTGACGGCCATTGCCTTCATCGGGCTGGTGGGCGGGCTGGCGCTGGCGGATTGGACGCTGGGCCCCGGCATGGTGGTGGTGGGCTTTGCCTTGGTTTTCGCCCTCGGTTACGCCCTGGCCGAGGCCGGGCGCTTTCGCGACCCGCTGCTGGGGGCGCTGATCCTGAGTTCGGCCCTCCTGATCTTCCTCTTCATCGTCTACCCGCTGCTGGGGATGGCGCGCGCGGTGACGCTCGAGCGCCTGCTGGGTGTGCTGCGCGATTCGCGCTTCCTGATGCTGGAAAACCCCTTCACCCCCTCCTCCGAGACCCTGCGCGCGCTGCTGGTGGCGACGGTGGTCGCGCTGGTGGGAGCCGGACTGGATCGGGCCCGCCGCCTGCGTGGCCTCCTGGTCGGCCTCGGGGTGGGGGTGGCCCTGGGAGTGGCCCTCTTCGGGCGGGGGGCGTTGGCCTCGAGCTTGCTGGTGGCCGGCGTGGTGGCCCCGCTCTCGACGCTGCTGGGCCTGGCCTTCGCCATCCTGCAGCAACGCACCCGCCTGCGCTTTTTGCAGCCGCTGCTGGGCGGGCTGGCGCTGCTACCCCTCATCACCCCGCCCTTCGTGCTGGCCTTTGCACTGATTCTGATGTTCGGGCGCAATGGCTTCGTCTCGGCCCACCTGCTGGGCCTCGACAGCAACTTCCTCTTCGGGCCGGTGGGTCTGATCGCCGCGCAGGTGCTGGCCTTCGCCCCCGTGGCCTTTCTGGTGCTGCGCGGCAGCGTGCAGGGCCTCAATGCCTCGCTCGAGGAAGCTGCCTGGAGCCTGGGCTCGAGCCGCTGGCGGGTCTTCCGCACCGTGACCTGGCCGCTCCTGCGCCCAGGGTTGGCCAACGCCCTGCTGTTGGCGGTGATCGAGTCGCTCTCCGACTTCGGCAACCCCTTGATCCTGGGCGGGGACCGCAACTACCTGGCCACCGAGGTCTTCATCGCCTTCACCGGGCGCTACGACCCGGTCGAGGCGGCGGTGTATGGGTTGGTGCTGCTGGCGCTGGTGCTACTGGTCTTCTGGTTGCAGTACCGCTGGCTGGGCCAGACCTCCTTCGTGACCACCACCGGCAAGCCCAGTGGGGGCCGGCCACTGCCGCTGCCGGAGGCCCTCGAGGCCGCCCTCATTGCGCTGCTGGCTGTGTGGGGGCTGTTGGTGGTGAGCCTCTACGGCTCGGTGATCGTGGGTTCCTTCGTACAGCTATGGGGCTTCAATTACACCCCCACCCTCAAGCACTACCAGGACTTCCTTGTCCTGGGCCTGCCGGTCTTCGCCAACACCTTCAAGATCGCACTGATTGCGGCCATCCCCACCGCCGTCCTTGGCTTCGTGCTGGCCTATTTGGTCTTTCGGCAGGAGTTCGCGGGCAAGCGGTTGCTGGAATTCTCGGCGCTGCTCTCCTTCGCCATGCCGGGCACGGTCATGGGCGTGGGGTACGTGCTGGCCTTCAACGCTGAGCCTTGGGTGCTCACCGGCACCACCATGATCATCATCCTGGCGCTGATCTTCCGCGAGGTACCGGTGGGCATTCGCGCCGGGGTGGCCGGCCTGACCCAGATCGAGCCGGCCCTCGAGGAAGCCTCGGCCACCCTGGGCAGTTCCACGGGCCGCACCTTGAGCCGCGTCGTGCTGCCCCTGCTGCTACCGGCCTTCATCGGCGGCCTGGCCTTCGCCTTCGTGCGGGGCATGACCGCTGTGAGCCAGATCATCTTCTTGGTGGGCCCGGGGAACCTGCTGGCCACGGTGCTGCTGTTGGGCTGGGTGGAGCAGGGGCAGATGGGCCGTGCTGCGGCCATGAGCACGGTGATGATCCTGAGCCTGCTGGCGGTGGTGCTGCTCTTGTTCCCGCTCACCCGCCGCTTCGATGTGCGCCTTGGGGGAGGGGTGTGATGAGCGTCGCCCTGCGACTGGAAGAGTTGAGCAAGCGTTTCGGCCAGACCCTGGCCGTCGACCGCCTCGAGCTCGAGGTACCCCCGGGCACCTTCCTCACCCTGCTGGGCCCCTCGGGTTGCGGAAAGACCACCACGCTGCGCATGGTGGCGGGCCTCGAGCAGCCCAGCAGTGGCCGCATCCTGCTGGGCGAGCGTGACATCACCGAGTTGCCCGCTCACCAGCGCGGCCTGGGTATGGTCTTTCAGAGCTACGCCCTCTTCCCGCACATGTCGGTTTTTGAGAACGTGGCTTACGGGTTGCGCACCCAGCGCCTGCCGATCCCCGAGATCCGCCGCCGGGTCGAAGCGGCGCTGGAGCGGGTGGGCCTGGGGGGCCTGGGTGACCGAGCCCCGCACACCCTCTCCGGGGGCCAGCAGCAGCGGGTGGCCGTGGCCCGCGCCCTGGTCCTCGAGCCCCCCCTGCTGCTCTTCGACGAGCCGCTGTCCAACCTCGATGCCAAGCTGCGCCGCTCGGTGCGCGCCGAGCTGCGCGCCCTGCAGCAGGAGCTGGGCATCACCGCGCTCTACGTCACCCACGACCAGGAAGAGGCGCTGGCCCTCTCCGACCGCATCGCGGTGATGAACGCCGGGCGCTTGCAGCAGGTGGGTACGCCCGAGGCCATCTACCGCTACCCGGCCAACCCCTTCGTGGCCGGCTTCATCGGCATGACCACGCTGCTGAAGGGCGAGGCCCAGCCGGACGGCCAGGGGGTGCGCGTGCGCCTGGGGTCGGCGGTGCTCGCGGCCTACGCCCCCCAGCCCTTCAGCGGCCCCGCCCTCTTGGCCCTGCGCCCGGAGGACGTACGCGTGGGCGAGGGTGAGCTCTGCGCCATCATTCGCCGGGTGGCCTATCTGGGCGAGCGCTTCGAGGTCTACCTGGAGAGCCCCTGGGGCGAGGTGCTGGCCTACGTGCCCTCCGAGCTGCGCCCGCAAACCGGCGAGGCCGTGCCCTTCCGCGTAGCCTGGGCGACGGCCTACCCAGCTTAGGGGCCTGAGAAAAGGCCCCGGATTGGCGGTAAGCTATGCCCTGTGAGTGCGCTTTACCGCCAGGCCCGGCCCTCCACCTTCGACGAGATGGTGGGGCAGGAGCACGTCAAGGAAGTGCTCCTCAACGCGCTGCGTTCGGGGCGGCTGGCCCAGGCTTACCTCTTTTCCGGGCCGCGGGGGGTGGGAAAGACCACCAGCGCGCGCCTCATCGCCCAGGCCGTCAACTGCACCGGCCCCGATCCCAAGCCCTGCGGGGTGTGCGAGGGCTGCCGGCTGGTGCGCGAAGGGCGACACCCCGACGTGCTCGAGATCGACGCCGCCAGCAACAACTCGGTCGAGGACGTGCGCGAGCTGCGCGAGAAGATCCTGCTGGCCCCGCTTTTGGGCCGCCGCAAGGTGGTGATCCTCGACGAGGCCCACATGATGTCCAAGAGCGCCTTCAACGCGCTGCTCAAGACGCTGGAGGAGCCCCCTGAGCACGTGATCTTCATCTTCGCCACCACCGAGCCCGAGCGCATGCCCCCCACCATCCTCTCGCGCACGCAGCACTTCCGCTTCCGCCGCCTCTCCGAAGGAGAAATCGCCGAGAAGCTCGCCCGCATCGTGCGCGGTCTGGGCCGCGAGGCCGAGCCCGCTGCCCTGCGGCTGGTGGCCCGCATGGCCGACGGGGCCATGCGCGACGGGGAGAGCCTGCTCGACCGCTTGTTGACCTTGGAGGGTGTCATCACCTTGTCCCAAACCGAGGCTGCGCTGGGCCTGCCCCCGCAGGCGGCCCTCTTCGCCGTGGCCGAGGCGCTGGACGCCGGACGTATCCGGGAGGCCCTCGAGCGCACCCAGGGCCTCTACACCCAGGGCTTCGCCGCCCGCACCCTGGCCCAGGGCCTGATGGAGGCCCTGCGGGCGGGGCTCTACGCGCGGCTGGGCCTGGGTACGGGGCCGCAGCTCAGCGCCCCCGAGGAGCGCCTGGTCGCGGCCATGACCGCCCTCGACCAGGCCCACGAACGCCTGGCCAAGCGCTCCGACGCCCTGGCGCTCGAGCTGGCCCTGCTGGCGGCTTACCAGGCCCTGCACGCTGTTGCCCCCACCCCAGCCGAGGTGAGGCCTCCGGCTTCTGCTGTCCCCGACTTCAGCCCAGCTCCCAGGGCCCGCTCCACACCCCCCCCTGCCGCCGATGCTGCCTCCGGGTCCCCCGCTCCCCAACCCGACCTCAACCAGGCCTGGCGGGACGTGCTGGGCCAGATCGGGGTCAACCTGCGGGCCTTCTTCCGCGAGGCCAGGCCTTACCCTCCCGAAGACGGCAGCCGTAGGCTGACTTTGGTATTTCCCGAGCGGGCCGGCTTCCACTACCAGAGAGCCCAGAAGAACCTCGAGGCCATCCAGAAGGCGGTACGGGACGTCATGGGCGACTATGAGGTGGAGCTGGTGCTGGGCGGAGATAAAAAAAAAGTAACCCCTAGCTCCCCCGCCCCTCCCCAGCACCTTAGCTCCGCGCCCGTAGCCGACCGGGTGGCCGAAGCCCTGCCCCAGCCGCCCGATCCACGGCCTGCCGAAGCCCCACAGCCCCAGCCCGTCCCAGCTCCTGCCCCCGAGCCCCCGAGCGTAAATGCGCTGTTCGAGGACCTGGGCGAGCCAGCCTATGAATCGCCCCCCCTCGAGGAGGAGGCTCCTTCGCTGGCCCGCACCTCTGGCTCGGACCTCACCGCCGACCCGCGCTTTCAGAGGCTGCTCCAGCTCTTCGGTGCCCGCATCCGCAAGATTCACCGTGAAACCCCCAAGGAATCCCTCGCCGCCGGTGCCGAGGGTGGGGGAGAGGCCGAGGAAGCAGGCGAGGAGTGAGCCTCCAGCTGGCTTATACCGGATTCAAAAGGATAATCAACTGGGGCGCTCAACCCCACTCCACTTCCTCGCGCCGGGCTTCGAGCCAAAGTTGCACGATGGGCCAGGCCAGCAGCCCACCGATGAGCAGAAAAAGCAGCACTTCCATGGTGCTCCTCCCAGGACACTCTAGCCCGTGCAGGTCAGGGCTGGGTCAGGGAGCAGATCCCCTGCCAGACGGGATTCGGGGGTGATCCTCCCTGACGGTCGGCGAAAAAGGCGTTCCCATTCGGGGACGAACTGACCGAATCTGGCATCAATCCCCCTTTGGCTTTCGGGCCTCGAGCGCCCCCTGCCCCGCCTCGATGCCGGAGTCGAAGTCGATCTCGGCGGGAAGGGCGTCGTCCGTGTCCACGATCACCGAGGCGGTGGGCTCGAGGGGTGTGGGTGTGGAGACGGGATACCCCCGCGAATGCTTACGGGCCACATAGACCACCACGAATGCCGCCAGCAACAATCCGAACACCGCAATCCAGGCCATGCTCTATGGTACTCCTGGAGGTGGGGTGTACGTCGCACACAAGACGCCTCCGGGAGAGAAGCGTTCCTTCCGCCACAGGCCACGCGCCTCCCTTAGCTACCGCTCCTGCCCTAAATCACCTCACGGAACCCGATGGCCTCGGCGCGGGCCTGGAGTTCGCGCTTGAGCAGGGTGTGCTGGGGGGCCGCGAGGTAGGGGTCGGCCTCGAGGATCTGTTTGGCGAGTTCACGGCTTTTCTCGATGATCTCCTGGTCGGAGGCCAGGTCGCCGATGCGCAGGTCGGGCATGCCGGACTGGCGCAGGCCGCGCAGCTCGCCGGGGCCGCGTAGCTCGAGGTCTTTCTCCGCGACGTAGAAGCCGTCGGTGCTCTCCTCGATGATGCGCAGGCGGCTCAGGGTCTTCTTGCTGCTCTCGCCCGCGATGAGGATGCAGTACGACTCCAGGCCGCCCCGCCCCACCCGGCCCCTGAGCTGGTGAAGTTGGGCCAGCCCGAAGCGCTCGGCGTTCTCGATGACCATCAACGTGGCCTGGGGGATGTCCACGCCCACCTCGATCACCGTGGTGCTTACCAGCAGGTCGAAGTGACCGTTCTTGAAGCGCTCCATCACTAAGTCCTTCTCCTCGGCCTTCATCTTGCCGTGCAGCAGTTCGATGCGCACGTCGGGCAGCAGCTCGCGCAGTTCGTCGGCCAGCTTGGTGGCGGCGGCCAGCTCGGCGGTGGCCTCGTTGTCGCCCTCCTCGATCATGGGCGTGACCACGAAGACCTGGTGTCCCTTGGCGATTTCCTGGCGGGCAAAGGCGTAGGCTTGCAGGCGGGTTTTCTGGGTGAGCACTTTGGTCTTGACCGGGGTGCGGCCGGGGGGCAGCTCGTCGATGACGCTGACCTCGAGGTCGCCGTACATCGTCAGCGCCAGCGAGCGGGGGATGGGCGTGGCCGACATCACCAGCACGTCGGGGCGGTTGCCCAAGAGGCGGCGGCGTTGCAGCACGCCGAAGCGGTGCTCCTCGTCGATGACCGCCAGGCCCAAATCCTTGAACTCCACGCCTTCTTGGATCAGGGCGTGGGTACCCACCACCACATCGGTGTGGGCCGACTTGAGCCGCTCGAGCACCCCGCGCTTCTCGGCCATGGGCATCGAGCCCACCAGCAGATCCACGGTCACGCCCAGGGGGAAGAGGTATTTCTGCAGGTTTTGGTAGTGTTGTTTGGCCAGGATCTCGGTGGGGGCCATCAAGGCGCCCTGGGCTCCGTTCTGCGCGGCGATGTAGAGCGCGGCGGCGGCTACAGCGGTCTTGCCCGAGCCCACGTCGCCCTGCAGCAGCCGAGCCATCTGGCGCTCGCTCTGCATGTCGGCGAGGATCTCGCCCAGTACCCGCTCCTGGGCTTTGGTGAAGCTGAAGGGAAGGTTGTCGCGGAAGCGCTCGAGCCAGCGTGGCTCCACCCGGAAGTAGCGCCCCAGCAAGGCCGAGCCACCCGACTGGATCATGACCTTGAGTTCGAGCAGCAAGAACTCGTCGAATTTGAGGCGGTAGAGGGCCCGCTCGAGCTTTTCCTCGGAGTCGGGGAAGTGGGCCTGGCGCAGCGCCCAGTCGAGGTCGGGCAGCCCCAGGGCGGCGCGGTAGGGCTCGAGCATGTCGGGGATGCGGGGGAAGGCCTCGAGGGCCCGCCAGGCTGCGCGGCGTAGAAAGGCCTGGGAGATGCCCTCGCGCGAGGGGTACACCGGCACGATGCGCCCGGTCGAGAGCGACTCACCTGCCTCGTCCTCGAAGTACTCCACCATCAGCGAGACGTTGCCCCCGCGCCGCTGCACCCGGCCCGAGACCAGCAGGCTGGCCCCCTCGGGCACCTGCTTGAGCACCCAGGGCTGGTTGAACCACACGCCCGTGAACTTCCAGCCCCACGCGTCCATGAAGCGCACCTGCACCAGCTGCATCCCCTTGCGCGGGGTCTTGACCAGCTCGCGGCTGAGCACCGTGCCCACCACGGTGGCCTTCTGGCCCTCCTCGACCTCGCGCACGCTCTGCAAGGCCCGGCGGTCCTCGTAGCGGCGGGGGTAGCCGTGCAGCAGGTCGCGCAGCACCCGGATGCCCAGCTCGCCCAGCTTCTTCTTCCCGCCCACGCCCAGCGGCAGCGCCTCTACCGGGGTGTCGAGGGTGAGCTCCTCCACCGGCTGTGCCGCCTCCGGCGCCGGCGAAGCGACGGGGGCGGGCCGGGCCGGGGCAGTGAGGATGGGGTCCTGCCCGTTGCCCAGCAGCTCGATGGCTTTTTGCAGCCGCTCCAGGCGCTGTGCGGTGCCCATCTCGCGGTAGCCCGCCAGGAGGTGGGCGAGTTCGGGGAAAGGCTGGCCCAAATTCCGCACCAGCTTCTCGAGGCCACCCGCCACCACCCGGTCCTGCGCGCCGTCGGAAAGCTCGCGGCGCAAGGGTCGCAGCAGGCGTTCCCTGAGCTCGTCCTTGGTCACGGCCCCATCATGCCATACCTGCATGGGGGTTTATGAACCAGGCGTAACGATGGCGTAACCGCCCGGTCGCTACACTTGGCCTCGAGTTTCGGAGGCTACAGGGAGGGCACATGGCCAAGACCATCGAGCAGTTGAGTTCGGGTCTGATCGTCGGACAGCTTGGGCTGGGCATGCACGGAGGCGGGGTCGGCAGCCCGGCTCAGGCCGTCCACGACGGCGACACCATCGACGTGCGGGCGCCAGACGACTTTGGCATCCGCTTCCTGGGCGTGGACGCGCCGGAGGTCAGCGCCCGGCTACCCGACTCCGGCCCCAGCGACTTCCCCTCCCTGAGCAGCCCACGCTGGGAAGCCTTTCTGAGCGGCGACCCGTTGCGCAACGTCCGGATCGGCCGGGGGCTCAAGCAGCACCTCGAGGCCCTCCTCGGCCCCGGCGTGGCCGCCAATCACCATTTCCACGCCCAGGAAGCCCGCAAAGGGCTGGCCCAGATGGTCGAAGCCGACCGGGTGGCCCTGGGGCAGAGCAAGGAGGAGTTCCGCTTCTTCCTGGCCTTCGCCTACGAGGTCATGGACGGCTACGGGCGCTTCCTGGCCTTCATCCACCCCCACGACCCCGCCAGGAAGCTGCCCGAAGCCCGTCGCCACAGCTACAACGACCGCATGCTCGAGGCCGGCCTGGTGCTGCCCTACTTCATCTGGCCCAACATCGACCCCTTCCTCAAGGCCCGCCTCGCCAGCGCTTCACTGCAAGGCGCGGTGATGAGCCCGCAGCAGCTTTACGACGAAGCCAACGACCCCGCCGCCAAGCTGGGCCGCGCCCGCAACGCGCTCAAGCGGGCTCGAGCTCAGCAGATCGGGCTCTTCGTCGCCACCAGCCCCCTGCGCCTTTCCCCCTCGGAGCTGCGCCTGCTGGTCAACCTGGCCAGGGGCCGCGGCCCCAACCGCTGGGTCATCGACCTCAACGACCCCAAAGCCCGCCTGCTCCACCCCGAGGACTACCCCGCCATCCCCCTCCCCGAGGACCGCCTGTTCGTGCCCGAGGAGTTCGTGCCGTTGTTCCGGCAGCGGGGGTGGTAGGGGGTGTGGGGTTCCGGGTGACGCGAACGCTTTGACGATCAGTTATCGACCTCGGCGGGCACCAAGCGGTAGAGAAAGCCCTGCGAGAAGGGCTTCGCCTCGAGCAGCGCGTTCACCTCGGCGATGGTGAGGGCTTCGTACTTGCGGGCCATCTCGCTCAAGGTCTCGTAGCGTCCGGTGTAGACATAGGAGAGGCCCAGGTTGAACAGCCGGCCCATGGGGGTTTCGCCCGCGAAGACGATGCCGGTGGCGATCTTGTTCTTAGCCCGCTCGACCTCCTCAGGCCGCACCCCCTCGCGCTCGAGGCGCTCCAGTTCGCGGCGCAGCACCTCCACCACCCGCTCCTCGTTGGCCGGGTCGGTCTGGGCGAAGGTGTAGAACAGCCCCACCCCGTCGTTCTCGTCGTGGCTCGCGCCGACCGACTCCACCAGGCCGCTGTCCACCAAGGCCCAGTGCAGGCGGCTGTTGCCCTCGGCCCCTAGGATGCTCGCCAGCACGCTTGCGGCGTAGCGCCGCTCGTCTTGGGCGGCGAAGCCGGGTGCGAGGTGAACCAGGTAGCTCTGGGTGGCCTGGGGGTAGGGCTGGCGGAACTCCCCCGGCTGGGGCTCGAAGGGCGCGTACTCCCGTCTTGCGCCCGCGGGAGGCCAGTGGTCGGTCAGGGCCCGGATCTGCTCGAGGGTGGCCTCCCAGTCGAGCCGACCGGCCAGGGCCAGCACCATGTTGGCGGGCGAGTAGCGCCGGGCGTGGTAGTCGGCCATCTGCTCGCGGGTCAGGGCCCCCACGCTCTGCGCCGTGCCCAGCACGCTGTTGCCCAGGCTGTGCCCCCGGAAGTAACGCTCGCGGGCCCAGTCGAAGGCCATGATCTGCGGGCGGTCGGCGTAGAGGGCGATCTCCTCGAGGATCACCTGCTTTTCGGTGTCGAAGTCCTCCTGGCGCAGCGCCGGGCGCATCATGTCGGTGAACAACTCGAGGAGCCTGGGGCCGAACTCCGGGAGCACCGCGCCGTGGTAGACGGTGTTCTCCTCGGTGGTGAAAGCGTTGTTCTGCGCGCCCATGCGATCGAACTCGAGGTTGATCTCGATGGCGTCGCGGGTAGGGGTGCCCTTGAAGAGCATGTGCTCGAGGAAGTGCGAGACGCCCGACTCCTCGGGGCGCTCGTCGCGACTGCCGGTCTTGACGAAGTAGCCCATTGCCACGCTGCGGGCTGCCGGGTTGACCTCGGCGATGACGGTGAGGCCGTTATCGAGACGGGTTTCCTTGAATTTCATGCTGGTGTCCATGGGGGTTGCTTTGCGAGGCCACGTGATCTACCGGGCCCAGGACGGCGGTCCAGGGGTCGCGGTAGGGGTTTTCTGCCAGGTAGCGGTTGATGCGCTCGAGGTTCACGGCGGCGATGGCGGCCTCGATCTCCTCGAGGCTGCGCACCCGTCCGAGCAGGTAGAGGTCGCGGGCCATGCTCGCCGCCCTCGAGCGCGCCGACTCCTCCTGCATCACCAGCATGGTGCGCAGGCCCACCTTGGCCCGCTCGAGCTCCTCTGCGCTCACCCCCTGGGCCAGTCCTTCGATCTCGGCCCGCAGCACCCGCAGGGTCTCCTCGGCGCGCTCCGGCGTGGTTCCGGCGTAGGCGCTGAGGTAGCTGTAGCCCTTGACCCCGTTGGGCGAGGCGTAGACCGAGTAGACCAGCCCGCGCTTCTCGCGCACCTCGACGAACAGCCGCGCCCCCATGCCGCCCGAGAGCACCTGCGCCGCCAGGCGCGCGGTGTAGAACTCGGGGTGGTCGATGCTCACATCGGGGTAGATCAGCCCGATCTGCACCTGGGCGCCGTGCTGCTCGAGCCGCAGGCTATGGGGCTGGCTCACCGCGGGCGCGGGCGCCGCCACCGGGTGCACGGCTGCAAGCCGTCCCGATAGGGGATCGCCCCCCGGGTGCACGGGCCTCGCCCGTCCCGATAGGGGATCGTCCCCCGGGTGCACGGAGCTTGCTCCGTCCCGAAGGGGATCGTCCCCCTCACCCCCCCGCCATAGCCCGAGCGTGGCTTCCACCGCCGCCTGGGCCCGCTCGAGGGTGATCCCTCCGGCCAGCGCCAGGATCGAGCCCTGTGCCCTGTAGCGCCGGGCAAAATCGGCCCGCAGGGCCTCGGGGGTGGCTGCCTGGAGCCCCTCGAGGGTACCGCTGGGGTTGCGCCCGTGGGGGCTGGTGAAGACCGCCCGCCGCAACGCGGTGAACATCTTCTTGGGAGGCTGGTCCTCGAGCGAGGCCAGCTCCTGCAAGGCCACCTGCCGCACCGTCTCGAAGGCCTCCTCGGGTAGCGCAGGCCGCATGAGCACGTCGGCGTAGAGCGCGAGCACCTTCTCGAGCTGCCCCGCCAGGAAGGAAGCCCCCAGCGTGGTGTACTCCAGCCCGGCTGCGCTGCCCCGGCGCACGCCCAGGTCGTCGAAGGCCTCGGCCAGGGCTCGCGCATCGCGGCCCCCGGCCCCCTTCCACAGCCAGCCCTCGAGCAGATTGGCCGCCCCCTCGAGGCCCTCGGGGTCGGTGACGGCCCCTACCGGCAGCAGCAACTGCATGGCCACGCCGGGGTTCCAGGGTTGTTCCTCCACGGCCAGGATCAGGCCATTGGACAAGGTCACGCTTCGCGCTAAAGCCATATGCCTTGGGAGTATACGGTTTGGTGGGGCCACAAGCCATACACCCCCTTTAGCTATCCGTCACCCAAGGCCCGCACGCTTGCGCTAGGCTCGAGCTTGTGAGGCTCACCCGCTTGCTGATTTTGCTGACGCCGCTGCTCTCGGCGGCCTTCGCACAAAGCGCCCTCGAGCTCGAGGTGTTGGCCCGGACCAACCAGCTTCGCCTGGCCCACGGTCTGGGGGCTTTGCTGTGGGACGACCTGGCCTACAAAGCCGCCCTAGGCCACGCCCAGGACATGCTGGCGCGGGGCTACTTTAGCCACGACACTCCTGAGGGTCGCACCCCCGGCCAGCGCATGGCGGCGGCGGGGGTCACCGAGGTGGTGGTGGGGGAGAACTTGGCCTTCTACGAGGGCTACCCCGACGCCGAAGTCCCCAAGAAGGCTGTGCAAGACTGGATGAACAGCCCCGGCCATCGCGCCAACCTGCTCAAGGGCGACTTCACCCACCTGGGAGTGGCCCTGGTGCGTCAGGGCCGCAAGGTGGTGGTGGTGCAGAACTTCGTGGGGCGGCCCTTCGATCCCCTGCTGAAGCGAAGCCCGGCCCAGGCTCAGCGCACCCTGCTGTGGCTGAGCGGGCAGGCTCCGGGAACGCTGGGCATCTTCCTGGAGCGCCAGCTTTTTGCCCAGGTCGGGCCCAGGCTGGACCTGAGCCTCGAGCTGCCCCCCGGCTCGAAGCTGGAATACGGCTTCAACGACGGTCGGGGCTGGTTCTCGGTCCCCGAAGGGCGGGGAGGCGGCTGGCAGGCCCGGCTCGAGGTCACCGAAACCCCCGGCGTGACCCTGCGGCTGGCCCTTCCCAGCGGCCAATACGCCCTCTCGGTGGGGGCCGAACCCCGCTTGTGGCGGCGGATCGTGGGGCCACAAACGCTCGAGCTGACCCTGCCGGGCACGCTGCAATTCCTGTGGGTGGGGCGATTGCAGGGGCAGAGGATCGACTACACCCACCGAATCCCTTTGCGCTGAGCATCGAGTCTGCGGTGCCCCCCGCTTTGCGCACGGCTCCATAGCCGAATATGGTTCGGATACTGCCCGAATCAGGCGGACTGCATTAGACTTCTGGAATGGATTACCGTACGCTGCTGGCGATCGTGGCGACCCTGTTACCCTGGGCCTCGGCTTTCGCGGGGATCCGGGCCGGTCTCGAGGCCTACTCTCCCGGCCACCTCACCCTGCTGCGCTTTTTGGTGGCCTCGCTGACCCTGCTGATCTATGCCCTGGCGGTGCGCATGCCCCTGCCCCGGCGGGAGGATTGGCCGGGCATCTTCGCCCTCGGCTTCGTGGGGATCACCGTCTACCACACCGCGCTCAACTTCGGCCAGGTCACGGTGCTGGCGGGGCCCGCCGCCTTGCTCATCGCCTGCGGGCCGGTCTTCACGGCTTTGCTCTCACGCTCCTTGCTCAAGGAGGAGATCTCGAGCTGGGGCTGGATTGGCATCGCCATGGCCTTTGGTGGGGTGGCGCTGATCGCCTTCGGCAAGCCCGGAGGCTTCGAGCTACAGCCGGGAGCCCTCCTCATCTTGCTCTCGGCCCTGGCCACCTCGCTGTACTTCGTGCTGCAAAAGCCCTTCTACCGGCGCTACACCGCCCTTCAGTTCACGGCCTACTCCATCTGGGCGGGAACCCTGCCCATGCTGCTCTTCCTGCCGGGCCTGGCTCAGGAGGTGGCGGCGGCCCCGCTGTCCACGACGCTGGCCGTGATCTACCTGGGGGTGCTGCCGGGCGGGTTGTCCTACGTAAGCTGGTCCTATGCGCTCTCGAGGGCGCCCGCCACGAGGGTCACCAGCTTCCTCTACGTCAACCCCCTCATCGCCACGCTGATCGCCTTCGTCTGGTTGGGCGAGGTGCCCGCGCTGCTGTCGATGATTGGCGGGGCCGTCGCGTTGGTGGGGGTGATCGTGGTCAACACCCTGGGCAAGGTCAAAAGCGCCCCGCGCCCGCAGCTCAGGGTCGAGGGCTGAGCCCCAAAGCGATCTTCTCGCGTGCCTTAGGCCGTAGGCAGGACGGGGCACGAAAGATGAGCCCAGCCGATACAATGACGGCGTATGGAAATTCGCAAAATCGGTGTAGTTGGTGCAGGGCAGATGGGATCGGGCATCGCCCAGGTGGCGGCGCAGGCGGGTTACGCGGTGGTGTTGCGCGACCTCGAGGAGAGCTTCGTCGAGCGCGGCCTGAGCACCATACGGCGCTCCTTAGCCAAGCTGCTGGAGAAGGGTCGGCTTGACCAGGCCACCCACGACGCCTCGCTCGAGCGCATCCAGACCACCCTTCAACTCTCCGACCTCTCCGACTGCGACCTGGTCATCGAGGCCATCGTGGAGAGCGAGCCCGCCAAGAACGAGCTCTTCCGCGACCTCGACCCCCTGCTCAAGCCCACGGCCATCCTGGCCTCCAACACCTCCTCCATCCCCATCACCCGCCTGGCCTCGGTGACGAAGCGCCCCGAGCGCTTCATCGGCATGCACTTCATGAACCCCGTGCCCCTGATGGAGCTCGTCGAGGTCATCCGGGGCTACCTCACCAGCGACGAGACCACCCAGGCCGTGCTGGAAGCCGCCCGCCGCATGGGCAAGACCCCGGTCGAGGTCAACGACTACCCCGGCTTCGTCTCCAACCGGGTGCTGCTGCCCATGATCAACGAGGCCATCCAGTGCGTGATGGAGGGCGTCGCCACCCCCGAGGCCATCGACCAGATCATGAAGCTGGGCATGAACCACCCCATGGGCCCCCTCACCCTCGCCGACTTCATCGGCCTCGACACTTGCCTCTCGATCATGGAGGTGCTGCACCGGGGCTTGGGCGACGACAAGTACCGTCCCTCCCCACTGCTGCGCAAGATGGTGCAGGCCGGGCTCTATGGCCGCAAGAGCGGGCGGGGATTCTACCGCTACGACGAGAAGGGGAACAAGATCGGCTGAAGAGAACGCCCAACGCTGGGCGTGGGTTTTAGGCCCTAGGTCGTACGCAAGGCGTTTCGCCCCTACTCGATAAACCACGGGGAACCCCTCGAGCCGTAGAAACGCTTCCACAGGACCCAGTATGCTGGGGCCATGGACCTACAACGCAGCTTCGGGATGTTGCTCCACCCCACCAGCTTCCCTGGCCGCTGGGGCATTGGCACGCTCGGGCAGGAAGCCCGCGCTTTTATCGACTGGCTGGCCGAGGCGGGGGCTAGGTGGTGGCAGGTGCTGCCGCTGGGGCCTACGAGCTATGGTGACTCGCCCTACCAGTCCTTCTCGGCCTTCGCCGGCAACCCCTATCTCATCGACCCCGACATGCTCATCGCCAGGGGTTGGCTCGAGCCCGAAGATCCCCCGGCCTACCCTGCCCACAAGGTCGATTACGGCTGGCTCTACGACACCCGCTGGCCGCTGCTGCGCCGGGCTTACGCGGGCTTCGCGGCCAGGGCCAGCCAGGCCGACAAGAGCGCTTTTGCCGCTTTCGAGCAGAAGGAAGCGGGCTGGCTGGCCGACTACGCGCTGTTCATGGCGCTCAAGAACAGCTTCGGCGGCAAGCCCTGGAACGAGTGGAGCCCCGAGCTGGTCCGGCGGGAGCCGCAGGCGCTCGAGGCCGCCCGGCGCGAGCTGGCCGAGGAGGTGGGGATGCACGCTTGGAGCCAGTGGCTGTTCTACACCTCCTGGGCCGAACTGCGGGCCTACGCTGCCCAGAAGGGCATCAAGATCATCGGGGACATGCCCATCTTCGTGGCTTACGATTCCAGCGACGTGTGGGCCAACCCGCAGTACTTCTACCTCAACCCCGACGGCACGCCGAGCGTGGTAGCCGGGGTTCCGCCGGACTACTTCAGCGAAACCGGGCAACTGTGGGGTAACCCGCTCTACCGCTGGGAGGTGATGCAGGCCGACGGCTTCGGCTGGTGGATCGCCCGCATCAGGCAGAGCCTGCAGACTTGCGACCTGGTGCGCATCGACCACTTCCGGGGCTTCGAGGCCTACTGGGAGATCCCTGGCAGCGCCCACACCGCCGTCAAGGGTCGCTGGGTCAAAGCTCCGGGCGAGGCGCTGTTCCAGGCGGTGCGCACAGCGCTGGGCGATGCGCCCATCATCGCCGAGGACCTCGGCGTAATCACCCCAGAGGTCGAGGCCTTGCGCGACGGCTTCGGCTTCCCCGGCATGAAGATCCTGCAATTCGCCTTCTCCGACGAGACCAACCCCTTCCTGCCCCACAACTACCCCGAGGACGGCAACGTCATCGTCTACACCGGTACCCACGACAACGACACCACCTTGGGCTGGTACAAGACCGCCCCCGAGGAGGAGAAGGAGTTCATGCGCTCCTACCTCCAGGACAACGACATCCCCTTCAACACCCCCGCTGAGGTGCCCTGGGCGCTGATCACCCTGGCCTTCAAGAGCCCGGCCAGGCTGGCGGTGATACCCCTGCAGGACGTCTTCGGCCTGGACACCGAGGCCCGCATGAACTATCCCGGCAAGGTGGGTGGCTACTGGTCGTGGCGCTACGCCCCTCAGGACCTTACCCCGGAGCACGCCGCGCGCCTGAGGGCCTTGGCCGTGGCTACGGGGCGCTGAAGGGGTCGTACACCGCGTCACCAGCCCTCGACGCTTGACCCAGGCCCTCTGGTATGGGCCATCGATTCCCCCTTGAGCCAACCTTTATTTTGTAACCTTCCGGTAACGTTGGGTGTTCTAGCCTGAGACCCGCCGCCTACAAGGTGCATGCGGCCAGCATCGTGTCCACACCGTCCTGGCGAGGGGGTGATACCAGATTCGGTCAGTTCGTTCCCGAATGGGAACGCCGCCCCGCCAAGGCGGGGCGGTCGACCGAAGGGAGTGCTCTAGGATTCAAAAAGATAGCCTCTGAAGGTCTTTGGTTTGGGTGATTATCTTTTTGAATCCGGTATGAGCCTTCAAAGGTCGCGGTAACGGTCGCGGTGGACTAAGGCGGCAAGCCCCAAAGACACGTACACGAAGAGCAGGCTGGTCCCTCCTGCGGAAAACAGCGGCAAGGTCAGGCCGGTGACGGGAGCCATGCCGATGGTCACGCCGATGTTGACCATCACCTGAAAAGCGATCATGGAGCACACTCCCACGATGATCAGGCGGTCCTCGAGGCGGTTGCACTCCAGCGCCATCCGGGCCAACCGGAAGAACAGCAACCCATATAGCACCAGCAGCGATACCGCCCCTACGAAACCCCACTCCTCGCTCAGCACGGCAAAGATAAAGTCGTTTTGCTTCTCGGGGACGTAACCGAGCTGGCTTTGGGTGCCCTGCCCATAACCCTTGCCCAACAGACCCCCCGAGCCGATGGCGATCATGGATTGGATCTGCTGGTAGCCCTTGCCCTGCGGATCGCTCTCGGGATTGAAGCCCACGATGATGCGCTGCTGTTGGTAGGGCTCGAGATGTTGGAAGGCAAAAGGAGCCGCGATGCCCAGCAGCGCCAAGCCCACCAGGAAGTGCCGCATGGGCATGCCCCAGGTCAGCAGCAAGGACACCACGATCACCGCCAGCACGGTGGTTCCCCCCAGGTCGGGCTCGATGAGCACCAAGCCCAGGACGGGCGCTGCGATCAGGAGAGGTGCGGCGTAGCCAAAGATGCGGCCGGGTTCGCGGCGGCTGAGCCAACGCGAGAGCACCAAAATCAAGGAGAGCTTGGCCAGCTCGCTGGGCTGGAAGTTGACCGGGCCCAGGTCCAGCCAGGCCCTAGCCCCGTTGACCTCCCGGCCCATCACCAGCACCGCCACCAGCAGCACCAGGGACAGGCCATAAAGCAGCCAACCCCACGACTGCACCTGGCGGCGGCTGAGAAACTGCAAAGCTACCGCCGCCATCACCGCCACCCCCGAGAACATGAGCTGATTGAAGAAAACAGCCGGGCTAGGCGCTGCGCTGCGCAAGGTAACCAACCCAGCCAGGTGAATCAAACCCACCACCATCACCAGGCTCCAGTCGTAGGCGAGGAGGGAAATACGCGGCAGAGTCATCGTTTTAAAGCCTACAGACCTCGAGCCCAAAGCCAAAAGCGGCCGCTTACTTTTCACCCGCGCAAGGGGATGTTGGCGATCATCACCACTTTTTCCCCCCGCTGCTCGAGCTCGACCTTGAGGGCTTCCTGTTCGGCGGGGAAGTAGCGCTTGAGCACGTCGAGCAGATCGTTCTTGAGGGCGTCCACCATGCCGGGAGCGAGTTGGGCGCGGTCATAGGCCAGGGTGAGCTTGAGTCGCTCCTTCAGCACGTCCTTGCTCTTGTTGCGCTGCCAGAACCAGGCCATCAGCTACCCCCAAGCAGTTTGCGCAGAGCGCCCATGAAGCCGCCTTTCTCACGCAGGTCGGGGAAGGGAACCTCCTCACCCCGAATGCGCCGGGCCACGTCCATGAAGGCGCTGCCCGCAATGGAGCCGTTCTTGAGCACCAGAGGTTCCCCCTCGTTGCTCGAGATCAGCACCTTCTCGTCTTCAGGAACAATGCCGATGGGCTTGAGGCCCAAAATCTCCTGCACATCCTCGACCGAGAGCATGTCACCTCGCTCGACCATCTTAGGCCGCAGGCGGTTGATGACCAGGAAGTTCTCCCGTACCTCCCGCGCCTCGAGCATGCCAATGATGCGATCGGCGTCGCGTACCGAGGAGACCTCAGGGTTGACCACCACCAAAGCCCCCTCGGCAGGGGTCGCTGCGGTCTGGAAGCCCCGCTCGATGCCCGCTGGGGAGTCGATGAGTACGCGGTTGAAGCCGTCTTCCTCGATGAGCGCCCTGACCAGCAGGCGGAATTTCTCAGCATCGAGCGCTTCCTTATCCCTGGTCTGGGAAGCCGGGAGCAGGAAGAGCCCCTCCAGCCGCTTGTCCTTGATGAGGGCCTGCGAGCGTTTGCAGCGCCCCTCGAGCACATCGATGAGGTCGAAGACCACCCGGCCCTCCAGTCCCATCACCACGTCCAGATTGCGCAATCCCACATCCACATCAATAACGACGACCCTCTCGCCCAGTTTGGCCAAGGCCGCCCCCACATTGGCCGTGGTGGTGGTCTTGCCCACCCCACCCTTGCCTGATGTCACCACAATGGCCCTAGCTTTCACGTTGCCTCCTTGCGACAGTATATCGGTCAGGACACAGTCAAGCCTCGAGCATGAAGGCTCAGGAACTATCCCCGGCCCTCAGGACCGGGGGAAACCCACCGCCTCGGCCAGGTCGGCCAAGCGGGTGACTATGCGGTCGGCAGAGTGCATGAGCATGAGGTTGCGACGCGTGTCGTACTCGGGGCTAACGTAGAGGCGGGTGAGGCTCGAGCAGTACAGAAGCACCCGGCGCCCCAACGCTCGCAGGTAGCCCTGCAGTGCGGCGCTCTCGGGGTTCACATCGGCTCCGTCACCGAAGATGACCACCGCCTCACTGGTGAGGGCGTTCCAAAAGTCCCGCTCGGCCCCTTCGCGCAAACCCTCAGCACTGGCGGCCTGGTAGCGCTGGGCGATCCCTACGCGCCAGCCCAGCGCCTCGAGCTCCCCCGCTGCCCGCTCGGCCAGGACCATCTGGTACTCGTATTCCCCACCCCCGAACTCGAGGAAGACCTGACCTGAGCGTAGCGGGGGGTCGGGGGCCTTTCGCTGTCCGGGGTAATGCAGCACCAACGCCCGCACTGCCTCCCTCACCCGCCGCTCGATCCGCTCAAAGGCGGCCTCGATGAGCTCGCGGTAGGCCCGGGGGTCGGGGTCGAGGCCCGAGAGGGGGAAGTCACCCTCGCACAGCACCTCGTCGGCCAAGAGCTCGAGCAGGGGCTGCAAGCGCTGGGGTTCAGCGATGCGGTCATGCTTGTAGCAGAAAAAGTTGCTCAGCAACACGAGCACCGGCAGACCGATCCCGGCGGCGTAGCCGATCTCGAAGGAGACCCCCCCGTCATACTGGGTGTGGTAAAGCGGAGCCAGCAGCGCAAAAGAGTTGCGCACACGCGCGGTGTCGAGGCGGTAGATGGCCTGGGTGAGGCTCTCTCCGGGTCGAGGCACCACTGCGCCGTTGGAATCGCGGTAGGGTAGGAAGGTAAGGGGGCCTTCAGGAGGCAGCCCCAGTGTCTCGAGCCCCTCCCGCAGCCCCTGGAGGCAAGCATGCTCGAGGCGCGAGCCGTAGTAGCGGCCAGTGTGCTCGAAGAGAAAGGTGGCGACGTAGAGGGGGCCCTGGCCCCGTCGGAGGCGCTCGAGGCGGGGGTCCACTAGTTCCTCACCGCCACGACGGCCCCCAGCACCATCACCCCCAGCCCGACTACCTTGAGCAAGGAAAGCGGGTTGGCGGCCTGACCCAGCAGCCCTAAGTACCCCACCACCGCCGCGGCGGCGATCTGGCTGGCGAGGATGAGGATCATGGCGTTGGCAACACCCAGGCGCTGGATGGAGAACACCGTCCCCAGCACCACCAGCAGCCCGATCACCCCGCCGAGGTAGCTGTACCAGGGGAGCCCCTGCTGCAGACCGCGGTACAAGAGGAAGGCACAAGTCAGTAAGCCTAGCGTCGCCACCATCAGTAAAGCCCCGCACAAAGAGGGCTCGAGCGCCCACCCCAGGAAGCTGCTGCGCTGAATTAGCAACAACCCCAGCACCGACACGGTCAGGCCGACCACGTGGACCACGGTGGAGAGGCCCCAGGTCCCAGCTATGGGCTGCAGCAGGGCATTGATGGGGCCTAGCAGGGCGATCATCAGACCGGTGGCGACGGCTACCAGCAGCGGCGTAAGGGGGATGTTTGGACTCATAGGCTCCTCGAGGTAACAGTGAGCATTTGTTCTTGGATTATAGAACATCCTCAAACAAGGCCCCTTCATGATGCAAAACAGGGGCTTTTGCCATGCCCTAGCCCTGCGACGAGGGCGGGGAGCTTTAAAAGCGCGGGCGCGGGGTAGAATTCGGCCATGCGCTCCAAGCGCGAACCCAAGCTCGGCTGGAGGGATATGCTGGCGATGGTCGCCGTCCTTTACCAGCTCCTCCTGTTGCCGGGGATGCTGCTGGGTGGGGTGGGCCTGACCCTGCTCCTGATCGATTTTCACCTGAGGTGAGCATGCAAACCCTTTCGCAAACCCTTTTTGAGTCCCTGCCCGAGGACCTGCGCGAGCGCCTGGGAAGGCCGGGGCAGTACCCCTTCACCCGCGGCGTCTACCCCAAGATGTACACCGAGCGGCCCTGGACCATGCGGCAATACGCGGGCTTCAGCAGCGCCGAGGAGTCCAACGCCCGCTACCGATATCTGCTCGAGCAGGGCCAGACCGGCCTGAGCGTGGCCTTCGACCTGCCCACCCAACTCGCCCTCGACCCCGACCACCCCCTCAGCGTGGGCGAGGTGGGACGGGTGGGGGTCTCCATCGCCTCCATCGAGGACATGAAGGTGCTCTTCGAAGGCATCCCGCTCGACCAAGTCACCACCTCCATGACCATCAACGCCCCCGCCGCGATGCTGCTGGCGCTGTACCTGCTGGTGGCCGAGGAGCAGGGCGTGAGCTGGGACAAGGTGGGCGGCACCGTGCAAAACGACATCCTCAAGGAGTACATCGCGCGGGGCACCTACATCTTCCCCCCCAACCCCTCCATGCGCCTCATCACCGACCTCTTCGCCTTCTGTGCCCAGCACGTGCCCAAGTGGAACACCATCTCCATCTCCGGCTACCACATTCGCGAAGCCGGCAGCACCGCCGCGCAGGAGATCGCCTTCACCCTCGCCAACGGCAAGGCCTACGTGAGAGCGGCGCTCGAGGCCGGCCTCAACATCGACGCCTTTGCCCCCCGCCTCTCCTTCTTCTTCGCTTCCCACAACGACATCCTCGAGGAAGCCGCCAAGTTCCGCGCGGCCCGGCGTATGTGGGCGCGGATCATGAAGGAGGAGTTCGGGGCCAAGGACCCCAAGAGCTGGATGCTGCGCTTCCACACCCAGACCGGAGGCTCCACCCTCACCGCACAGGAGCCGCTGGTCAACGTGGTGCGCACCGCCTACCAAGCACTCGCCGCCGTGCTGGGCGGCACCCAGAGCCTGCACACCAATGCCTACGACGAAGCGCTGGGACTGCCTACCGAGAAGAGCGCCCTGCTGGCCCTGCGCACCCAGCAGGTGCTGGCCTACGAGTCGGGCGTGACCCGCGCCATCGACCCGTTGGGCGGCAGCTTCTACGTCGAGCACCTCACCGACGCGCTCGAGGCCGAAGCCCAGCGCCTCATCGCCCAGATCGACCAGCTCGGCGGCTCGGTGGCCGCGGTGGAGGCCGGCTTCTTCCAGCGCGAGATCGAGGAGTCGGCCTGGACCTTCCAGCGCGAGGTGGAGTCGGGACAGCGCGTCATCGTCTCGGTCAACAAGTTCAACCGCCCCGACTCCCCCCTCAACGAAGCCACCCCCATCCAGCGCATCGACGAGTCCCTCGACCGTCGCCGTCAGGCCCAGATCAAAGCCTTTCGCCAGCAGCGCGACGGCCAGGCTACTGCCAACGCCCTCGAGGCGCTGCGCCAAGCCGCCCGCGGCTCCGAGAACCTCATGCCCCATATCCTCGAGGCCTTCCGCCGCCGCGCTACGCTGGGCGAGATCGGCAAGGTGCTGCGCGAGGAGTGGGGGGAGTACCAGCCGAGCTACTGACTGCGCCGCACGCGGTGCAGCGTAAATGACCGCCTACAGCAAGAGGCCACTGTAGGCGGTCATCGCGGGAACCGCTCTAGCTACCTGAGCTCGAGCCGGTACACCGCACCCCGGTGGTCAAGCACATACAGCTCACCCTCGGCATCCTCGCCAAAGGAGCTGATGCTGTAGCCGGTCTCGAAGCTCCGGCTGACCACCCACTTACCCCCCTGCTCGGTGGCTACCCAAATGCGGCCCGAGCAGTAGTCACCGTAGATGTAGGCCCCCCTGAGGCTGGCCATCGCCCTCCCCCGGTAGCGGTACCCTCCCGTGATCGAGCAATCCTGAGAGTGGTCGTACTCCAGCACCGGCAGTACCAAGCTGCCGTTGTTGCAGTTGCTGGAGGGGTTATAGCAAGCGCTGCCCTCCATCAAGCGCCAGCCGTAGTTGAGGCCACCCTTACCCCTGGGCTCGAGGTCGACCTCCTCCCGCTGGTTCTGGCCCACGTCGGCGATCCACATGTCGCCGGTCTCGCGGTCGAAGCTGAAGCGCCAGGGGTTGCGCCAACCGTAGGACCAGATCTCCGGGCGAACCCCCTGGCGGCCTACGAAGGGGTTGCTGGGGGGGATGGCATAGGGCCTGCCGTTTTCCTCCTTGTTCACGTCGATACGCAGGATCTTGCCCAGCAGGCTGCCCAGGTTCTGCCCGTGGTTCAGCGGGTCTCCTCCACTGCCACCATCGCCCATGCCGATGTAGAGATAGCCATCCGGACCAAAGGCCAGTTGCCCGCCGTTGTGGTTGGCAAAAGGCTGCTCGATGACCAGGAGCACCCTGGCCGAAGCAGGGTCGGCCCGGTTGCCCTCGGCAGCCACCTTATAGCGGGCGATGACCGTGGCCCCATCGGGACTGCGGGTATAGTTGACGAAGAAAAAGCCGTTGTTCTTGAAGTCGGGATGGAACACCAGGCTCAGCAGCCCCCGCTCGCCGCAGCAGCTGATGCGGTTGCTCAGGTCCAAAAAAACCTCAGGACGCAACCTCCCCCCTTGGATCACCCGCACCTTGCCGGTCTGCTCGGTAACGAATAGCCGGCCCGAGCCGTCGGGGGCGTAGGTCAGAAAGGTGGGCCGCTCGAGATCCGAGGCCACCAACCTGAAGTTGAGGTTCTGAGCCTGAGCCAGCCCCAGCAGCAACAATACGAAAATCAGTTTTGGCATGGTCTTCAGTTTAGACAGTCTGCATGAGCTGTGGAGGAAAGAGTCCACAATCCCTCACAGGAGCGACGGGCTTTGTGCTACATGATCCATGGCTGACCTCGGTAAGCTTATGATTGTGCGAGGAGGGAAAAAAATGAAACGCAGAGACGTACTCAAAGCCGGATTGGCTACAGGCCTCGCGGCTGCGGGTCTAGGCCACGCCCAAGGCAACGGGGTCTTCCGCCTCACCATCATCCACACCAACGACACCCACGCCCACATCGACCCCGTGGAGCTCACCCTGGGGGGCCAGAAGGTCAAGGTCGGGGGCGTGGCCCGGCGCATTCGCCTGTACGATCAGCTGCGCTCTAGCGAACCCAACCCGCTGTTTTTGCACGCAGGCGACGTATTCCAGGGCACCCTCTACTTCACCCAATACCGCGGCCTGGCCGACCGCTACTTCATGCACCGCGAGGGCGTGCGGGTGATGGCGCTGGGCAACCACGAGTTCGACCTCGGCCCCGACGCGCTGGCGGCCTTCCTCGACGGCGCACGCTTCCCGGTGCTGGGTGCCAACGTGGATGTGAGCAAGGAGCCCAAGCTTTCCAAAGTGCAGCCCTACACCGTGGTGCGCGTGGGCGGCCAGAACATCGGCATCGTGGGTCTGACCACCCCCGACACCGCCATCATCGCCAATCCCGGCCCCACCGTCTCCTTCACCGATCCCGTCGCCGCGGCGCAGAAGGCCATCAACGAGCTGCTGGCGCGTGGCGTGAACAAGATCGTCATCCTCTCCCACTTGGGCTACCTGGCCGACCTCGAGCTCGGCAAGAAGATCGTGGGCGCTCAGGTCATCGTGGGCGGGCACAGCCATACCCTGCTGGGCAGCTTCGAGGCCAAGGAACTCCAGCCCGCCGGGCCCTACCCCACCATCGTCAAGAACCCCGAAGGCCGCGACGTGCTGGTGGTGCAGGCGTGGGAGTGGGGCAAGGTGGTGGGCAAGCTCAACCTCGAGTTCGACGACAAGGGCTTGCTGGTCGGCCACAAGGGCGAGGCCATTCTGGTCACCGAGCAGAAGTACCGTGAAGACCCCTACGCCGCCGAAGCGGTGCGGGTCTACTCCCTCCCCATTGCTGCCCTCAACGCACAGGTGGTGGCCCAGGCCCGCACCCTCCTCAACGGCGAGCGCACCGTCGTGCGCAAGCGGGAGAGCAACCTCTCCAACCTCATCGCCGACGGGATGCTGTGGAAGACCAAAGGAGCCAAGACCCAGATTGCGCTGCAAAACGGTGGTGGGGTACGGGCGACGATCCCCGCCGGCCCCATCACCGTGGGCAAGATCTACGAGGTGCTGCCCTTCGGCAACACCTTGGTGGTCATGGACCTCACCGGAGCCGAGGTGATCGCCGCGCTCGAGAACGGCGTCTCCCAGTGGGAGCAGGGCGCCGGGCGCTTCCTCTCGGGGGTGGCTGGGCTGCGCTATACCTTCGACCTGGCCAAGCCCGTGGGCAGCCGCGTGACCAAGGTCGAGGTGCTCAAGGACGGTCAGTACGTGCCCATCGACCCTGCCGCCACCTACCGCGCGGTGGTCAACAACTTCATCGCCACCGGTGGCGACGGCTTCGAGAGCCTCAAAAACGCCAAAGGCGCCCGCTACGACACCGGCTTCGGCGACGCGGAGGCCTTTTTGGAGTACGTGCGCAGCCTGGGCACCGTCGATGCCAAGGAGGAAGGCCGCATCACCATCCTCAACGAGCCCAGGGCCAGCCTCGAGCCCGCCCCCTATCAGCCCGACCGCCTCGCTCTGGCCTGAAGCTCCCACCCGTAAAACCTGGGGCTGTTGCCCCAGGTTTTGCTTTGCCAAACGAAGCGTGAACCCCGATTAATGTTCACTCACTACAATCCATTTTCGGCCTGTGCCACAATCTAGCCCATGTCGGCGCGTCTTATCGCCTATGTCCAGATCCAGCGCAGCCGGGCCATCCACCCGGATGAGATCCGTTCCCGCCTGCTCGCCAAGGGCTGGCCGCTACAAGAGGTCGAATCGGCCTTGCGGCTGACCGAACCCGATCCCGCCATGGCGACCTCGCACCCGCCGCACTGGATCTTCCGTCTGGGCTTCGCCAGCATCTTCCTGGTCAACAGCCTCAGCGCCCTGATTGACCCCAACACCTTCCTCAAGCTCATGGAGCGCAGCTTCCTGCGCCTGACCCCCTTGCCCCTCGAGCCCATGCTCTGGTTCATCGCCCTCAACGACCTGCTGACAGGAGCGCTGGTGTTGCTGGGTTGGAAAGGGCGTTATGTGTATATCTGGGCCGGAATGTGGATGCTGGCCGTCACCTGGGTCAAGCTGAGCACGTTGATTTGAGGCCGGCCACCAACGCGTGTTCGGCTCTCTGAGCACACCGCTACAATGGACGCGTGACTTACGAAGAGGCCGTAGCCTGGCTTTACGCCCAAACCAGGGCCGGCGGGCCGCGTGGCCTGAGCCGGGTGCGGGCGGTGCTCGAGCGGCTGGGTCATCCCGAGGAGCGCTTCGAGGCGGTCCACGTGGTAGGAACCAACGGCAAGGGCAGCGTGGTGGCCTTCCTCGAGGCCACCCTGTGCGCGGCAGGGGTACGTTACGGGGCCACCACCAGCCCTCACCTGATCGACTTTCGCGAGCGGATTCGCACCCAAGGGGGCCTGATCCCTGCGGAGGAGGTGGTGGACTTCGTGGAGTGGGCCAGGAAGCAGACCTTTCCCGAGCGCATCGCCTTCTTCGACCACAGCGTGGCCCTGGCCTTCGACCACTTCGCCCGTGCGGAGGTGGAGCTGGCCGTGGTGGAAGCCGGGGTGGGCGGGCTGCTCGACGCCACGCGGGTACTTCCGCGCGTAGCGCTCGTGATCCTGACCAATGTGGGAGAGGACCATCTGGAGGTGCTGGGGGGCTCGCTCGAGGCAGTAGCCCGTGACAAGGCCGGGGCCATTCGCCCGGGCGTGCCGGTGGTGACGGCAGCCGAGGGCGTGGCGCTGGAGATCGTGAGCAGAATCGCACGGGAGAAGGGCGCACCCTTGCATGTGCTCAGCGAAGACGACTCGCTCTTCGACCTACCCAGCCAACCCTCCCTGAGTGGGGCCTTCCAGCGGGTCAACGCCCGCCTCTGCGCTGCCGCCGCCCGCCTCCTGGGCATCCGCGAGGCAGCCATCGCCCAGGGGATCACCCAGGCCAAGCACCCGGGCCGAATGCAGCGCGTGGAGTGGCGGGGACTCGAGCTCATCCTCGACGGAGCCCACAACCCGCCCGCCGCTCGCGCCCTGGCCCAGGAACTCAGCGGCTACCATCTGGTGTACGGGGCTTTTCCCCGCAAGGACTACCGCCAGGTGCTGGAAATTCTGCTGCCAGGAGCCCGCTCGCTACGCTACACCAGCGCCGGGGCCGGGGCTTTGGACGCACTTACACTGAAAGCCGTGCACAGCGCGCCTTTTTTCGAGGATCCCCTGGAGGCCCTCGAGGACGCCCGCGCCGCCCGAAAAGGCCAGGAGCCGGTGCTGGTGACCGGCTCCTTATACCTGGTGGGTGAGGTGCTGAAGAGGCTGGGGGTTTACTGAACGAAGGGGCTGCCCTCGGCAATGAGCCGGCCCGAGGTATCGCGGAAAATCACCCGGTTGGGCCTGCCCGGAATCTGCAACACCAAGTAGGGGCTGGTGATGACCTGGGTCACGATCGCGCCAGGAGCAGGACTGATCAGGCTGACCGTGATCTCCCAGGTCGTACCCTGCTGACGGGCCGAGACGAAGCGCACCGAGTAGCCGCCCGTGGGCTTCTGGCCGATGAACAAGGCTGCCAGGCTGACCTCGTTGAAATTGACGTTGGGCGCGTCAGGCAGGAAACTGCGGAAACGCGAGTAAGCGATGGGGTTGGTAGCGACATAAGCCAGTGGCAGGGTATCGCTGTAGGTGCTCTGCGAACCCTGGGCCAACACCCTCACGGTAGGAGGTTCGGGGATCACGATAAGCTCCTGAGGTACGCCATACTGCACCGCCAGACCGACCTGGCGGTAGAGGAAAGGCCCAGGCTCCAGCCGCAAGCGCTGGAGGGGCGGGGTGATCTCGTAGAGCACCACCGGGCGGCCTCCGCGGCGGGCCAGGATCTCTCGCAGCAGCACCTGCTGCTCCGCCCCCGTCAGGCCCTCGAGCTCGGGGGTGCGGGCTTGGGGGTCGCTCACCACCTGGCGGCCCTCCTCCACCGAGGCGCTGAGCTGGTACCAGCTCGAGCCGTCGTAGTACCAGGCCGACTCGATATCCCGCTCAGCACGCAGTACCAATCTGCCCGAGGGAAAGGCGCTGAGGGTAAGCGCAACCATACGGCTCAAACGCGGAGCGACCTCGCGCCAGACCGGCTCCCCGTTGACCCACAAGGCATCCCTGACCTCCCAAATGTTGCTCTGCCCTACAGGCTTGGGCTCCAGGCGCAGGCTGCGCTGCTCGTTCAATACGAGCATGCTGTCGCCATAGAAGTACAGCCACCGCTCGCTGGACTCGGGGAAGAACATCTGCACGTCGGTCACGTTGTAATAAGGGCGCTGCGGCTCGAACACGCAAGCCGAAAGCCCCAGCACCAACAGCGGCACCGCGAGCCATCGCTTCATAATTTCATCCTAAGACTTAACGATGAGAAAAGCGCGTCAGCGTACCGATGGTCAATAGACAGGAGCACCTTGCGATCAGCGCCCCTACTTATTCGCCCTCGGGTCGAGCGCGTCGCGCAAGCCGTCGCCCAGCAGGTTGAAGGCCAGCACGGTGAGCAGGATGAAGAAGCCGGGGAATATCATCATCCAGGGTGCATCCAGCCAATGTCCCTGCCGGAAGGCGTCGGAG
Organism: Calidithermus timidus DSM 17022; assembly: GCF_000373205.1. NCBI lineage: Bacteria > Thermotogati > Deinococcota > Deinococci > Thermales > Thermaceae > Calidithermus > Calidithermus timidus. Next base: position 142,946 of record NZ_KB890687.1, read on the forward strand.
AGCATGGCGCCCCACTCGGGGGCCGGAGGCTGGGCGCCCAGCCCCAAAAAGCCCAGCGCAGCGGTCTCGAGCGTGGCCGTCCCGATGGACAGGGTAGCCTGCACGACCACCGGCGGCAGGGCGTTGGGCAGCAGGTGGCGCAGCAGGATGCGATGGTTGGGAGCCCCCAGGGCGTTGGCCGCCTGAATGAACTCCAGCTCCCGCACGCTCAGCACCACGCTGCGGGCCAATCGGATGTAGACGGGGATCTGCGTCACGCTCACCGCGATCATGGCGTTGGTCAGGTTGGAGCCCAGCACCGCCACGATGGCGATGGCCAGCAAGGTGCTGGGAAAGGCCAGCAGGATGTCGGTAATCCAGCCGATGAAGACCTCGAGGCTTCCCCGGAAGTAGCCTGCCACCAGGCCCAGCAGGGTTCCGATGCTCAGGCTCAGGCCCACCGCCACCAACCCCACCTGCAAGGAGATGCGACTGCCGTGAATGACGCGGGTGAACACGTCGCGGCCCAGGTTGTCGGTGCCGAAGAGGTGCTCGGCGGAGGGGGGCTTTTTGATGTTGAGGAAGTCGCGATCGACGGCGGGGTTGTAGGGTCTGATGAGCGGCGCGAGCAAGGCCAACAACACCAAAAATGTCGCCAGCGCCAGCCCAATCTTGCCCGAGGTCGACTTCATGAAGCGCTTGAGCGCCATGCGCGTGGGGGTTTCCACGCGCGAGGGAGCGGTTGCGGTTGCAGCCATGGGGACTCCTTATCGGTACTGAATGCGCGGGTCCAGGAGGGCGTAGGAGAGGTCTACGAGGAGGTTGATCAGCACGAAGACAAAAGCCACGAAGACCACCCCACCCTGCACCACCGGGTAGTCGCGGTTGATGATGCCCTCGTAGATCCAGCTCCCGATGCCCGGCCAACTGAAGATGGTCTCGGTCAGGATGGCCCCGCCCAGCAGGGTGCCAAACTGCAAGCCGATGATGGTCACCACCGGCAGCAGGGCGTTCTTGAGCGCGTGCCGCCAGATCACCACCCGCTCGGCCTGGCCCTTGGCCCGTGCGGTGCGCACGTAGTCCTGCGAGAGCACCTCGAGCATGGCGCTGCGGGTGATGCGGGTGAGGATGGCCAGGGGGATAGTGCCCAAGGTGAGGGCCGGGAGGACCAAGTGGGAGAGCACGTCGACGACAGCCTTGCGCTGGATGAGGGCGTCGAGCACGTAAAAGCCGGTGATAGGCCGGAAGAAGGCGTCGGCTTCAACCGAGAGCCTTCCACCCGAGGGCAGCCACTGGAGGTTGACGGCAAAGAGGTAGACCAACATCAGGCCCAGCCAAAACACCGGCAGCGACACCCCTACCAAAGCAAAGCTGGTCGCCAGGTTGTCCCAGATGCTGTTCTTGCGCACGGCGGCCAGGATGCCCAGCGGGACCCCGATGAGCATAGCCACCAGCATGGCCGAGACCGCAAGCTCGAAGGTCGCAGGCCACTTGGCCGCCAGCAGGTCGCGCACCTCGAGCAGGCTGAAGTTGCTCCTGCCCAGATCTCCCCGCAGAAGCTGACTCACGAAGATGACATACTGCTCGGGCAGGGGCCGATTGAGCCCCAGCTTTTCCCGCAGCGCCTCGATCTGCTCGGGCGTGCCCCGCTCGCCCAGCATCACCACCGCCGGGTCACCGGGGATGGCACGGAGAAAAGCGAATACCAGCAGCGAAATCCCAAACAGCACCGGGATCAAACCCAGCAGACGACGAACGACATAAGCCCACATGCATGCACCTGCCTGCCGATAATACCGAGCAGAGCACAACTTGTGAACCCCTGAGCTTCAGACTCAGGGGCAAGCCTTGGTTTCTTCTCCTGGATACACCGTACTTATACCAGATTCGGTTAGTTCGTCACCGAATGGTGACGCCGCCCCGCCAAGGCGGGGCGGTCAACCGTCAGGGAGGGGTGTGCTCTGGGATTCAAAAAGATAGCCTCTGGGTTTTGGTTTTGCAGAGTATATTTTTGCATCCGGTATTAGAGGGCGGGAGTACTCCCGCCCTCTGAGCCCCTCAAACGGTGTTTACAAACCGCTCTTGTCGACGTTCTCGAGGCTCTCGCTGCCCAGCGGCGAGAGCACCCAGCCGCTGATGTTCTTGCGCTTGGCGTTCAAGGGCTGGCTGTGAACGATGGGGATGCGCAGGGCCAGGTCGAAGACCATCTTGTCGGCCTGCTGGTAAATCCGGATGCGCTCGGCCTGGTTGGAAGAGCTCGAGCCCTTGGCCAGAAGGGCGTTGAGTTCTTTCACGTCGAGCGGCTTTCCGGCGCTGTCGAAGAGGTCGGTGATGGGCGAGGCAAAGTGGGGGTCGAAGAAGTTGGAGGGGTCGCCGTAGTCACCGGTCCAGCCCAGCATGTAGGCCTGGAAGCCGGGCGCGACCTTGCGGTCGTTGAGGTAGGTGGCCCAGTCCTTGGTCTGGAACTTGACCCTGATCCCGATGGCCGAGAGGTCGGCGCCCATGGCCTCGGCGATCTCCTTAGGCGTGGGGAAGTAGGGGCGGGAGACCGGCATGTACCAGAACTCGAGGTCGAAGCCGTTGGGGTAGCCCGCCTGGGCCAGGAGCTGCTTGGCCTTGGTGGGGTTGTACTCGTAGTCGGTCACTTCCGACGACCAGTAGGTCTTGAAGGAGCTGGGGGTGAAGTGGCCGTTGGTCTCGCCCAGCTTGCCCCAGAAGGCCTGCACGATGGCCTTCTTGTTGATGGCCATCGCGATGGCCTGACGCACGCGCACGTCGGAGAGGGGCTTGTAGGCGGGGTTGAGGGCCAGGTAGCCCACGTTGAAGGAGGGACGCAGGACCGGGTCGAGGTTGCGATCGGCCTCGATGGCGCCCAGGTTGGCCGGGGGAATCTGGATGGTCAGATCGATGGAGCCAGCCCTCAGCTCGGCCAGACGGGCAGCGGGGTCCTTGATGAAGCGCATCACCAGGGCGTCGGCCTTAGGAAGGCCCTGCCTCCAAAAATTGGGGTTCTTCTCGAGGATCAAGCGATCCCCCACCCGCCATTCCTTGAAGCGGAAGGGGCCTGTGCCCACCGCGCCACCCGCCGGAGTGCCGTATTTCGCGCCCTGAGCCTTGATGGCCGTGGGCGAGGCGATGCCGAAGTAGCCCGAACCGATGGCTACGGGGAAGTAGGGGATGGGAGCGCCAAAGTCGAAGCGGATGGTGTACTTGTCCACTACCCGTACGTTCTTGAGGAAGCTCTCGTTGGTACCCTTGTAGCCACCGAACAGCTCGCCCCAGATCTCGTAGTTGGCTCCGCCCTGGATGCGGGTGGGGTCTTTGGGATCCCACCAGCGGTTGACGTTGAAGAGCACGGCGTTGGCGTCGAAGTCGGTGCCATCGTGGAACTTGACGCCCTGGCGCAGGCGGAAGGTCCAGCTCTTGCCGTCGGGCGAGGCGAACCAGCTCGTAGCCAGCGCCGGCACGGGGTCGGTGGAACCGGGCTTGAAGTCTACGAGGGTGTCGTAAATCTGGCGCTGGGCGTAAATCGAAACCCCGTCGGTGATGTTGCCGGACTCGAGGTTGACCGGCTCCCCCTCGTGCCCGAACACCAAGGTCTTTTGGGCCAGACCGGCGCTCGCAAGGGCGCTAAGGGCCAAGGCCATCAGCCATTGACGTCTCATACCTCACACTCCTTTCACCACGTGAAACCCCCCGCTCCGCATCGCCATGGACGTGCAGGCGACGGAAGAGGCGTGGTTTGGACTACGCCAAGAGTATACACAGGGCTTGAGTAAAGGCAACTGCCCTCTCGGAGTTGCTACGATGGTGCCAGTGACCACTGCGCATGGAGGATCCAGGCATGGCTGAAGAAATCCGGCTCTTCTCTCCCCCCAAGCTCGAGACCACCGAGCGCCTGTGCGAGCCTTCGTTCTGGGACAAAGTCCGACGCTTCGCCCGCAAGGCAGGCCGCGAGGTAGTGGAAAAGGCATTGTGGCTGTATTACGCCTATCAGCGCCCGGAAACCCCACTCTGGGCCAAGCGCGCCATCCTGGGTGCCCTGGCCTACTTCATCCTTCCGGTGGATGCCATATCGGACATCCTGGTGGGGGTAGGCTACACCGATGACTTAACGGTCCTCACGGTCGCCGTGGGTACCGTCGCGGCCTACATCAACCCCGCTGTCAAGGAGCAAGCCCGGCGGAAAGTCAACGAGTGGTTTGGCGACCAAGAGGGCCAGCCCCTTTGACCCGCGCTCAAACCTTCCACCCTTCCCCGCCCCAACTCGGATACACGTAAAAACGACCCCGCTCCCCGCGCAGGTAGTCCAGCAGCGGCTCCCGCAGGGGGCGGTGTTCCTCGAGCTTCTGCGCCACTTCCTCGGGGCTGAAGAAGCGGGCTTCGACAATGTGTCCGTCGGGATCGCGGGGGTTGAGCAAGCCGTCGTAGCTGGCCCTGAAAGCCATGGCGATGGTGCGCTCAGCCTTGCGGGCATCCTCGATCTGCACGGCATAGGCCAGGTGTTCAATGCTGCGCACGCGCAACCCGGTTTCCTCGCGCACCTCGCGGGCTACGGCCTCCAGAAGGCTCTCCCCTGCCTCCACCGCGCCTCCCGGCAGGGTGTAGCGCACGTGGCCCCGGCGGTTCCAGTCGTTGGCAACCAGCAGCACCCTTCCCTGCTTGTCCAGCAGGATCGCCGCCGCTACCAGCAGCTCACGCCGCAACCCGGCGCTCATGGCGCCCCTCGTAAAAGGAGCCACGGGGTGAACCCAGCGTTCACCGTCATCGCTTCACCCCTTTCTAAACCCGCTCGGTCAAAGCTGCGAGCTGACGTTCCTGGTCGGCCCTGCGCAAGGCCGCGTGCAACTCGAAGAGGTCGCCGCCGATGACGGTGTGGAGGTCGTGGTTCTTATCCTCGCCCTCCAGGCGGTGGTCGGTCACGCGGGACTGGGGAAAGTTGTAGGTCCGGATCTTCTCGCTGCGCTCGCCAGTACCGATCTGGGCCAGGCGGTTTTCCCGCAACCTGGCCGCCTCCTCCGCGCGCTTGATCTCCAAGAGCCTCGAGCGCAGGATGGTCAGGGCCTTCTCCCGGTTTTTGATCTGGCTGCGCGACTCCATGCAGCTGACGATGATCCCGGTAGGCTTGTGCAGCACCTGCACCGCGCTGTCGGTGGTGTTTACACCCTGCCCTCCGGGTCCGCTGGCGCGGGAGACGGTGATCTCGAGGTCGGCGGGGTCGATCTTCACATCCACTTCCTCGGCTTCGGCCAGCACCGCTACGGTAGCGGTGGAGGTGTGGATGCGGCCTTGGGTCTCGGTGGCCGGAACCCGCTGAACCCGGTGAACCCCCGACTCATACTTGAAGACCCCGTAGGCTCCAGGCCCCCGCACCTCGAAGGAGATCTTGGAAAGCCCCCCCAGGTCGGTGAGCTGGGAGTCGAGGGTTTCAGTCTGGAAGCCCAGGCGCTGGGCGTAGCGCGTGAGCATCTCGTAGAGGTCGCGGGCAAAGAGCGCGGCCTCTTCCCCCCCCGTACCGGCGCGAATCTCGACGATGGCATTCTTTTCGTCGACGGGGTCTTTGGGCAGGAGCAGCACCTCGAGTTCCTTCTCCATCTGAGGGATGCGCTCCTCGAGTTCGGCTACCTCGGCCTTGGCCACCTCGCCCATCTCGGGGTCGAACACCAGGCTCCTGGCCCCCTCCAGATCCTCCAGGGCCTTCTTGTAGCGGCGGATGAGCTCGACGAGCGAGCCCATCTCGGCATATCGTCGCGACATGCGCTGGTACCGGGCCTGATCCGAGAGCACAGCCGGGTCGGCCAGGCTGGCCTCGAGCTGCCGATACTCATCTTCGAGTTGATTGAGCTTCTCCAACATATACCCCTCAGGATACCGCCACGCCCGCCGGGCGAGTATGCTTCGGATCAATGTCGATGACTGATGACCAAGCACTCCACGGGAAGCTTGCCAGCATGGCCGATTTCGGCTGAGGGGAAGCGCTCTAAACGCTGATGGTTGTGGCTTTGGCTACCGACTATCGACACATCCTGGTATGGTGAGTGCCGTCGTGACCGATCTGCTGCACCAGCTCGAGCAACGCTTCGGCCACCCGCTGCGGCCCCTGACCCAGGGGAGCGAGGCCCGTACCTTTGGCACCGACGGGCTGGTGTGCAAGATCTACGGTCCCAAGCCCGCCTGGCCCCACCAGCCCGCCGGGGCTTACGCGGCCCATCTCGAGGCCGCCAACATGAGCAAGGCCGGCCTGGGGACCTGGGTGGTCGAGGCCTTCGAGCTCGACGGACACGGCATCCTGGTCACCCGGCGCTTTCCCGGGCACAACTTCGAGCCTCAAAATTTCACACCGGAGGCGCTGAAGAGCCTGCAGGAGTTCTTTTGCCAGTTGCACCAGATCCCCGAGATGGGGGTGGTCAGCCGACAGCGGCTGGAGGCCCGGCTAGAGCAGTTTGGAGGTACCCTGCACGACCTCCGTGAAGCACAGGCGCTGGTGGAGCGACTGAAGGGGCAGCTCGAGGAGGTAGCGGGCACCCCACAGGCCTTTTGTCATCGCGATCCTCACGCGGGCAATGTCCTGCTGCGCGACCCCGGGGCGCTCCCTGGCGTTCCGGCGGCCTTCCTGGTGGACTGGGTGCGGGCCTGCCCCGACGACCCCGCCCGCGACCTAGCCATCCTCACCACCGGAACCCTCGACCTGCTGGGCGAAGAACAGGCCCTCGCGGCCTTGCGCTTCATCGTCCGGGGCTACCCCGACGCCGCCACGCTCTGGCCGCGCCTGCGCTTTTGGGTCCCCCTGACCTACCTGCACGACATGCACTGGTTCCGCACCAACGATCCAGGGGGCTTCGAGGCAGCAGTAGCCGAGAAAATGCCCAAGGCTCTGCGCTTTTACTGGGAGTTCCCCGAGCTCTAATACCGGATTCAAAAAGATAATCACCCAAACCAAAGACCTTCAGAGGCTATCTTTTTGAATCCCAGAGCACTCCCTTCGGTCGGGTCAGTTCGTTCCCATTCGGGAACGAACTGACCGAATCTGGTATAAGTACAGCATCGTAGAGACACCTGTACCCCGCAGTTCACCCCACCCTACCCTGGCAGGGAAGGGACAGCGCGAATCCGGTGCGACGGTGCACCAAGCGCAGTCCCCGCGAATAGCGTCTACAGCCGCATGCCCCAGCGACCATCGACTATCGACTCGAGCGGCATCAGTGTTACGATTTTCCAGATGAAGCTGACCGTCGTCGATCACCCGCTGGTTCAGCACAAACTGGCCATCCTGCGCGACAAGAATACCGGAAGCAAGGACTTCCGCGAGCTGATGGAGGAAGTTTCGATGCTCATGGCCTACGAGGCCATGCGAGACCTCGAGCTTGACCCCGTCACCATCGAAACCCCCCTCACCACCATGACCGCTCACATGCTCTCGGGCAAGAAGCTGGCCTTGGTAGCCATTCTGCGCGCCGGGTTGATCATGGTCGATGGCATCCTCAAGCTGGTCCCGGCGGCCAGGGTCGGGCACATCGGGCTCTACCGCGACCCACAGACGCTCAATCCGGTCGAATATTACGCCAAGCTGCCCGAGGACATCGGGGGCCGCCGGGTCTTCCTCACTGACCCCATGCTGGCGACCGCAGGCAGCGCAGTTCACGCCATCGATGTGCTCAAGAAGCGCGGGGCAACCCACATCAAGCTCATGAGCATCATCGCCGCTCCCGAAGGAGTGGCGCGGGTCGAGAAAGCCCATCCGGACGTAGACATCGTAGTCGCCGCCGTGGATGACTACCTCAACGACCACGGCTACATCGTGCCGGGTCTGGGTGACGCCGGAGACCGGATCTACGGCACGAAGTGACGCCAATGATCGATGGTCGATTGCCAAAGGGACGTAAGACGTACGACCCCTCGCGTTCGGCGAGCTACCAGCTATTCGGCCATCAGCGATAAGCTATTGGTCAGGTCATGATCGATTTTCTCAAGTCCATAGGGATTGCCCAGCCCACCGGCACGGGTTGGCTCACGGTGGTGTTCACCTTCCTGGTGGCCTGGGTCATCACCTGGCGCTTCATCCCCAGCGTGCGACGCTTCGCCCTCAAGGTGGGCTGGGCCGATGAGCCCAATGCCCGTCGCCTCAATAAAGAACCCCTGCCCAATGCCGGAGGGCTGGCGATCTATGCCGGAGTAGTCGCGGCGATGATCGTAGCCACCGCGCTCAACCCCATATTGATCCAGCAGGTACAGATTCAGGTGCTCGCCATCTTGCTGGGCGGATCGATACTGGTGCTGGTGGGCTTCATCGACGACCAGTTCAGCCTACCGCCGGTCTTCCGTCTGGTGGTGCAGTTTCTGGTGGCTTTGCTGCTGGTGGCGGTGGGCATCCGCTTCGACACGGCCTTCGGCACCGCGCTCGACCCCTTTCTGGGCACCTTCCTGACGGTCTTGTGGGTCATGGGTATCACCAACGCCATCAACCTCATGGACGGGGTGGACGGGCTGGCGGGGGGCATCAGCTACATCACCGCGATGAGCCTGTTGGCCGTCTCGGCACAAGACCCCCGCTGGGCTGCTGCGACGCTGGTGCTCGCCGCCATGAGCGGAGCGGCCTTGGGCTTCCTGCGGCACAACTTCCACCCCTCCAAAATCATCATGGGCGACGCCGGGGCCTACTTCTTCGGGTACGTGCTGGCCGCTACCGCGCTGCTGGGCAGCCTGAAAGTGACGACGGTGTTCTCCCTAGTTCCCACCGCGCTCTTCCTGCTGCTGCCCATCTTCGATACCGCGCGGGTGATCGTGCGTCGCTTGCTCCGGCGGCAAAATCCCATGTCCACGCCAGGCAAGGACCATATCCACCATATCCTGCTGGCCAGGGGCCTGTCGCAGCGGCGTACGACGCTGGTGCTGTGGGTACTGACGCTGGCCTTCAATATCCTCGCGATGATCGTTCAGCCCAGCGTGTCCCTAGCAGTGGTCGTTACCTCGGCGCTGGGAACCACGGCTTTGCTGGCCTTCACCGTCTGGCGCAAACTGCGGGCAGTATGGCGCGAGGAGAGACAGCTCGAGGGCCAGATCCCTTCAGCTTGAAAATCTCCCCGCCTCCAACCCCCAAAGCAAGGTTCACATGCCGTGGCTAGGGCTGCCAATCGTCTGGGCGCTCGCCCAGTCCCAACCGCCAGGCCACGCCCTGCGCACAGCGCTTGGCCGCCTGCCCGTCGCCGTAGGGGTTCTTGGCCGAGGCCATCCTTTTGCGCTCGGCTTCGTCGCCGAGCAACCCCGTGACCACCTGGTAAACCTTCTCGGGGTCGGTGCCCGCCAGTCGCAGGATACCCGCTTCCACCCCCTCAGGCCTTTCGGTGACGTTGCGCAGCACCACCACCGGCACTCCCAAGGCCGCTCCCTCCTCCTGCAAGCCACCCGAGTCGGTCACGATCAGCTCGCTCCTGCCCAGCAGCGCCGACATGGGGCCGTACTCGAGCGGGTCGGTGAGCCGGAAGTTGGGCACGCGTTCCAGCACCGGCCACACCGCCTCGCGCACCACCGGGTTGAGGTGGACGGGGAAGACGAAGGTGAAGTCGGGGTGGTCGTGGGCGGTTTTAGCGAGGGCACGGGCCAGGTCGCTCAGCACCTCCCAGTTTTCGCGGCGGTGCAACGTCACGGTCACCAGCTTGTGCTCCGGCACCCCTTCGGGCAGCTGACCCACCTTGGCGGCGTAGAGCACCGCGTCGATGCCGGTCTGGCCGGTGACCAGCACCTGCTCGGGGTTCTTGTGCTCGGCCAAGAGGTTTTGCTTGGCCAGGGGGGTGGGAGCTAGGTCGAGATCGGTGAGGGCATCGGTGAGGCGACGGTTGGCCTCCTCGGGGAAGGGCTCGGCCATGTTGAAGCTGCGCAGCCCCGCTTCCACATGGCCCACGGGGATGCGCTCGAGGAAAGCCGCCCAGGCCACCACGAAGGTGGTGAGGGTGTCGCCGTGTACCAGCACGTAGTCGGCCTCCAGCTCGCGCAGCGAGCGGGCCGCCTGGGGCAGGATGCGCGCGGCCAGCTCGGGCAGGGTCTGGCGCTCGGTCATCACGTCGAGGTTGCGCTCGGCTGGCACATTGAACAGCGAGATGGCCTGGAGCAGCTGCTCGCGGTGCTGCCCGGTGAGCAGCACCACGGGCTCGAGGCCGGGTATTTCCCGGAGGGCGTGGTAGACCGGGGACATTTTGGTGGCCTCAGGCCGGGTTCCAAAAGCGAGGACGACGCGCTTCATAAGCTTGTGCAAGTCTATCGCAATATCGTTTGGGCACCTGGCACCTTGCGTTTAGCCCAGACAGGCGCAGCGGTATTCGTGGAAAGCCGCTCTAGTTGCCAACCGAGCGCGGCTGGCCTTCTACCATGCGCGGCCAGGGGCGGCGCGAGAGCCACAAAGCCGAGAGCACCAGAAGCCCCGCGAGCACCAGGCTCGCCACGCGTCCACCCAGGCTGTCCATCAGTGAGCCGGTGAGGTAACCGCCCACCGGGGCCACCCCCAGCAGCACCATCGAGTAGACCGACATCACCCGGCCCCGCAGGCGGTCGGGCACCAGCAGTTGCACGGTGGTGTTGGCGTTGACCAGGGTGGTGATCATACCAAAGCCACAAATCGCCAGCGCCACGGCTACCCCCCACAGCGGCAGCGGCAAAAACAGCAGGGCCAGCGAGAGGGCCAAGATGCCCGAGCCCACCAGGGTACGGATGGGGCGGGCACGGGAGGTGAGGGCCTGAAGCAGGGCCGCCGCAATGGCGCCCACCCCCACTGCCGACATCAAGAAGCCGTAGCCCTGGGCATCGAGGCCCAGCACCAGCCTCGAGTAAGCCGGAACCAAGGTCTGAAAGTTCATGCCGAACAGGCTCGCCAACCCCACCGTCAGCACCACCTGCCGCACCAAGGGCTCATGCCACACGTAACGCAGACCCTCGAGGGCCTGCTGCAGGGCGCTGCCGTGAACCGGCTCGCTGCTGCGGCTTGCGGTCCGCAGCAGCAGCACCAGCATGATCACGAAGGAAAGAGCGTTGAGCAGGTAGGCCCAACCCAGCCCGAAGCCAGCGATGAGCAAGCCCGCTACCGCAGGACCGGTCACCCGGCTGACGTTGAAGCCGAAGGAGTTGAGGGCGATAGCCCCCGGATAGCGTTCCCGCCCGGCCAGCTCCACCGTGAAGGATTGCCGCACGGGCAGGTCAATGGCGTTGAAGGCGCCGTACGCAAAGGCAAATACCAGCACGTATTCGTAGCGAATGAGGTCGGTGAGGATCAGCAAGGACATCAACCCTGCCAGAAGCGCCATCCCACCCTGGGTGAGCAGGAGGAGGTTGCGGCGAGGGTAGCGGTCGGCCAGGACGCCCGCAGGCAGGGAGAGCAGCAGCGAGGGCAGAAACTGGCAGACCATCACCAAGCCCAAACGCTCGGCGCTGCCGGTGAGCTCGAGCACCAGCCAACCCTGAGCGGCGGCCTGCATCCAGGTTCCGAGTTGGGAGATGAACAGAGCGATCCAGTAGTTGCGGTATCGGGGGTCGCGCAGCAAAGCCAGTGCAAGCACGACCCAATGCTAAGCCACACCCCTCTCCCCGTGGCGGAGACAGGGCACATATCTCAGTACACCCGACTGAGGCGGTCGATCTCGAGGCGCGTATTGGTGAGGTGCACGCGCATAGCGGCCTCGGCAGCGCAGGGATTGCGAGCCTCGAGGGCCTCGACGATTTGACGGTGCTCTTGGTGGCCGCGCATGGTGTGAGCTGGACTGTGGGAAAGGGTACGGAAGGCCAGTTGCATCTCGCCAAAAAGCAGGGCGAGGATGCGGTGCAGCCGGGGGTTGCCGCTGCTTTGGCTGATGAGGGTGTGAAACTGCTGGTTGGTCTGGCTGTAGAGCTGGGGATTGTGGCTTTCGATGGCCTGGTGCTGCTGTTCCAGCACCGCCCACATCGCCCGCAGCTGCTCGGGGCGTATGCGCTGGGCGGCGAGTCGCACGGCGAGGGTCTCGAGTACCTCGCGAATCTCGTAGATCTCGCGGAGATCGCGCATGCTAAACTTGGCCACGACCACTCCCCGGCGGCTGCGCTCGACTGCCAGGCCCTCTGCGACCAACTGTAGGATGGCTTCGCGCACCGGGCTACGTGAAACACCCATCTGGCGAGCCAGTTCGGGCACGCTGAGCTTCTGGCCGGGAAGCAAGCGGCCTGCGAGGATAGCCTCGCGCAAGGTCTCCCGCACGGTATCGACCACGCGCTCGCTGGGGGGCAGCATAGGGAAGCTCATACAGGACACTCCGGCATCTTAGGGATCCATGCGAGAACAGCTGTGTTTGCATTTTACATGCAACATGCTTATAATCCACTCGCTAAGTTGCAAAGCTATGCAACGCTTCGCCTGAAGTATCGAGTGCAATCCTCGGTACAATCGCGAATCAACCCCGGAGGTGATCTTGTGAAACGAGTATGGTTGATCTTGGCTGCAGCGGTGCTGGCGGGCACTGCACTGGCGCAAAAACCCCGCGTGGTGATCCCCACGGGCAGCACGGGAGGGGTGTTCTTCTTCTATGGACAGGCCATTGCCAAGCTGCTGACCGAGTCCGGCGTGGCCGACGCCACCGCCCAGCAGACCGGCGGCTCGTACGATAACCTGCTGCTGTTGCGCGACCGCACCGACCCAGCTTCCAACACCTACTACTGCGCACTGGCCACCACCGACTCGGCCCTGGTGACCTACACCGGCCAGGAGCCGCGCTTCGCCCAGAGGAAGGCCGACATGCAGCGCATCATGTTCTACATGTACCCCAGCCTCATCCACATCGTCACCACCGAGCAATCGGGGATCAAGGTGCTGCAAGACCTCAAGGGCAAGCGGGTCTCCACCGGCCAGCCGGGCTCTTCGACCGAGAACCTGGCGCTGCTGGTGCTGCAAGGCGCCGGCGTCAAACCCGAGAGCTTCGCCAAGCGCGAGCGCCTGCCCGCCGCCGAGAGTGCCAAGGCGCTGGCAGAGGGTACCATCGACGCGTACTTCTGGGTCGGAGGCGTACCCACGGCCAGCGTGGTGGAGGTTGGACAGTCCTTAGCCCGCACCGGCAAGAAGATCCGCCTGATCCCCGTGACCAAGGACAGCACCACCGCTCAGCTTTTGCTCAAGCGCTTCCCCGGCATCGTCAGCACCGGCACGGTGCCCGCCAGCGTCTACGGCACCGCCGCCAACGTCCCGGCGCTGTTCACCGGCAACGTCTTCTTGTGCCCGGCCTCCATGCCCGAGGACCTGGCCGCGGCCATCGTGAAGACGGTGTTCGGCAACCTCAATACCCTGGTCACGGCCACGGCGGCGGCCCGGGACACTACCCTCAAGAACACCGTCGACCTCTACGCGGCCAAGACCATCATCCCCTTCCACCCTGGAGCCCTTAAGTACCTGCGAGAAGCAGGGGCTATCAAGTAAGCCTCTGTCCCCCAATTTGCCCAAGCTCCCTGCCTGTACCCCAACAGCCAGGGAGCTTTGCCCTAAAAGCCCAAATGAGTGAGGCGCTATGGAGCTAGCTCAAGACAGGTCAAGCAAGAGAACCCCCTTGGGGTGGGTGCTCTGGGGAGTGCTGCTGGCGGCTGCTCTGTACAGCATCTACCTGGTCATCCACCCCTTTACCCCGCTCTCGAAGGCGGACATTTCCATCCTGGACATCGTGCAGCTCGAGCGGGCCGTGCACGTGTTCTTCCTGATGTTCGCCGGCTACCTCATTACCGCCCGCCAGACCCCCCACAAGCGCACCCTGGGAAGCTGGGTCTTCGCCCTGCTGAGCCTGGTGTTTCTCTATACCTTCTGGGTACCCAACGTCACCGGGGTGAACATCCCCCTGGCCGGGAAGCTGGTGGGCACGCTGGCCTGGGCCCTGGCGGTGCTGCCGGCGCTGTTGCCCAACCTGGGGCGCGTCGCCGATATCCTGGCGGCCTTGCTGAGCATCGCCCCACTGTTCTACCAAATTCGCTTTTATGAGGAGCTGGTCTACCGTGCGGTAATTCCAGCGGGTTGGGACATGGCCATGTCCTTCAGCATCATCGTCTTGGTGCTGGGGCTGGTCTATCGCCTGCTGGGCCCGGTGATGCCCTCGTTGGTGCTGATCTTCCTGGCCTACAACCTCTACGGGCAGTACGTGCCCGGCACCTTCCGCGGAGCCAAGAACGGCATCGACCTGATCCTGGGCAAGACCTACAACGAGACCGAGGCGGGCATCTACGGCCTGATCACTGGAGTCTCGGCCAAGTACCTCGTCTACTTCACCATCCTCTCGGGCCTCATCGGGGCGCTGGGCCTTGGCCGCATCGTGGCCAACCTGGCTCTGGCCATGGTGGGGCGCACCCCCATGACCCCCGGGCGGGCCACCGGGATAGCCTCGGTCTTCATGGGCATGTTCAGTGGCTCAGGCGCTGCCGACACCCAGTTCGTAGCCACGCTGACCAAGCCACTATATGAGCGCGCAGGCTACGACCGAATGATCGGGGCAGGGCTAGTGGCTACCTCGGGCACCATCGCCCTCATCACCCCTCCGGTGCTGGGCAGCATCGCCTTCGTGATGGTGGAGATCCTGCAAATCTCCTACCTCACGGTAGTGATCATGGCCATCGGGCCCTGCTTGTTGTATCTGCTCTCAGTGCTAGCCTTCAACGAGTTCTACGCCCGCAAGGCCAAGCTGCCGCCGGTGGGGGCAGAGCTCGAGATGAGCCGCCGCCGCTACATCCTGCGCTACAGCACCATCTTTTTGCCCATCTTGCTCATCATCGTCATGCTCTACCGGGGTTTCGAGGTCAGCACAGCGGTAAGCCTGGCCATGCTGGCCTTCGTGCTCATCACCTACCTCGATCCCACCCTGCGCCCCAGGAGCCTCATGCCCATCCTGGACGGGTTGGCCGAGGGTTTCCGCCAGCTCATCCCCATCGGCACGGCCATCGTGGCCGCCAACCTGATCTTTGCCATGATGGTCATCACCGGGCTGCCCTCGAAGTTCTCGATCTTCCTAGGGCAGGTCTCGGGCGAGAGCCTGCTCCTGGCCACGGCGGTGACGGCGGTCTTCAGCCTGATCCTGGGCATGGGGATCCCCCCCACCGCCACCTACGTGCTCACCTCCTCCCTCACCGCCCCGGCCATCGTCAAGATCGCCGAGGCCAACGGGATTCCCTCCGGGGCTGCGCTGCTGGCGACCCACATGTTCCTCTTCTACTACGCGGTGCTCGCCGACGTAACCCCACCCGTAGCGCTCTCCGCGTACGCCTCGGCCTCGGTGTTCAAGACCAACCCGCTGGTCACCGGGATCTACGCCGCGCGGGTGGCGCTGTCGAAGTACCTGGTGGGCTTCTTCTTCCTCTTTGCCTTTGCGGGGACCGGGCTGCTGATCCTGCCGGTGCTGCAGGACGCCACGCTGGGACTAAGCCTGGCGCAGAAGTGGGGGATCATCGGGGAGCGCTTCCTCTCGGTGGGGGTGGGGATCATCTTCCTCTCGGCGGCCACGGTGGGCTACACCCGCCGCACCCTGCAGCGCTGGGAGAGCTGGGTGCTGGGCGTGCTGGGCGTGGCCTGCTTCACGCCGTACTGGTACGTCAACCTGGTGGCCGGGGGGCTGGGCCTGCTGTGGTTCTTCATCCTGGCGCGGCCCGAGCCCAGGACCGAGCCTTCGCAGCAGGCGGCGGACTAGGCTCCGTGTGGTCGTCGGTAGCCCATAGCCGGTCGCCGCTGGCCCGCGACGGTCACGGGCGCTTTCAACGACACCCGAGGGGGTAGCCGCCGCGCTGCCCCTTCGGCGTTGTGGTAGCTTCGAACCGAGATGGCCTCGCGCTCGCCCCAGCCCGCCCACCACCTGCTGGCCCAGCAGCTCAAGGAGCAGTTGCGGGCGCTCGAGCCCGGCTCCCGCCTGCCCACCGTGCGCGAGCTGGTCGCGCGCTACGGGGTGAGCCCGGTGACGGTGAACAAGGCGCTCAGCCAGCTCACGCAGCAGGGGCTGGTGGTGGTGCGGCCCGGCAGCGGGACCTACGTCGCCGAGCGCAGGCCCGCGCAGGAGGACTACGGCTGGCAGGAGGTCGCGCTGGGGCAGCGGTTCGACCCCACCGCGGGCATCCGCGACCTGATGGTGCCCGCCAAGGCCGGGATGATCCCGCTGGGCGAGGCCTACCCCGACCGCTCGCTCACGGCGCTGAAGGAGATCCAGGCCGCCACCCGCCGGGTGGCGCGGCGGCTCGAGGTGTGGGACTGGGCCCCCGCCGAGGGCCTGGAGAGCCTGCGCAGCGTGGTGGCGGGCGAGCTCGGCGCGGGCGTCACCTCGCGCGACGTGCAGATCACGCCCGGGGCACAGGCCGCCCTCTCGACGGTGTTCCGGGCGCTGGCCGCCCCCGGCAGCCCCGTCCTGATGGAGTCGCCCACCTACCCCGGGGCCGTGGGGGTGCAGCCCGACCTGCTGCAGGAGGCCTTCGCCAAGAGCGGGGCCCGAGTGTTCTACTGCCAGCCCCTGCACGCCAACCCCAGCGGCGCGATGCTTTCCCCCGAGCGCCGCAGGGCCGTGCTGAGGGTGGCCGAGGCCGCCGGGGCCTTCGTGGTGGAGAACGACTACGCCCGGGGCCTGACCTTCGAGGGCGAAGCCCCCCCGCCGCTGGCGGCGCTCGAGCCCGCCCGGGTGGTCTACGTGCGGCCCTTCTCCAAGACCACCGCCCCCGGCCTGCGCGTGGCCGCCGTGGTGGCCAAGGGCCCCGCGGGGTCGCGCATCCGCTCGCTGCGGGTGCTCGACGACCACTTCGTCTCGGCGCTGCTGCAGGAGGTGGCGGTGGACGTGCTGACCTCCCCCTCGCGCCGCGCCCACCTCCAGCGCCTGCAGGCCGAGCTGCGCCGCCGCCGAGACAGCGCCCTCGAGCACCTTCGTCAGGCCCTGCCCCAGCTAAGGCCCTGGCGCATCCCCACCGGCAGCGTGTTCCTCTGGCTGCGCCTGCCCGAGGGCTGGGACGACGCGGAGGTCTCGAGGCGGGCCATGCTCGCCGGGGTGCAGGTCTTCCCGGGCCGGATCTTCTTCCCCGGCGAGCCGTCGGGGGCCTTCCTGCGCCTGAGCTACGCCGCCGTGCCCCCCGAGGGCCTCGAGGAAGGTATCCACCGGCTGGCCGAGGCCCTGCGGGCTCGAGGCTGACGTGTTATCATTGGGCGCGAAATCCTGGAGTATCGTTACTCAAATACAGCGATCGGGGCTTTGAGCGTTACTCGTCCGGTTCGCGCAAACGCGGCCGAAACGCCGTGCTGCTCTGATGGAGTGTGGGATCGATGCTGAAGCGGACACTGGGGCTGGCGTTTCTGATCGGCGGGCTCCTGGCGGGGTTGGCCCAGGAGACCGGGCTCGGCGACTACAAGACGCGGCTGGTGCGCTACGCCACCGTAGACCGCGTCGACGGGCTCATCCGCGACATCTACATCGCGCCGGAGGCCCTCGAGGCCGTGCGGAAGGGGCAGCCGCTGCCGCCGGGAACGGTGGTGCTCATCGATCTGCACCAGGCCAAGCCCAACGGCCGGGGCGGCTTCGTTCGGGAGGGCGGCTTCTTCGTGCGGGCCTCCGACGAGTCCTACGTGCACACCATGACCCGGCTCGAGGGTCAGGACAGCCTCACCTCCTGGCGCTTCGGGGCCTTCGACCCCCGGACGGGTGAGCTCGAGCCCGGCGCGGAGGTGCCCGGCGACTGCCTGGAGTGCCACCGCACCGCCCTGACCACCGAGATGCTCTTCAGCTACCCCCAGCTCCAGGCCTTCGCCCGCAGCGGCGAGGTGCAGCGCAGCTTCTGCAAACAGCCCGGCCGCCAGCTCTTCTAGAGCGAAAGGAGAACCATGCGCACACCCTTCTTCCTAGCCTCCGGCCTGCTCGCCCTGGCCTCGCTCGCCGCCGCCGCGCCCACGCTGGTCAACTTCGACCCCGCGCAGGACGCGGTGCAGCCCTCGCTCGACCTCGACCGGCAGGGCCGCCCGGTGGTGGCCTGGGTCGAGAGGACCGGCGGGGTCTACAAGGCCTACGTGCGCCGCTGGGAGGGCACCGGCTGGAAGCGGCTGGGCGGGGCGCTCAACCGCGAGGCCGCCTGGAACGCCTCCTACGCGCTGGTGCGCGTGGGCCCCGACGGCCAGCCGGTGGCCGCCTGGACCGAAAAGAACCCGGTGTTCCAGGGCAAGCTCGCGGGCAACGGCAAGCTCTACGCCGCGCGCTGGGACGGCCAGGCCTGGCAGGCGCTGGGCGACTCCCCCAGCAACAGCCCCCTCACCACCTCCGACATCCCCCGCATGGCCCTCGACCCGCAGGGCAACCCCTACCTGCAGTGGAGCGAGATGACCCCCGACTTCAACGGCGACAGCGTGTACGTCGAGCGCTGGACCGGCCTCGAGTGGCAGACGGTGGACAACGGCTCCCTCAGCAGCGACATCAGCGGCTCGTCGCGCTCGAGGGACATCGCGGTGAACTCCAAGGGCCAGACCGTGCTGGCCTGGAGCATCCAGCTCTACAAGGAGGGCGAGGGGCCGCTGGGGTTCAACGTGTACGCGGGCACCTGGGGCGGCAAGAGCTGGATCCCCTTCGGCAACTCGCTCAACGCCGACCCCTACAACTACGCCGCCGGGGTCTCCATCTCCATCGACCGCCAGGACCGCCCGGTGGTGGCCTACCACGAGGCTGGGGGCGGCAAGGGCTACAACGTCTACGTCAAGCGCTGGGAGGGCAAACGCTGGGTGCAGTTCGGTCAGAGCGTCAACGCCCTCAGCGGCGGCGGTTCCCAGCCCAAGGTGGTGCTCGACGCCAGGGGCAACCCGGTGGTGGGCTGGCTGGAGAACGCGGGGCGGCTCGAGCTGCGCGTGGCGCGCTGGAACGGCAAACAGTGGGTACGCCTGGGCCCGGCGGTGAGCACCAACGAAGCCGCGGCCTTCTCGCTGGCGATGGGCCCCGACGACCGGCCCCTCGTGGCGTGGCACGAGGGCAAGGACGGGCAGCGCAAGGTGTTCGTGGCGCGGTGGAGCGGGAAGGCGTGGGCGGGGCTGTAGAGCTGTAGACGGGCCGATGACACCAGGCGGAGGTCGTAGGTCTCTTAATCGCCCTCACCCCTTCCAACCCCGTAAGGCGTAGTACAGCAGCACCAGGGGCTCGCGGAGGAAGGCGGGTAGGTTCTGTGGGCAGTGGGGGGAAGGGGCGAGGGCGAACTCGAGCCCCAACCGGCGGGCCATCAGGGCGGCCCTGGGGAGGTGGAAGGGCTCACTCACGATCACTACGGTCTTCCAGCCGCGCTGTTCCATGAGCTGCTGGGTGAAACGGAGGTTCTGATAGGTGGAGCGGGCTTTGGGCTCGAGCACGATCTGCTCCGAGGGCAAACCCAATCGCCCCGCGATCGAGGACATGGCCTCGGCCTCGATGGCACCGTCTTCAGGGTCCACCCCACCCGAGAGCACCAACCAGCGGGCCCAGCCCTGCCGCACCACCTCGACCCCCTCCTCCACTCGCTTTACCAAGCAGGGGTTGAGCTGCCCGCCTTGATAGACCCTCGAGCCCAGCACCAGCGCCACGTCGGCCTGCTGAAGGGTGCTGCGATCCATGTTGCGCACGATGTAGCCCAAGGCGGCCAGGTAAGCGGCAACACCTAGCCCCAGCACGATCAGCACAGCGATCCCAACCCGGCGATGCATCCTTTCCAGGCTACCGGCTTCCTATGAGCGACGGATGGCATTGGGCGCTGTGGGCGGGGCCCGTTTAGACTGGAGAGGCTGTGATCGAGGTGTTTACCGGCGACGCGTTTTTGGCTCGAGAAGCCCTGCTGCAAGAAGCTCAGCTTCAGGGCCTGGCCCCCCGCTTGCTGCCGCCCGATCCGGGGCTGGTGGCCCAGGAGGCCAGTGGGGGGCTTTTCGGACCCAGCGGAGCGCTCGTAGACCTGCGCGAGGTAGCCGAGGGCGAATGGAAGGCTTTGCGGGAGGTGCTGGAGAAGCTCCCACAGGACGCGCTGGTGCTGCTGCTCGACCCCCACCCCACCGCCGCCCGCAGCAAGTGGTACGGCGAGCACGCGCAAAAGCGCGACAGCCCCACCCCAGGACCCCGCGAACTCGCCCAGTGGGTGACCAACCGCGCCCGCCTCTACGAGCTCAAGCTGCCCGCCGCCATCGCCAACTTTTTGGGGAGCCTCATCGGCGGTAAGGGCAGCTACGAGAACCCGGCCTACGGCCTGGAAGCCCTCGACCAGGAGTTGCGCAAGCTCACCTTACTCAACCCGCCCCTCACGCTGGAGAAGGTGCAAGCGGTGGTGGCGCTCGAGCCCCCCCTCTCCGGCTTCGACCTGGTGCGGGCCGTCACCGAGGGCAAGGAGACGGCGGCCTTCAAGCACCTGCAAAACCAGATGGAGCGCGGCGAGGACCCCATCCGCACGCTGGGGGCCCTCTCCTGGCAGTACAGCAAGCTGGCGCGGGCCTGGGCCTACCTGCAGGAGAAGCCCCTGCTGGGCGAAGGCGAGGCCGCCAGCCTGCTTAGGATGCACCCCTTCGCCGCCAAGCAAACCCTGGCGCTCGCCAAGCAGACCTCGAGCCACGCCGTCAACGCTGCCCTGCAGATCCTGCTCGAGGCCGAGCAGGCCGCCAAGACCGGCGGCGACCCCCGGCTGGCGCTCGAGCGCGCCGTGAGCGGGCTGCTGGCGTTGGCTGCTAAGCGTTGAGGGGCCTCGCGTTTTCGGCTCCTCAAGCATTCGCCCGCGGGTCCAGCACGTCGCGCAAAGCGTCACCCAGGAGATTGAAAGCCAGCACCGTGAGCAAAATCGCCACGGCGGGGGCAGTAGGAGCCCAGAAGGCTTCAGCAATGTAGCTGCGGGTCTCGGAGACCATCGCGCCCCACTCGGGGATGGGCGGCTGGGCGCCGAAGCCCACGAAGGAGAGGCCGGCAGCCGTGAGGATGGCTCCGCCGACGTCGAAGCTGGCCTGCACGAAGACGGGGGTTAGGGTGTTGGGCAGCAGGTGGCGCAGCATCAGCCGCCACTGCGGTACGCCCAGCGCCCGGGCGGCCTCCACAAACTCTCGCTCGCGCAGGGCCAGCACGTTGGCCCGCACCAACCGCGCGTAGACCGGCCAGCTCACCAGCGCCACGGCCAGGATGGTGTTGCTCAGGTTGGGACCCAACGCTGCCGCGATGGCCATGGCCAGGATCAGGGAGGGGAAGGCGAAGAAGATGTCGGTCAGGCGCATGAGCAGGTTGTCCCACACCCCGCCTAAGCTCCCCGCCATCAGCCCGATCGCCACCCCGATGAGCACCGACAGCAGCACCACCCCGAAGCCTACCTTGAGGCTGATGACCGCGCCGTGGGCCACCCGTGCCCAGACGTCACGGCCGAGCTGGTCGGTGCCCAGGAGGTGGGCGCTCGAGGGCGGGCTGAGCCGCTGGAGGATGTTCTGCTCGATGGGGTCGGGAGCGATGAGCGGGGCCAGCAAAGCTGTGAGCAAAAGCAGCACCAGCAGTGCTAGCCCCAGCAAGCCGCCAGGGTTGCGCAAAAAGCGCCGCAAGGGGCGGGAGCGGCGGTCGGAGAGGGCGTTCACAGCAGCAGCCATCGGGGTCCTCTAGGTGTAGCGGATGCGGGGGTCGAGGAAGGCATACAGCAGGTCGGTGACGAGGTTGACCAGGGCGTAAACCAGCCCCACCAGCAGCGTCACGCCCATCACAGCAGGAAAGTCGAGGCTGGTGGCCGACTGGGTCACGTAGCGCCCAATGCCGGGCCAGCTAAAGATGGTCTCGGTCAGCACCGCACCCGAGAGCAGGCCCCCCAGTAGGCTGCCCAGCAGTGTGAGGATGGGCAGGGAGGCGTTCTTGAGGGCGTGGCGGAAGATCACCGCGGAAGCCACCACTCCCTTGGCCCGGGCGGTGCGGATGTAGTCCTGGGCGAGCACCTCGAGCATGGTCGCACGGGTCATGCGGGCAAGGATGGCTGCCGAGAACATCCCCAGCACGAAGGCCGGTAGGATCAAGTGCTTGAGCGAGTCAAGGAAAACTGTCCAATCTCTAGCCAGCAAGGCATCAAGACCCATCATGCCGGTGATGCGGGGCGGAGGGAAGAGAAAGCCATCCAAGCGCCCCTGAACGGGCAGAAGGTCGAGGCGCTGGGCCAGCAGGAACTGCAGCAGGACCGCGCTGAAAAAAACTGGGGTAGCACCACCTAGCAGCGCTAGGATACGCACCGCCACGTCGGGAGGGCGGTTGGGGAACAGCGACGCTAGAATTCCCGCCGGAATGCCCAGCAGCACCGCGAACAGAAAAGCAGCTAGGGAGAGCTCGAGCGTGGCCGGGAAGAACTCACGCAAATCCTCGGCTACCGCTCGTCCCGTGCGCAGCGATTGGCCCAGGTCGCCCGAGAACAGGCGTCCCATGTAGATGAGGTACTGCTCGAGCCTGGACTTGTTCAGCCCATAGCGCTCGCGGAACTCCTGGAGCTGCTCCTCGCGGGCGTTCTCGCCCAGCGCGGCGATGGCGGGGTCCACGGGCACCACCTGGGCGATGAAAAAGGTGGCGAAGGTGACTCCCCAGACCACGAAGATTACGAAGAAGAGACGGCGGACGATGTAGGAAAGCATGATGGGGTTTAAGGGTTTCGGGCGTCGGGAGGCGGGAAAAGCGTTCCCTCAGCCCGACACCCGTCCCCAAGGGCCCTGCCTCAGGGCAGCTTGCTGATGTTCTCGAAGCGCACCTGACCCTGCGCGTTGCGCACGTACCCCTCGACCTTGGCCGAGAAGGCCAGCGGGATGGAGGGCTGATAGAGGACGACGTAGGGGCCGCTCTTGAGCACATAGTCGGTGAGTAGCTTGTACAGCGTGGCCCGCTTGGAGGGGTCGGTCTCGAGCGAGCCCTGGTTAGCCAGCTTCGAAGCGGTGGCGTCGTCCCAGACATTGCGCCAGGCCAAGCTCTTAGCGGCGAAGTCGGCGAGCGGGGTGGCGTTGCCGTCGGGGTCGGGGAAGTCGGGGCTCCAGCCGCCCAGGTAAACCTGGTGGTTCTGCGCGCGGTAGATCTTCAGCGCCTCGGCGTTGGCGATGGCCTTGATGTTGGCCTTGACGCCGGCTTTGGCGAGGTCGCTCTGAATCTTGGCAGCGATGTCCTGGCAGGGGATGCCGCCTCCGCACAAACCCGTGCTGGTGAGCAGCTCGAACTCGAAACCGTTGGGGTAGCCCGCCTCGGCCAGCAGCTTCTTGGCGCGCGCCGGGTCGTACTTGTAGGGTAGGGCGCCATTGTAGCCTAGCAAGCCCTTGGGGATGATGGTCTGGATCTTGACGCCATTACCCTGCACCAAGCCGCTGACCAGTTCGTCCTGGTTAACCGCCCAGCGCATGGCCTCGCGCACCTTGGGGTTGGCAAAGGGGCTGCCGGGCTTGACGTTCATGCCCAGGTAGTTCAGCCGCAAGCTGTCGGCCTTGAGGGTCTTGAAGCGGGGGTTGGCGGCGATGGCCTTGAGGGCTTCGGGGGTAAGGCCTTCGGCGATGTCGATTTCACCGGACTCGAGCGCGGTGCGCAGCACCGTGGGCTCCTTGATCTCGCGCATGATGATGCGTTGCAGCTTGGGCTTGATCCGAGCGTTGGGGTTGGCCTCGAGCAACACTTGCGAACCCCGGTCCCAGCGCACCAGGCGGAAAGGCCCTGAGCCGGCGGAGTTGCTGGTCAGCCACTCCTTGCCGAAGTCGCCACCTTTGGCGTGCTGCTGAACCTCTTCGCTATCGACAATCCCACCGATATTGAAGGTCAGGATGCTGAGGAAGGAGCCAGGCGAAGCGGTCTTGGGGATGCGCACCTCGACAGTGTACGGGTCTACGGCGCGAGTACCCCCCACCTTGAGCTGGGCGATGTCGGTGAAGAGAAAGGAGGAGGGCCCTTTGAGCTGGATGGCCCGGTCAAAGCTGAAGACCACGTCCTTGGCGGTGACCTCGCGCCCGGTGGAGAATTTGCTGCCCTTGCGCAGCTTAAAGGTGATGACCCAGGAGTCGCCCCCCCGCTCAACCTTCCAGCTTTCAGCCAAACCCGGCTTGAGGGTAGAAAGATCGGCCCCCTCAAACTTCACCAGCGTCTCGTAAAGGTTGTCGGTGATGAGACCGCCGGAAAACTCGTAGGCCACCTGCGGGTCGAGGGTGATCAGGTCAGACCAGTCTCCGCCGTAAATCAAGGTGCTGGTGCGGTCCTGGGCCACCACCAGAGTGCCCAGCACGACTCCCAGGCTTGCCAAACGCTGGAATTTACGCCACATACGCCATCCCTCCTTTAGTCATGGCGATAGACTAAGCCCCTCTCATCGAGGGGTCAAGATGTTCTCACCGGCCTGATGGTGGGCGCTACCCACCAGAAGCCCACGAAACACCGTGCGGCCTGGTCGGAACCCGCCCAGCTATCGCCCCAACAAAAGCACCACCGCCGGGTACTCCCCCTCGGGCAGGGAGAGCAGGCTGCGCACGTTTTCGTCGTAGAAGGTCTCGGCGGGGTAGGCCTGCAGGCCCAACGCGGTCGCCGCCACCATCACCTCGCCCACCGCGTAACCCGCTTCCAGCAGCGCGTAGCGGTAGCCCCGCAGCCCGAACACCGCCTCGCTGCGGTCGGGAACGGCGGTGAAGATCAGGAACACGGCAGCCTGCTCGAGCGATTCCAGGTCCATCAGCGCCTCGCGCCAGGCCGCCAGGTTGAGCTTGGAGGAGAGCTGCTCGAGCTGGTGCGACTTGGCGGCGTAGTGGTAGATGCCGGGGAAGGTGTCCTGCAGGTTCTGCACCCCCAGGTAGACCTCGAGGGGATAGGCTCCACCTGCCGAAGGGTAGCCCCGCCCGCCCCGGCGCACCGACAGTGGCTGCAAAAGCTGGGAAATCTCGGCCTGGCTGATCGAGGAACCCACCTTAGGCGGCTGGGGGGCTAGCCTCGAGAGCACTTTCCACACCGGGGCCCCGCCCTCCCTACTCGGCGCGGGCAGGTCTACGGATTCCAGCGGGTTGGCATACACCTTGGCCGCAGGCGCGCGACCTCCTGGCAAGCCATCTCCAGGAAATAGACGGGTAAGACGGTAGAAGAGTTTGCCAGGGTGCTTGTCCATAAGTACCGGTGTACTGGCGAACAGGCTACCGCAAGGCACGGAGAAATTTCCAGCCTTCACCCCGTTGCTAAAGATGAGGACTGCACGCCAAGCGCGAAGCCCCCTTGCTAAGGGGGGAACAAGGCGTCTTGCGTTTGGCTATTAGCCACCCTCAGACCAGCGCCGGGGTGAAGCGGAAGCTCTTAGCCACCACCACGATGCCGGAGGCGGTGACGGTGAAACCCCTGGCGCGGTCGGCCTCGAGGTCGTAGCCGATCTCGGTACCCGGGGGAATCTTGACGTTCTTGTCGATGATGGCGTTCCTGATCTTGGCGTTGCGCCCGACTTCGACCTCGTCGAAGAGCACGCTGCGCTCGACGAGGCTGTAGGAGTTGATCCGCACCCGGCGGAAGAGGACCGACTCGCGCACGGTGCCACCCGAGATGATGCAGCCGCCGGCGACGAGGCTGTTGAAGGATTGCCCGATTCGGTTGCCCGCTTCGTGTACGAATTTGGCCGGGGGACTGAAGTAGTTGGCCGTGCGCAGGGGCCACTCGGGGTTGAAGAGGTCGAACTCCGGGGTGACCTGGACGAGGTCCATGCTGGCTTCGAAATAAGCATCCAGGGTCCCCACGTCGCGCCAGTAGGTGTTGGGGCCTTCCTGGCCGGGGATGGGGTTGCGCTTGAAGTCGTAGACCTGAATGCGGTAGCCCTCCTTGAGGGCGTGGGGAATTACGTCCTTGCCGAAGTCGTGTGAGGAGGCGGTATCGCGTGAGTCGTACTCGAGCAGCTCCTGTAAGGCCTCAGTGCGGAAGACGTAGTTGCCCATGCTCACCAGCGCCCACTCGGGCTTGCCGGGAATGGGGGTAGGGTCTTTAGGCTTCTCCTGGAAGCCCACCAAGCGCCACTGCTCGTCTACCTGCAAGACGCCGAAGCGGCTGGCCTCGCCGATGGGCACCGGGTAGCCTGCAATCGTCAGGTCGGCCCGCGTGTCGTTGTGGTACTCGACCATGTGGGCGACGTTCATCTTGAAGATGTGGTCGCCGCCGAAAATCGCCACCGATTCGGGCTTGTTGTTGTTGATCAGGTGCAGGTTCTGGTAGATGGCGTCGGCGGTACCCCGGTACCACACCGGCCCCAGCTCTTCGTAGCGGTACATCTGGGCCGGAACCAAGATGATGAAGTGGTCGTCGAGGAAGCCGCCGAAGCGCCAGTGGCGCTGGATGTGCTCGGTGAGGGACTGGGCTTTGAATTGCGTGAGCACGTAGATGCCGTAGATCCCCGAGTTGACGAAGTTGTTGAGCACGAAATCGATGATGCGGTACCTCGAGCCAAACGGAACCGCCGGTTTGGCCCGTTTGGCAGTGAGCGGAAATAGACGAGACCCCTGTCCGCCGGCCAGGATCATCCCCAAGACCTTCAACTTAGCGCTCATCCCGCCTCCTTTTTTGAATAGCATAGCGGAAATCCGCCATCTGGATAGGACATTGGACATCGGCTCGCCCCTACAAATGACGGTATTGCGTCTGGCATTTGGCTATCTGCGGTACACTCTTCTGCGTGTCGGCTCGGCGACTTTCCTACCAAGACCTCGAGTGGCGTACCTTTCCTGCCGACCCCTCTGCGGGGGTCAATCACCCGGCCCCCCCGCCCTTCTTCGGACAGGAGCGGGCCAGGGCGGCGCTCGAGCTGGCCCTGAAAGGGGGGTTTCACGCCTACGTGGTGGGGCCGCCCAGCCTGGGCAAGCACGAGGCGCTGCTGCAGTACCTCAAGCAGCAACGGGTGGAGACCCCGCCCGACCTGCTCTACGTGCCCCTCTCCGAGCGCCGCGCCGCCGTGCTGACCCTTCCCAGCGGCAAGGAAAACGACCTGGCCGAGGCCGTCGAGGGCTTGCTCGAGGAGGGCAGCCGCCTGGAAGCCCTGTTTCGCCAGAGGTCTTTCCTGCAGGAGAAGTCGCGGCTGGAGTCGCGCTTTCGCCGACAGCAGGAGGAGCAGATCGAACAGCTACGCCGCGAGGCCCAGGCTGCTGGGTTCAGCTTGCTCGTGGGCGAGGAGGGGATCGAGCTGAGCGGGCAGGGCAACCTCCCCACCGAACTGGCCGCCCGCCTCGAGGAGGTCACGCTACACAATCTGGCCCTCTCCGCCGAAGCCGCCCAAGCCCTGCGCCGCCTGCGGCGGGAGTGGGCCGGCCACTACCTGAATACCCGCGTGGAGCCCCTCATCCGGCGTTTTCCCCAGGCCAGGGCCTACCTCGAGGCCCTGCGCGACCGCCTGGCCCGCGCCGCCGAGAGCGGGGAGTCTTTCGATCCCACCCCCTGGCGGCCCAACCTGCTCACCTCCTCCAGCAACGGCTCACCACCCCCCGTGGTCTTTGAGCCCTACGCCACCGCACCTAGGCTGTTTGGGCGGCTGGACTACTACACCGAGCGGGGCGTGCGCAGCACCCACGTGGGGCTGATCCGGCCCGGCGCCATCCACCGCGCCCAGGGTGGGTTTCTGATCCTCGACGCCTCGAGCCTGGTGCGCGAGGGTACCTGGGAAGCCTTCAAGCGGGCCCTGCGCAACGGACAGGTGGAGCCGGTCACCGAGGCCGACGGAGCGGGGGGCCTGGAGGTCGAGCCCTTTCCCGTACAGGTCCAGACCCTGCTGGTCGGCAGCCACGAAGCTTTCGAGCCGCTCGAGCACGACCCGGCCTTCAGCGAGCTGTTTCGCATCCGGGTGGAGTTCTCCCCCACCCTCCCCGCCAGGCCTGAGCACTACCAGGCCTTTGGCGGCTGGCTGAGCCAGCAGGGCTTCCAGCTCACCGAGGGGGCTCTGGCCCGGCTGTGGGACCATGGTCGCCGCATGGCCGAGCAGCGCGATCGCTTCGATGCCCGCCTCGTCGAGCTAAGGGCCATAGCCGAGGAAGCCGCGGTACTGGCCGAGGGGCCGCTGCGGGCGGAGGACATCGAGAGGGCCATCGCCGCCAGGGACGAGCGGGCCTTCCACTCCGAGGAGGAGTTCCTGCGGGCAGTGCGTGAGGGCACCTGGAGCTTCCGGCTAAAGGGGAAGACCGTGGGGGAAATCAACGCGCTGGTGGTGCTCGAGACCGATCCACCCTGGGGCCGCCCCTCCCGCCTGACCGCCCGTGCCGCTCCTGGGCGCGACGGGGTGCTCTCCATCGACCGCGAGGCTGGGCTGGGCGGGCACATCTTCCACAAGGCGGTTCTGGCCCTCAGTGGCTACCTGCGCGGCCACTACGCCGAGGTGGGCTCCTTCTCGGCTACGGTGAGCCTGGTCTTCGAGCAGAACTACGCCTCCATCGAGGGCGACTCGGCGGGCCTGGCCGAGTTGCTGGCGATCCTCTCGGCCATCGGAGGGGTGCCCCTGCGGCAGGACCTGGGCGTGACCGGGGCGGTGGACCAGAGCGGCCAGGTGCTGGCGGTGGGTGGGGTGACAGCCAAGATCGAAGGCTTTTTCCGGCTGTGCCAGGCCCAGGGGCTCACGGGAGACCAGGGCGTGGTGATCCCCAGGAGCAACCTCAGCAACCTCACCCTGAGCAGCGAGGTGCTGGAGGCTATCCGCAACGAGCGCTTCCACCTATACACGGTCGAGACGGTCGATGAAGCCATCGAACTCCTCACCGGCAAACGGGCCGAGGGCTTCGGCGGGGTACACGAGAAGGTGCGCCAGAGCCTGGAGCACTTCCGCGAGCTCGAGGATGGGGAACACGGGGAGCACGCGTAGAGGGGTCGTCTGTGGAAAGCATACAGATTCCTGGCCTCGAGCCCATCCCCCCGCTCGGGATGGGTACCTGGCAGTGGGGGGACACGCTGTTTTGGGATTACGGCAAGGGCTATGCAGATGGCGACCTCGAGGCCGCCTTCAAAGAAGCGCTGGCGGCGGGCATTCGACTCTACGACACCGCCGAGGTCTACGGCAGGGGCAAGAGCGAGCGCTTGCTGGGGCAGTTCGTGCGCAGGTGCGGCCAGCGGCCCCTGATCGCGAGCAAGTGCTTTCCCTTCCCCTGGCGCTTCAGTCGCAAGAGCCTGATCACGGCCCTCAAGGGCAGCCTGAGGCGGCTTGGGATGGAGCGGCTCGACCTCTACCTGCTGCACTGGCCCTGGCCTCCCGTACCGCTGGAAGGGTGGGCCGAGGCGCTGGTCGAGGCTTACGAGCTGGGCCTGGTTCGCGCAGTCGGAGTTTCCAACTGCAACCTCGCCCAGACGGAGCGGGTGAGCCGGGTTCTGGCCCGGCACAACGTAAAGCTGGCCGCCAATCAAGTCGAGTACAGCCTGCTCGAGCGTAGAGCCGAGCACAGCGGTCTGCTCGAAGCCCTGCGGGCCGAGGGTACCGTGCTCATGGCCTACAGCCCGCTGGGCATGGGCTGGCTCACCGGCAAGTACAGCCCGCAAAACCCGCCGACCGGGGCCATGCGAGGCCGCAAGTACCGCGCGAAAGAGGGCAAAATTCCTGGGCTCATCCGGGTTTTGCAGGAGGTCGCCCAGGCTCACCAGGCCACGCCCGCGCAGGTGGCTCTGCGCTGGTGCATCCAGAAGGGCAGTCTGCCTATTCCCGGAGCCAAAAGCCCGGCCCAAGCCAGGGCCAACGCGGGTGCGCTGAACCTTCGCCTCAGCGAGGAGGAGATGCGGCTGTTGGACAGCGCCAGCGCATGAAGGCTCCGCCAGCAGGCCCAACCCTACTCGTAGCGCAACGCCTCGATGGGATCCAAGGCAGCGGCTCGAGCCGCCGGCCACACGCCGAAGAACAGGCCGATCAAAGCGCTCACCGTCAACGAGAGCAAGATGGTGGTGGGACTGAGGATGAAGACCTTGAAAAAGGGCAC
The DNA here is from genome assembly GCF_000373205.1 of Calidithermus timidus DSM 17022. Lineage (NCBI taxonomy): Bacteria > Thermotogati > Deinococcota > Deinococci > Thermales > Thermaceae > Calidithermus > Calidithermus timidus. The sequence continues at coordinate 172,779 of NZ_KB890687.1, forward strand.
CGTCGCGGTGATCAGCACCAGCAGTCCTGCCGCCAGCACCACCCCCAGCACCCCTCCCACCAGCGTCAACACCACGGCCTCGATCAAAAACTGCTGGCGTACCAACCCTGCCGTGGCGCCCAGAGCCTTGCGCAGGCCGATCTCGCGGGTGCGCTCGGTGACCGAGACCAACATGATGTTCATGATCCCAATGCCACCCACCAACAGGCTCAGGCCGGCGATAGCTCCCAGCAGTGCCTGCAGGATCACGGTGATGGAACGCAGGGTGTCCTGGAAGCTCTCGGTGGACTCGATGGTGTACTTGCCCTTGCCGTAGCGTCCCTCAAAGATGCGACGCACCTGCTTGGAGACCTCCTGGGTGTTGGCCCCTTTGTTGAGGGAGAGCACCAGGAAGTCGTACTGGCCCTTGCGGGCGGAGGGCGAGGTGCTCCAGATGAGGGGGATGGGCGCGTAGACGGTCGCGCCCGAGGACAGCGCACCAAACAGGCCGCTGGGGGGCTCGAGCACGCCCACCACCGTCACGTCGAGGCGGCCCCCGTTGGGGTAGAACAGCCGCACCACCTGACCGATGGGGTCGCGGCCCGGGAAGAGGTCCTTGGCCGCCCGATCGGAGAGCACCGCCACCGCCAACCCTCCTTGGGCTTCGGCCTGGGTGAAATAGCGACCCCGGGCGATCTTGTTGGTGGGGTCGAGCCGGGGTAGGTCACCGGGGGTGCCCTGCAGGGTGATCGAGCGGCGCTCGCCGGGCTTGCTCTCGTACTGGGCGTTGGTGAAGAGCTGGGGCAGCACCTTGACCGGCAACCCCTGCAAGGCGGCCACGTCCTCGTCGCGGATGGGGGCGGTGTCGGAGGTCTGGCCCTCGTTGAAGTTGGGCTGGACGAAGATACTGCGACCGGCGATGGCTTCCAGGTCCTGGGTGATGCCCGCCGAGGCCATTTGCCCCAGGCTGATCATGGCCGTGACCGCGAAGACCCCGATCACGATGCCCAGCAAGGCCAGGAAGCTGCGCAGCTTGTTGCCCCATAGCGACTCAAAGGCCATGCGGAAGTTCTCGAGCGGGTTCATGGGTGGCCTCCATCGGCGATCCTGCCGTCCCGCAAGCGCACGATGCGCTGAGCGCGGGCCCCCACGTCGGGCTCGTGGGTCACCATCACGATGGTCTTGCCCTGGCGGTGCAGCTCGTCGAAGAGCCCTAGGATCTCCTCCGACGAGCGCGAGTCGAGGTTGCCGGTGGGCTCATCGGCCAGCAGGAGATCGGGCTCCTGCACCAGCGCCCTGGCGATGGCCACGCGCTGCTTCTGCCCACCGGAGAGTTCGGCAGGTAGGTGGTCGAGGCGGTCGCCCAGACCCACCGACTCCAGCGCAGCCCTGGCCCGCTTCAGGCGCTCGGCGCTCGGCACCCCTCGGTAAACCAGCGGCAGCGCGACGTTGTGCAGCGCGGTCAGGCGAGGTAGCAGGAAAAAGGCCTGAAACACAAAACCTATCCGCCGGTTGCGGATGCGGGCCAGTTCGACCTCGCTCAGGCCCTCCACCGAGCGCCCACCCAGCCGGTAGCTGCCCCCGCTGGGCGAGTCCAGCAGCCCGATGATGTGCATCAGGGTGCTCTTACCCGAGCCGGAAGGCCCCATCAAGGCCACGTACTCCCCCTGTTCGATGATGAGGTCGACCCCCCGTAGGGCGTGGACCTCGACCGCGCGGGCACCGCTGCCGGAGCGGTAGGTCTTGCGAATGCCCTGCATTTCCACCACCGCGGCCATGCTCACTCCTTGAGCTCGCTCAGGCGGTAGCTGAGCTTCTGACCGTCCTTGAGGGTTTCAGGGGGCAGCGAAACCAGCAGGGCACCCGCCTCGAGCCCCTCCACGGCGGCCTGGGTGAGGTTGCGAGCCCTGACCGTGACGAGCTGCTTCTTAGCGCTCCTGCTGGCCTCCTCCACCCGCCAGACGTAGCTCTGGCCGCCTTCCTCGACCAGCGCCTCCAGCGGAACCTTGACCGCCTGGGCCAGGCGCAGGGTGGTGATGCGGGCCGTGGCGGTGAGGCCGGGTTTGGCCCAGTTCTCGGCGTCGGGGTTGAGGAAGCGGATGAACACCGGCAGCACCGCACTCCCCCCACCCCCTGCGACCTCGGCCTGCACGCCCAGGCGCTCTACCTTGCCCTCCAGCGCTACGCCGGGTGCGGCGTCGAGCTCGATGCGCACGGGCTGACCCGGCTTTACCTTGCCCACCTCGGCCTCGGCCAATCGGGCCTGCACCCGCAGGCTTCCGGCCTCCACCACCCGGATGGCGCTGGCGCCGGTGTCCACGCCCACCAAATAGCCCACGCTCGAGACCGTCCCGTCCACCGGAGTGCGCAACTCGGCCTGGGCCAGACTGCGCTCCAGGGCGGCAATCTCCGAGCGCCGGGCGGCGAGTTGGGCCTGCAGGTCGGCCAGGTTGCTGCGGTGGCTTTGGGCCAGGCTGGAGAGCTGGGCCTGCAGGTCGGCCACCTGGCGGCGCAGTTGCTCGACTTCGCTGAGGGCCACGCTGCCCAGCACCAGCAGCCGCTCGGCGAGCTCGAGGTTGCGCCGGGCCTCGGCGAGCTGGCGCTCGAGCTTGCCGGAGTTGGAGCGGTAGTCGGCCTCCTGAGCGCTCAGCCGGCTTTGCAGGGCGGCCAGGCTTTCGCGGCTGGCCCGCAGCTTCTCGCGGTCGTCGGCGGTCTCCAGCACCGCCAGTACCTGGCCCGCCCTGACCACCTGGCCTTCCCTAACCCGCACCTCGGCCACCCGCCCGGGGCGCGGGAAGGTGAGGGCGTAAAGCCTCGCTTCCACCGAGCCGCTGGCCCGCACCTCCTGCACGAAGGCTCCTCCTTCAGCCCGCACCACCCTCACCGATAGCCCTTGCTCGCCCTGGGGCCGGAAAATTCCCCACAGCGTCAGTCCCCCCGAGAGCAAAATCAGCGCGATCCAAATCCAACGTCGCATGGGTCTCCTATCAAGCGTGTATAGCCCTTGGTTCTCAGCAGTTTCCGCAAAAGGCCTAGCCATTTCCTGCCGCCATCCTCAAGCCGTAGATGGCCTGCCACAGCTCGATCTGCGCGGCCAGCACGCCCCGGTCGGCCTCGGCTTTGGCGATCTCGCTCTGCTTGAGGGCGAGCTGGGCGATGGAGCCGGCGGCGAAGCGCTTGCGGGCGGCCTCGAGTTCGCCGGCGCTGCGGGCTTGGGTCTCGCGGGCCAGCCTGTAGCCCTCCACGGCGCTCTGATAACGATTCCTGGCGGCCTCGAGGGCCTCGGCGAGGGTACGCTGCAGGTCGCTGAGGGCGGCACGGGCCCGGCTGAGGTCGCGCTCGCGGGCGCTCTTGTCCAGCGGCGCGGTATCGGGGCCGGAGGCCAGGGCCAGCGCCCGCTCAGCTTCCCGAAGCTGCTGCTGGGCTTCCAGCAGGCGGGCGTGCCCCTCGAGGCTGAACTTTCCCGGGTCCACGGGGCCGGGTTCGGGCAGGGCCTGAACCCCGACCTCGCCGTAAGGGCGCAGCCGAGATCGGGCCTGCTCGAGGGCGCGCTCGGCAGCGCTCAGCGCGTTGGCAGCCTGGTTGTCCTGGTCGCGCACCCGCGCCAGTTCGCTGGCCGAGATGGCTCCGGCCTTGAAGCGCAGTTCGGCGGCCTGGAGTTGAAGGCTCGAGAGTTCCTTGCGGGCGCGGGCCAGGTTGAGGTCGGTTTGGGCCAGAAGCACCCCGGCGTAGGCCTCGAGGGCGCGGGCATCGGCTTCCTTGCGGGCCTGGGCCAGCTTGGCCTGGGCCAGGACCACGCCCTCCTGGGCGCGGGCGAGGGTCAGGGGTGCGGCCTCGGGGTCGCCCTGCACCCTGGCCAGCTCGTCCTGGGCAGCCTCGAGCGCGCGCTGGGCTTCGAGGTAGCCGGAGTCCTTGAGGTAGGCCTCCTTGAGAAAAACATCCAGGGGCTGCGCCTGGGCTAGGCCGAAGAATATGAGTGTGAACAGCGAAATCAGGCTTCTGTGCATGGCGTCTCCGTTCTCCTTAAGGTTGGACGGTCCAGGTACTCGAGCCGTCGTCGAGCAGATCCAAGTAGGCGGCAACGGCCAGGATATAGCCCTGCCAGCCCTGGGCTAGCGCTGCTTCGGCTTCCGCCTGGCTGGCCTGAGCCTCCAGCCGCTCGAGTGCGGTGCCGCTGCCCACCTTGAGCTTGGCCTCGGCGTTGGCGGCCAGGCGCTCGGCGATCGCCAGGCGCTCCTGGGCCAGCTCGAGGCCCTCCAGGGCGATGGCCACCTCCTCGCGGGCTTGGGCCAGCCGCAGGGTCATCTCCTCACGGGTGCGCTCTAAACGCAAAGCGGCCCCCTCGAGGTCGGCCTCCCCCGCCAGCACCGCGGCCCAGGCCTGGGGCAGGAGGTCGAGCTTGAGGCCCAGTGTGAACTTCCACTCCTCAGGGGTGCCGGGCAGCACGCTCAGTGGCGTGCCCAGCGCCAGATTGGCCCCGGGGCCGCTGGCGCTCCAGCTCAGGCCACTCTGGAAGAGCGCGTCCTTGCCGTTGTAGCTGGCTCCCAGGCTGACCTCGGGCCACAGGCGGCGCCGCCCCTCCTCCACCCGGGCCCTGGAGAGCTCGAGGGCAGCCAGCGCCTCGCGGTAGGCCACCGTCTGCTCAGGGGTAGCCGCGGGCAGAGCGAAACGCACGGTACGGGGCTCGGCATTCCCGCGCAGGCCGTAGCGCAGGGCATCGGCTTGGGCTGAGCGCAGGGCATTGCGGGCCTGGCGCAGGTTCAGCTCGGCTTGCTTGAGGGCTAGGGCCGTGTCCTCGCGTTGCAGGGGCGAGATGGCTCCCAGCGCGGCCCTGCGCTCGGCTTCGGCCAGCCGGACACGGGCGATCTCGAGCCGGCCCTCCGCCGCTACCAGCCGCGACTGGGCCTGCCAGGCGGCGGCATGGGCCAGCAGGGCATTCTTCTGCCCCTCGCGTTCTACCCGGCACAGCTCGCGCCGAGCGCGGGCCACGGCCTGTTCGGCCTCGAGGCGGGCAGTGAAGCTCCACTGCCAGCCCAGCCCCACCTTGTAGCTGTTGTCCTGGTTGGCGCGCTCGTAGCTCAGGTTGGCCCCCAACCCCAGCGCGGTGCTCCCGGCCCGGAGGCGGGCGGCCTCGAGGGCCTTGCGGGCGGGGGTGAGCTCAGGGCTCTGGTACGCCAGCGCGTCCAGTGGCCCGAAGGCCAGCACCGGCCCGCCCAGCAACACCACAGCCAAATACCACAGTCGCTTCATCGCAATCCGGTCCTCTCTACCGCAAGCTTCAGGCCAACAAGCCCAGGGTGAGCACCGCCATCACAGCGGTAGTGAGCAAGGCCCGCGCCGGGGCCAGCACGCGCAGCCCGCTATAGATGATCCACAAGCTCCACAAGGTGGCCAGTACACTCAAGAACTGCTGAATCCGGCTGCCGGGAGCCGAGGCAACGAGTTCTTGATACTCCCTCTGCCAGCTCTGTAGGGCTTCGGCATCGCTTAGGGGAGGAGGGGGGGCCAAGTCGCCCGTCACCGGGAAGAGCGCGGCCAGGGGTAGCAGCACCAGGGCCAGCACCAGCGTGGGAAACGAGGCCCAGCCGTACAGCTCCCAGGCCCTCGAGCCCTCCCCGGCCAGCAGGCGGATCAGTCCCCCGCCGACGGCCCACACCACCAGCCCGAAAAAGAGCGCCCCGGCGAGGGAAAAGGTCAGTTGCAGCGTAGCCCCGCCAGGGAACAAGGGGGGCAGCAATCGGATGGAAATCTGTCCCGCCGCTGCCGTGAGCACCAAGGCTGCCACCACCACCAGCAACGGGGGCAGCAGGTTAGGCTTGCGCTCACGCAACGCTTGAAAGAAGCGGGTGGGTTGGATCAATACCTCAAGCATGGTCCACCTCCGGCAGCGAGCATAGGAAAGCGTTGTGCTCTGGCCTACCACCATCGACGTACACCCCACCGCCACCGCCGTGCCCGCCGCTCGAGCCGCCCGCGCACTCAGCCAGGGAGCTGAGCCCAAAGGCATCCTCCCGGTAGCCGCGGAAGCGGCTGTCCTTGGCGGCACCGTTGCCGCCGAGCATGCCCCATAGGATCAGTCCCAGCAGCCCCAGGCTCATCAGCCGCGCGCTCAGGCTGGCGCTGCCACGCCACAGCAAAAAGGCCGCCACCGCCAACAGGGCGTATCCCACCAGGTTCAAGAAGGTGAAATTCATGCCTCTACCTCCTCCCACATCTGCCCGGCCAGCAGCAGCAAGCCCGCAGCCAGCAGCACGCTCAGCCCCAAGGGCTCCAGCGGCAGCCGGATGTCGTCGAGCCGGCTGCCCAGGCCCTGCAAGGAGATCGTCAGGGGGGGCAGCGCTGCGTAGGCGACCCTCGAGCCCACCTGCACCAGCGCTTCGCCTAAGGGGAAGAAGCCCATAAAGGCCACCAGCGCGGCCAGCCAGCCCAGCCTCGAGAGCTGGTAGCTCTGCACGTAGCTGAAGGCCAGCAACATGTAGGCCACGCCCGGCAACCAGAACAGGCCCAGCCCGTAGAACACCAGCTTCAGCACTTCTCCCAGTCCTGGCATTCCCGGCAGCGCCCGGTCGAGGTAGCCCCACGCCAGCACCGCCAAAGCGAGGCCAAACAGCGCGCCTAACAAGCTCCAGTACACGAAGCGAGCCGCCTGGTGCACCAGTCCACCGGGCACGCTGGGCAGCAGACCCGTACCGTCCTGCCGGGCGCTGAGGAATAGCGCCACCATCAGCAAGGTGCCCCCGACGGTCGCGGCGACCGAGAGCAGGGCGATGGCTTCCTCCTGCGCTTGGTTTAGAGGATCGGTCCCCAGCCGGGCCAGACCCACCCCAAGCAGCAGCAGGATGCCCGCCAGCACGGCCACGAAGGACTGGGACTTGCGGAACTCTAGCCACAGCAAGGTCGGCAGTGCGTTCATGCGAGCACCTCCATGAAAGCTTCACGCACACTTCTGCCCCGCGCACGCAGTTCTTCGGCGCTCGCGTCGAGCACCACCCGCCCCTCCTTGAGGAAAATCGCCCGATCGAAGATGCCCTCGGCCTCGGCTACCTCGTGGGTCGAGAGAACCAAGGTGGCCTCCTCGCGCCACTGGTGCACTAAGGTCTTGAGGATGCGGTCGCGCGAGATCAGGTCGATGCCCGCCAGCGGCTCGTCGAGCAAGAACAGCCGAGCCTCGCGGGCGAGCACCATGGCCAGCCGCAGCCGGGCCCGCTGGCCGCGTGACATCGAGCGCGAGGGGCGGGCAGGCACCTCGAGAAAGGCCAGCAACTCCCTGTAGCGCGTCCGGTTGAAATCGGGGTAGAGCCCCTGCATCAGCCGCTCGCCGTCGGCGGGCGAGAGCCAGGGATAGGTTTCGGCGTCGGAGAGGTAGGCCACGTAGGCCCGCATGGCCCTGGGCTTGCCACCCAGCACCTCCACCCTGCCCTGGCTAGGCACCAGCAACCCGGCCAGCAGCTTCAGCAAGGTGGTTTTGCCCGCTCCGTTGAGGCCCAGCAGCCCGATGGCCTGCCCTTGGGGCAGCTCGAGGCTCACCCCGTGCAGCCCCTCCCTCCCGCCGTAGCGCTTGCTGACAGCCTCGAGCTTCGCCAGCAAGCCAGAGGCCGTAGCCCCACTACTCATCCGCCACCTCCTTCAAAGCCCGCTGGGCCTCCTCCTTGCTCAAGCCCAGGGCCCGCGCCTCGGCCAGGAAGCGCCGCGCGGCTTCGACCAACAGGGAATGCCTGAGGCGCTGCACTTCGACATCCTCCCTGACAAAGGTGCCCAGCCCGCGCCGGGTTTCGCTCAAGCCCTCGCGCTCGAGCTCGCCGAAGGCGTGGATGACGGTGTTCGGGTTGACCTTGAGTTCGGTCGCCAAGTCCCGTGCCGACGGAAGCTTGTCCCCTGGCTTGAGTTTTCCGTTCGCCAGCATACGTTTCACCCCTTGAACGATCTGCGCGTAGATCGGTCCGGCTTCAGCATTGAGTTGCCACACGCTACCCACCCCCTACGCCAAACCCATCCGAGGATGGGGGGTTGGCATGGTTTCAGGGGCCTGCAAAACTGTGAGCGCTACAGTCCACACACCTGGCCTCCGAAGCCCACCCGCTCCAGCGCCGTACTGCCAAAGCGCGCTCTCAGCCGCTCGAGCCGCAGCGCAGCTTCCCCCCACGCTCCGGAAACGGGCTGGGTTTTTGACATTATTTGAACCATTTGATCCTCCTGAATAGTGCACTAGCTATCTAGTACACTAGATCAAAAGGGAGAGAAGTGTCAATAGCTTTCGCTAAACAACTGGCAGCCAACTGCCAAGCGCGAGGCGCCCTTACGAGATCAATGGGGCCGCGCCCGCCTCGAGGACGGTACAGCCCCCTTCCCAGGAGGCAGGTGCCCAGCGGGTCTTCGCCGGTATGAACCTCTCCCTGCTCCTGGGGGCGCGGGCGCTCGAGCGGCTGATGAACTATCAGACTAAGGCCATGCCGAGAACCCGGATGTGGCCGTCTCCGTCCATGGGAGTGAACACCAGATCGCCCCCTACGGTTCAGCGACCGGGCTCGAGCGACAGCCGCTCGCGCACCGGGTAACCTTCGGTGCGCATGGGCAGATAAGCCCCTTTCTGCCACATGGATAAGAGGTCGTCGAAGTGGGCCGAGAGCAGGTTCCCCGACTGGCCCATGGGATGGATGAAGCGGGAGTTATTCAAATCGCCCAGATCCACCACCTGGCGATAGCTGGGGCCGTGGGACTGCTCGAAGGTCTTGGCGTTGTAAGGCCCCACGTTGACGGTGTAGCGGTCGCCGCCGAAGGCCACCCTGCGGTCGGAGAAGCGCCTCAGGGGGCTGTTGGTGAGGATGGGGTGATCGAAGACGGCCTGGTGCAAGCGGCCCCAGGCCGGGGGGTCGTCACCCAAGCGGTCGAGGGCGGTGTCAAGGGCCAGGGCGGCAAAGTCTAAGCAACTCTCGACGACCTCGGTATCCTTCTGGTCGCAGTTGGGGTCACCCGACTGCATGGCTTGCAGCAGGTAGCGGGGCTCGTCCCAGAACTCCTGACCCACTTCCTTCGCGGGCAGGCGGCTGAGCTCGGTGTACCAAGCCTGGAAGACCGTCGCCTCGACCGAGTCGGGCCGCATGTTGCCGTCCCAGGCTAGCAGTCGGGCCTTCCAGGTATTGGCCCGCTCGGAGAGCGCGCTCAACGCCTGCAGCAAGGGCCGGAAATCACGGTAGAGCAGCGAGTACTGATCCTGCTGGATGGCCTGCATGTCCTCGGGGCTGAGCTTCTGCTTGGCCAGGATCAACTGGCGAATGCGCTCAGCCCGCAAGGGTTCGGCCCACTCCAGCGACATCTGGTTGGGGTAACCCGGCGGCAACACCCGGTTATTGGCCGTGACGATAAAGCCTTCCTTCGGGTTGAGCACCTTAGCCCAGCGCTCGAAGGGCACGTAACCCTGCCAGTCGAAGCTGCCGTCGCCGGGAACGGGGGTGAGGCCGCTGTGCCCAGCCCTGCGGATGGGGAACTTGCCCGGCGCGATATAGCCGATGTTGCCGTCCACGTCGGCGTAGACGAAGTTCTGGCTAGGGGTGGAGTAGCGCGAGAGGGCCTCGGTGAACTCGGCCCAGTTCTTCGCGCGGTTGATGCCCACGAAGGCCTCGAGCAGCCGGTCCTGCGCGTCGAGTGCGGTCCAGCGCAGGGCCAGGGGCTTGCCGCCAGGCACGTCGCCCACCACGTCGGAGATCACCGGCCCGTAGACGCTCTCGCGCACCCTCAGGTTCACGTCGGGCTGGCCTTTAACCCTGATCACCTCGTTGCGAATGCGGTAGGGCTCGAGCCGCCCCTTGTAGCGGTAGCCAGTCGAGGCGCTGTCCTCCAGCACGTAGAGGTCCTGCACGTCGGCGCCCACGTTGGTCACACCCCAAGCGATACGGTCGTTGTGCCCGATCACCACGCCGGGAACCCCGGGCAGCGTGGCCCCGATGGCGTTGTAGCCGGGGGCCTCGAGGTGGGCCAAGTACCACAGCGAGGGCACCCCCAGGCCCAAGTGGGGGTCGTCGGCCAGCAGGGGCTTGCCGGTGGTGGTGCGCGAACCCGCGATGACCCAGTTGTTCGAGGCCTCCATGAAGCGTGGGATCGCGGCGGCAAGCTGCAACAGCGCCTCCGCCTGGAGCTGCACAGATGCTTCGGGCTTGGGTGCAGGGCTGGGGGTGGGCGCAGAAGCAGGCTCAGACAAGGGAGGCAGGTCGGCAGCCTGGAGGATGGTCACGCCGTTGGCCGGGTAGGGCGGCAGGAGCTGGGCCAGCCGTTCGGGCTTGACCCCCCTGGCCAGCAGCCGATAGCGCTTGAGCTCTTCTTCCCAATTGGCCGAGAGGTCGTAGGCCATCATCTTGGCCCACACCAGCACGTCGGCGGGCTTCCAGGGCTCGGGCCTGAAGCCCAACAGGCGGTACTCCAGGGGGAGGGGGGGGTTGGTCTTCAAGTAGGCGTTGATCCCGGCAACATAGGCGTCCACGATCGCCTTGCCCTCGGGGGAAAGGCTGTCATAGGCCTGCTCGGCAGCGCGGTAGAAGCCCCAGGTGCGCAGGAACTTGTCTTGGTTGAGGGTAGCCGGGCCCACTACCTCCGACAGCCGCCCGGCACCCACCCGACGCTGGAACTCCATCTGCCACAGCCGGTCCTGAGCGTGCACCACCCCCAGCGCAAAGAACAGGTCCTCCTCGCTCTGGGCCTTGAGGTGCACCACCCCGCTGGGCTCACGCAGCACCTCCACCGGAGCCATCAAGCCTTGCAGGGCCAGGCGACCACTGTGCTGGGGCAGGGTAGCTCCCCTCAACCACAGCCACCCTACTCCTCCAGCGAGGACCACCAAGACGACGACAAACAGCAGCAGGCGACCCAAAAAGCGCAGCAGTCGGCGCATTGTACCTCCTTTTACTGGGTACAAGTATACGCCCAGGATGAACAATGTTTAGCAGGGTCGATAGCCGATAGCCAAACAAAGCAGCTTGTGCCTCCCTTGCTAAGGAGGCATCCCCGCAGGTACCTTCCCAGCGCGCACCACAGATTGTGAGCCTATCGCGGAAGGCTTAGCGCTTCCCGTCGGCGGGAAGTGGAGCCGTCTCTCCTCTCCAGAAGGCCACCCCGCCCGAGGTGCGACGGTCGAGGAAGAGCTCGACCGTGTTGCCGTCGGGGTCTTGCAAGCACAGCACCCAGGCGATGCCGCGGTCCTCGAGCCCGTACCGTACCCCCTCGAGCTCCACAAACCTGCGTGCAGCCTCGAAGTCCTCGGGCGTAGTCACGGCGAAGCCCAGGGTGACGGGCCCGGTGGGTTCGCCCTCAGTCAGGGCTAGCTCGAAGTGGGCCTCGTTCTCGGAGGAGACCAGCAGTGAGGTTTGGTCGAAGCGCTCACAGAGCTGAAGGTCGAGGAAGCGGGTGTAAAAGGTAACGGCGGCCTCGAGCTGCCGCACCTTGAGGTGGACGTAGGCCAAGCGGGTCGCGTACATCTTCAGGCATTCTCGAATACCCGGCGCTCAAGGTCAAACCCGGCCCCGAAGAATTACCCAGGGCAGTTCTACCGAATCCACACGCCGCAGCATACATGGGGGGAACGCGGTTAGACTTAGGTCGGGGAGTGATGCAGAGTGAGGCTCGAGTTCAGGGAAAACGGTCCCATCGTGATCGAAACCGGCGGACGCTGTGTTTTCCGCGACGCACGGGGAGAGCGGGTCATTGAAAAACCCAGGGTTTCGCTGTGCCGCTGCGGGGGCTCGGGCAACAAGCCCTTCTGCGACGGCAGTCACAAGACCAACGGCTTCGCAGCCCCGGCAACCGTGATTGAGTTCGACGAGAAGTTGGTGCTCGATGCTTCCAGGCTCTGAGGTGTGACGATGTGCGCTTGTTTCGTCTTCTGAGCAGCTCAGGCTCACATTTCACCAAGCTGGAACAGGGTTAGATTGCCTGGGGGTATCGATTATGGCTATGCGCTATCGCAAACTCGGAAAGTGGGGCATCAAGGTATCGGAGATCTCGCTGGGGGCCTGGACCACCTACGGCGACGCGGTCAAGGACCTCAAAACCATCAAGCAGATCGTCAAGTTGGCCTATGACGGGGGCGTGAACTTCTTCGACAACGCCGATGCTTATGCCAAGGGGCAGGGCGAGGAGATGATGGGCAAGGTCCTCGCCGACTTCCCCCGCCACACCCTGGTGCTCTCCACCAAGCTCTTCTGGCCCATGTCCGACGACGTCAACGACCGGGGGCTCTCGCGCAAGCACATCCACGAGAGCATCCAGCGCAGCCTGAGGCGCATGGGCACCGACTACGTAGACCTGTACTTCTGTCATCGCTATGACCCGGAGACGCCCATGGAGGAGATCGTCTCGAGCATGAGCAACCTCGTCGACCGCGGCCTCATCCTGTACTGGGGCACCTCCGAGTGGCCCGCCGCCCGCATCGTCGAGGCAGTGCAGGTCGCCAGGGCCGGGGGCTGGCACCCGCCGGTGGTCGAACAGCCGCAGTACTCCATGCTCGCCCACGACCGCTTCGAGCAAGAGATCCTGCCCGAGCTCGAGCGCTACGGTATGGGCGCAGTGGTCTGGAGCCCTTTGGCCCAAGGCATGCTCACCGGGCGCTACGACAAGGGTATCCCCAAGGGCAGCCGCTTCGAACGCTACCCGCAGTTCGCCAACCGCTTCCTGACCGAGGAAAACCGCAAGAAGGTCAAGGCCCTGAAGAAGGTGGCCGACTCCTTAGGGCTCAGCCGCACCCAGCTCGCCCTGGCTTGGGTTCTGCGCCAGAAGGGGGTTAGCAGCGCCATCACCGGCGCCACCAAACCCGAGCAGATCCAAGAAAGCCTCGGCGCTGCCGGGGTGGAGCTGCCGCCAGAGGCCCTGGAGCAAATCGAGGGCATTCTCAACCCGGCGAAGTGACGTCTTGCTGTGCCGCGTCTCGCGTTTGGTGTTTGGCGCCCAATTCACGACGCCAGCGGCAGGTGGCACAGCCACACCCCGCTCCGCGCCCGCCATCCCTCGGGCAACTCCACGTTGGGCGGCAGGGGCACCGAGATCACCTTCTGCCCAACGATCTCGAACTCGAGCGCGGTGAACAGCCGGTCGAGCGCTTGGCCCAGGCGACGGGTCTCGAGCGGGTTGAAGCGCAGGCGCTCGAGGTGGGCCTCGAGGCTCTTCAGGCCCGCGTAGGGCCACAGCTCGGCCACGTCGCGCTGGCGCCGCGGCGGCCCAATCAGCAACTCGGCCAGCACCAGGCCCAAGCCAGGGTGTTCTTTCTGGAGCCGTTCGGGATCAAACTCCAACGCCAGCTCGAGATGAACCTCGACGTCTTCCCAAACTTCGGTCTTTCGACGCTCCATACTTCAGCCTGCAATGGCCATAGCCAAGATGTCAAGCGGGAATAACCCGTTCTGGACGGCATAAAATCACATTCACGCTTGACAATCCCACGGTTGGAGTGTCAAGCGGGCCACCCGCCGGGGTAAACTCGAGCCATGCTCAATAGCCTCAAAGCCGCGCTGGCGGACAAGGTCAGCACCGCGCCCACCGACCTCGAGACCCACGGCAAGGACGAGGCCTACCCCATCCATTCGCTGCCCCAGGCAGTGGTCTATGCCCAGAGCCTGGAGGACGTGGTGCGGACGCTGGCTTGGGCACGGGAGAGCGGCTTGGCGGTAATTCCCTTCGGCACGGGAACCAGCCTCGAGGGCCACGTCCTGCCGCAGGGACCGGCCATCAGCCTCGACCTCTCCCGCATGAACCGGGTGCTGGAGCTTCGCCCTGAAGATTTTCTGGCGGTGGTCGAACCCGGCGTGACCCGCGAGCAGCTCAACGCCCGGCTCAAGGGCACTGGGCTGTTCTTCCCCGTAGACCCCGGCGCCAACGCTTCGCTGGGCGGCATGGCGGCTACCAACGCCTCCGGCACGACCACCGTGCGCTACGGTGGAATGCGCCACAACGTGTTGGCGCTGCAGGTGGTGCTGGCAAGCGGGGAGGTGCTGGAGCTGGGGCGGGCCGTGCGCAAGACCAGTGCGGGCTACGACCTCAAGGACCTCTTCATCGGCTCCGAGGGCACCCTGGGCGTGATCACCCGGCTCACCCTGCGGCTGCATCCCCTGCCCAGCCACGTCCACACCCTGCGGGTCTTTTTCCCGAGCCTCGAGAGCGCCGCCGACGCCGCCTATGCCCTCATGGGCTCGGGGCTGCCCCTGGCGCGGCTGGAGCTGCTCGACGAGTTGAGTCTTGGCGCCATCAACCGCTACCTGCAGCGAAGCTACCCGGAAAAACCCGCCCTCTTCGTGGAGTTCCACTCCTCGACCCGCGAAGCCCTCGAGGCCGAGTCGCAGATGGCCCTCGAGCTCGTGCGCGAAGCCGGGGCCGTCGCCGTAGACGCCGCCCGGACCCCCGAGGAGCGCAATGCGCAGTGGGAAGCCCGCCACCAGCTCTACTGGGCCCTGGTGGCCCAGTACCCCGGCCACCAGTTCATGATCACCGACACCGCCGTCCCCCTCTCCCGCATGCCCGAACTCGTGCGGTACTCGCAAAGGCTACTGCTCGAGATGAAGCTGGGCGGGAGCATCGTGGGTCACGTGGGCGACGGCAACTTTCACACCCTCGTCGCCACGGGTGAGCAGGATTACCCCAAGGCCGAGGCCTTCTCGGCGCGGCTGGTAGAGAAAGCGCTGGAGCTCGGTGGCACCTGCACCGGCGAGCACGGAGTGGGCCTGCGCAAGAAGAAGTTCCTGGCCCGCGAACACGGGGCGGCACTGGAGTGGATGCGGCAACTCAAAGGCCTTTTCGATCCGCAGAACATCCTCAACCCAGGCAAGGTGGTTTGAATGCGGCCCACCACCCTCCTCTTCGACCTCGACGGTACCCTGCTCGACACCGAGCCCGGCATCCTGGCCTGCCTTCGCCACACCCTCGAGCACTTCGGCCTGCCCACTCAGGGCGACGCCGAGTTGCGCCGCTTCATCGGCCCGCCGCTCGAGCAGGCCTGGCGTGAGCTGGTGGGGGCAGCGCACGTCGAGGAGGCCGTAGAAATATACCGGCGCTGCTACGACCTAAAGGGTAAGTTCAAGGCCGCGGTGTTCGAGGGAATTGAAGCCGCCCTACACGAACTAGCCTACCACCACACCCTCATCGTGGCGACCTCCAAACGGCAGGTCTTCGCCGAGGAGATGCTGGAGCGCTTCGGCCTCAGTTCCTACTTCAAAGCCGTCTATGGCGTCACACCGCCCCAGCTCTCCGAGCCCAAGGCGCATCTGATCGGGCGCATCCTGCGCGACCATGGCCTCAGCCCCCAGCAGGCGGTCATGGTCGGGGACCGGGAGTTCGACGTGATCGGGGCCAAGGCCAACGGGATGGCCTGCGTCGGGGTGTTGTGGGGCTACGGCAGCCGCGAGGAACTCGCCTTTCATGGAGCCAGCCTGCTTTGCGAGAGTCCGCGGGAGCTGGTCGAGGCCGTGGCGGGCCTGGCTTGAGGCTTTTTTTCATCTAAGGCCGCCCAGGCTCACGCTTCTGGCCTATTGACCCTTAGACTGAGGGGCGTGTACGCCATCTCTCAGGCGCTGCGTGCGCTGCGCCATCACCTCACCAGCGCTCTCGCCACCTTCACCACCTCGCTGGTGTCGTTTACCTTGCTGTTTTTGCTAGGCCTGGTGTTGTGGAACCTGGGCAAGGTGGTCAGCTCCCTCGAGCGCGAGGTCGAGATCGCGGCCTTCCTCAAGCCGGATAGCGACGTCAACGCCCTGCGCGAGCAGATCGCCGCCTTCGACGAGGTGCTCGAGGTCAGGGTCGTGAGCAAGGAAGAGGCCCTAGCCCAGCTCCAGCTCTCCTACCCCTACCTCTCCCAAGCCCGCGAGCTCATCGAAAACCCCCTTCCCAATACCCTGCGGGTAGTGCTCAAAAACCCCAACCAAGTGCGCGCCGCCGCTCGCAAGATCGAGCGCCTGGAGGGCATCGAGAGCACGACCTATGGCGGTGAGATCACCGAGCAACTGCTGAAGGTGCTGGGTGGGGTGCGCATGGCGGCGCTAATTTTAATCGGCCTGCTGCTGTTAGACACCCTCTTCAGCGTGATGGGCACCATCCGGCTTTCCATCGAAAACCGCCGCGAGGAGCTGCGGGTGATGCAGCTCGTGGGGGCCACCCGCCGCTTCATTCAGGGACCTTTCGTGGTAGAGGGCCTGTTCCTGACCCTGCTGGCCTCGCTGGCGGCGCTGGGGCTGGGTCTGCTGGCCTACAGGTTCCTAGCCGCGGCCCTGCAACAACTGCTCCCTTTCTTACCGGTCCTGGGCACCAACGATCTGCTGCTGGCCGCTGGAGCACTGGTGCTGCTGGCGGTGATCCTAGGGGTAGGTGGGGCCTATCTGTCGAGCCGCGCTCACCTCAAGGAGAGCGACTTATGAAGTGCCGCGGCGTCCGGGGAATCTGGGGCCTGCCCCTCCTCGCGCTGTGCGCCCTGTCCTTCGCCAGCGTGTTCTCGCAAAGCCTCAGCGAGCTCGAGCGCCAGCGCCAGCAGACCCTGCAGCAACAAAAAGCCAACCAGCAGCGCATCGAGAAACTCAACCGCGAGCTGGCCAACCTCGACGCCCTCACCGCCCAGCGCCTGAGGGACCTGAGGTCCCTGGAGGGGCAGATCCAGCAGCTGGAGAAAGAGCGGGCCGATCTGGGACGACAGATCAACCTCCTGCAGCAGCAGGTCAGGGAAACCGAAGCCGAGATCGCCCAGAACGAGGCCCAGCTCGCCGACCTAAAAAAGCGTCTCGCCGCCCTGATCAACAGCCTTTACCGCGAGCAGGCCGGGCGCTACTTGCCGCTGCTGCAGGCCCAGAGCTTCACCGACCTCTCGGTGCGGGCCAGGTGGGTAGGCTACCTCGGCAACCAGCAGACCAGCCTCATCCAGCGCATCAACTTCCTGCTCGAGCAGCTAGACAGCCAAAAACAGCGCCTGATCCTGTTGGTACGCGACCTCAACGCCAAGCAAGCCGACCGCCAAAACAAGATCAATCAGCTCACCGCCAGCCGCAGCCAGCTCCAAGCCACCCTGGCGGCATTGCGGCAGCAGGCCGAAGGGCGCAAGGTGCTGCTGCGCGAGTCGCTCATAGCCCGCAACGAGCTGCAGAACCAGCTCAACAACGTGGTGGCCGCCATCGCCAAAGAACAGCGCCGCCTGGCCGAAGAACGGCGCAGGCGCGAAGAGGAAGCCCGTCGGCAGCGAGAGCGCGAAGCCGCCGAGCGCCGCCGCCAGCAGAACAGCCCCGGCCTCGAGCCTGTCGCCATCATCCCCAACGTCATCGTGGGCACCCTGCAATTCCCGGTCCCTGGCGGGAGGATCGTCGCACCCTTTGGCCTACAGGGCACCTACCAAGTGATCCAGGGGCCCGCTGACTTCAGCCCGGTGGTCGCGGCGGCCAGCGGGGTCGTGCTGGACGAGTATCCCGTCAGCAACACGGGCTGGTGGGTCATCATCGCCCATGGCAACGTGACGAGTTTTTACATCGGCCTGCAATCTCCGCTGGTGCAGAAGGGGCAGCAGGTGAGCAAGGGCCAGCGCATCGGCTATACAGGAGGTGCCGCCTTGATCCCCGCCGATACGCTGTGGTTCGCCGTGGCCAACAACGACGGCGTGCAGGTTGACCCCTCGAGGTATTACTGAAATTGCCGAATAAGCAAAGCGCGTCGAGGGTCGATCTTCGGCGTCTAGCGTTTTGCGTACGGCGTACGACGATTTCATGACAGATGGTGCGGCCAGTGGCCGCACCGGAGCTTTGGCTCGAGTTTAGGAGGGTTCGATCAGGCCGTAGTTTCCGTCACGACGGCGGTAGATCACGGCAAAGCCTTCGGTCTCGGCGTTGCGAAAGACGAAGAAATCATGACCTAGAGCCTCCATCTGGATGGCGGCATCCTCGGGGGTCATGGGCTTGACGGCAAAGCGCTTGACCCGCACGATCTGGGGGGTGGCCTCCTCCTCTTCGGGCTCGAACAGCGCCGTAGGAGGGGCAGCGTTGAGGGCAGCCTGCCGCCGGGCGGCGGCATGGTGACCGTTGAAGTGGCGCTCCTTGTAGCGCTTGAGCTGGGTCTCCAGCCGATCGACGCTCTTGTCGATGGCCGCATACATATCGGGGTCAGACTCTTCTACCCGCACGATGCCCTTGGGAACATTGATCTGAATCTCGCACTTGGCGCGGTTCTCCACACGAGGGGCCGTCGCCATCGAGAGGACTACCTTGGCATCGACGATGCCGTTCATGTAGCGGTCGAGGCGCTCGAGCTTCTTGTCGAGGTAATTCTTGAGGGCATCGGTGATCTCGATGTTGCGGCCTACCAGTTTGTAAATGTTCATCTGGCCCTCCTTGGAAGCCGGGACGAGGACTCGAGACCCATCCCAGAACCCTTTCCCTAAAGGTGCCCTGGGTGGAAGGGGATTCTGCCGCCCTTACACGCGGGCTGCACTGGGTGCCTTCAACCTTTAGGTGCTTTATCCTACCGCCGGCCCCGCTCAGGTGGTAGAGTCTTCCGGCCTTGATCCGGTCCAAGCAAGGGTGTAGGGTAGAAGTTGGGTGCCAGGCAAAACGCCGGTCGTACTCCTGCGTCATGCGCAAGATGTCCTTTGGGCGCTTCCCCCCTGGGCGGGGAGGGTCAGGGTGGAGTGCGTAGAAGCCACTGCCATCGCGTTTGGCGTTAGGTCATCGACGCTCAGCTCAGGCTGTACTTGCCCGATCGGTCGTCGCGTACGAGTTGCCCGGCCTTGAGCACCAGTACCCGCTGGGGATAGGCCTCTACCAGCTCGCGGGAGTGGGTCGCCACGATGACCGTAGCTCCGCGGGCGTGGATTGACTTGAGGATTTCCAGCACCATGATGGCGTTGGTCAGGTCGAGGTTGCCGGTGGGCTCGTCGGCCAGCACCACCGGGGGATCACCAACGATGGCGCGGGCGATGGCGACGCGCTGGGACTCACCTACCGAGAGTTCTTCGGGAAAAGAGCGCTTCTTGTGGACCAACCCCACCAGTCGCAGCACGCGGGTGACGCGATTCTCCCACTCAGCTTTGGGCACCCCCAGCACCCGCAAGGCGAACAGCAAGTTGTCCTCGACGGTCTGGTCCTTCAAGAGGCGGTGGTCTTGGAACACCACCCCGATCTTGCGCCGGTGCAGGGCGATGCGGTCGCCGCGTAGGGCCCTGAGGTTTTCCCCGCCGAAGTAGATAGCTCCACTGGTGGGCTCGAGCCGCTTCAACAATAGCGAAAGCAGGCTGGACTTCCCCGCCCCCGAGTGACCGACCAAGAAGCAAAACTCCCCCTTTTTGATCTCGAAGCTGATGTCGTAGAGTGCCTTGGTCTGGGTGCGAGCGTACTCGAGGGTCACCCGATGGAAGCCGATCATGGCCCTCAGTATAAAAGCCCGGCGTGAGGCGGATGTGCGGCCTTAAGCCGGGTTCTCCATACGCCGGTAGCCAAATGCCAGCGCGGCCAGAACGGGCAAAAGGGTTGCGGCAGCCAGAAGCAGCAGCCACAAGGGGCCCTCGGGGCCCATGAGGTAGCTTCCCCGGCTGCTGAAGGACAAGTAGACCGGTCGGGCCGCCAGCACCACCAGGAAAGCCGAGTGCAAAAGGGAGAGGCCCATGTACAGCAAGCCACCCAAGCCCAGCGGCACCTCGGCGGGGTTGGAGGCGTCGAAGCGGGGAAAGGCCGAGCCCANCCCCACACCCAACCCCGCCGAAGCGATGGCCGAAGCCACCGCGATGGCCACCGAGATCTGGGTCAGGTTGGCCCCCAGGCCGATCACCTGGGGAGAGAGTAGGCCGAGCAGCAGCGCCAGCGGGAGCAGGAAGGCTAAGGCCAACCCGAAGCGGGTCAGCAGCAGGGTCAGGCGGCTGAGCGGGGCCGTCTGGACCAGCCAGAAGCCGGGCCCCTCGAGCGAGTACAGGGGGTAGGCCAGCCGCACGCCCACCCCGGCGATCGCAAAGCCCTGGAAAGCCAGGTGCAAAAAGCCCACCACCACGCGGAAGCGCTCGCCCTCGAGGGGAATGAACTGCAAGCTGGTGGTGTACAGCAGCACCAGCACCCCCACCAGCACGAGCTGGGCAGCCTGGTTAGCATCGCGGAAGAACAGCCGCAAGTCACGCACCCACAAGGCCCCTGCCCGGCTGCTCGCACCCAGCCGGTCCCAAAAGCCCGGCCCCTTCAGGCCTCGCTCTTGCACGGTACCCTCCAGAGCCCGCACCCAGCCGATCTGGTAGGCATAGCCCGCCACCAACCCGGCCAGCCCCAGCAACAGCAGCGAGAGCCCGATGAGCCCGAAGAACTCCGGGGTGAAGCGGCCCTTCATCAGGCCGTCGAGGGCGTCGGAGGCCAGGCTGGAGGGCAAGAAGGGCGCGGCGGGGTTGCGGAAGCTCTGCAGGAAGCGATCGAGCGCGTCGGGGTCGGCGAAGTTGGTCTGGATGAGGGTTTCGGGGCGCACGGCCCGCAACAGAAAGATCAGACCGCCCCCCAACACCGCTCCCACCGCTGCCGCCCACTCCCTGGCCCGCCCCGCCGGGGCGAAGCGCACCAGCGGGAGGGCCAGGCCTACCCCAAGGGCCACCGGGAAGGCATAGAGCGCGAGCACCACCAGCAGCGCAGACGGGTAGAAGAACCACGGGGCGTGGTAAAAAGCCCCCACAGCGAAGACGACAGGCAAGGTGAAGAGCGCGGGGAGCAGAGCGGTGGTGGCGAAGGTCTCGGCCACTTTGAACAGGAAAACCTTGGCCGCACGCTGGGGCAACGCCAGCAAGATGGGCAGGTCCTCGGAGCTGTAGAGCACGGCGATGGCGTTGGGCAGCGCCGAGAGCACCACGCTCGAGGAGAGCACCAGCAGCAGCACACCCACGATGCGCTCGACCAGCACGTTGCGGGTGAACAGCGCACTTACCCGCTCGAGCAGCGGGCTCCTCCCCACAATCTCGTGGGTGATGAACTCTAAGAACCAGGTGGTGCCGCTCCAGGCCAGGTAGGCCATGCCCAAAGCCAGCAAGAACCCCATGGCGGTGGTGGCGGGCGACTGGCGGAAGGTGTTGTAGAGGATACGGGCACGCAGGGCAAGCATGGCAGCGGGCTTTACTGCAGGATGGGCTCGAGGGCGGCGTCCTCGGTAAGGCGGATGAAGAACTCCTCGAGGTCTTGGGAACCGTGCTTGTGCAGCAACTCGCGCGGTGCGCCCAGGGCCAACAGCTTTCCCCGGTGGATCAGGGCCACCCGGCTGCTCACCGCCTCGGCCAGGGGCATCTGGTGGGTGGCGTAGAGCACGGCCCGCCCCCCCGTGGCGTAGTTCCTGAGCAGCTCTCGCACCTGCCGCGCGGCGTGAGGGTCGAGGCCCACCATCGGCTCGTCGAGGATCAGCACGGCAGGGCGGTGCAGCAGCGACAAGGCCAGCGAGAGTTTCTGGCGCATGCCGTGGGAATAGGTCTCGATGAGCGAGGAAGCGAAGCGCTCGAGGCGGAACTCGCTAAGCAGCTCCTCGATGCGCCGCTCGGCCTCGGCCTTGGGGATGCGGTAGACCCCAGCCGCAAAGCGCAGCAACTCGGCCCCCGAGAGCTTGCCGTAGAGATAGGGTCGGTCGGGCACGTAACCGAACAGGGCCTTGGCCTTCACCGGCTCCTTCCACACATCCACCCCGCCCACCAACGCCCGCCCCGAGGTGGGCTTGAGCAGCCCCACCAGCGCCTTGATGGTCGTGCTCTTGCCCGCTCCGTTGGGACCTAGGAGGGCCACGGTCTCGCCAGGGGCGACCTCGAGGTCAAGCCCCTGCAGAGCCACGAATTTGCCATAACGCTTGCCGAGGTTCTCCAGCCGAATCATCGCTGGTTTAAAGCCTAAAGCCCCAGATCGAGAATGAGTGGTGCAAATCTTGCTTTTCGCGCCCGTTTAAGAAGCCCTAACCCTGCTTGGGGCTTGTCCGGTATTACTTCAACTCCTCCAGCGCCCGCTGCAAGATGGCGTCTTTTTCCAGCTCGAGCACCGCCTGGCCGCGGTCTTCAGACTGAGGACGCGGCGGCAGGGTTTGGCTGAAGGTGAACTTGCCGTTTTCATCGGCCTTGGCACTGTAGGTCTTGCCGCCGATGCTCAGCGTAACCGTCTCACCAGGCTTGGCTCCGGTGCCCTCGAAGGCCAGCGGCACCTCGAAGCGGGTGTCCTTGACCTCGATGTCGGGCTTGACTCCCACTTTGTTGAGCGCGCGCTTTTTGGGGGTAAGCCACTCGAAGGTCACCAGCGTCAGCTCGCCGCCGTTGGGCAGGTCGATGACGTTCTGGCCCACACCCTTGCCAAAAGTCGTCTCCCCGATGATCTTGGCCCGCCCGCTATCTTGAATGGCTCCGGCCACGATCTCTGAAGCCGAGGCCGAGTTGCCGTTGACCAGCACCACCATCGGCCCACTCCACTGCACCTGCCCGTTGGCCTCGCAGAAGAGCTTGGTCTGGGTGCGGTAGCGGGTGTAGACGATGGGCCCCTCCTTGATGAAGGCCCTGGCCACCTGGCAGCCCTGGTCGAGCAGGCCCCCGCCGTTATCGCGCAGGTCGAAGATCAGCTTCTTCACGCCCTTTTCGCGCATTTCTTTGAGTGCGGCGTTGAGCTGATCGAAAACCTTGATGTTGGCGAAGGTCTCGAGCGCCACGTAGCCCACGTTGCCGGGCAGGATGGCCTTGGTCACCGAGATGATCTCCACCTTCTGCCGCACCATCTCGAACCTGATGACCGCGTTGCTGCCGTCACGCCGCACGCCAATGGTCACTTTGGTGTCCTTGGGGCCGCGGATCTTGGCCACGATCTCGTCGACCTCGAGCTTGGTCACGTCCTGGCCATCCACCTCGGTGATGATGTCGCCCACCCTCAACCCGGCGTTGAAGCCCGGCAGCCCGCGGGTCACCCCGATGATCTGGGCTCCACCCCCCTTGGGCGGTTGCAGCGAAAGGCTCACGCCGATGCCGTAAAACTCCCCTTGCAAATCCTGGCTGCGGATGGAGCTGCTCGTAGGAGCCGAATAGCTGGTGAACTGGTCGTCGAGGGCGCCGATCATGCCGCGAATGCCGCCCTGAATCACCGCATCCAGCTTTTTCTGGTCGAGCTTTTGCAGGTACTCGTCCTGAATGAGCTGATAAGTCTGCACCAAGGCCTGACCGTTGCGGTTGCGCAGGAAAGCCTCGGCGTTCGGACGCCCGATCTGGGCGTAGACCAGGGCTGCGACCACCGCACCCCCCACGAGAAGCCAGGAAAAACGCCTCATGCTCTCCATGCTAAGGGTAGACCGTGAGAAAAATAGTTGCGGCCGGTACACCTGCGCGTCGCCGATAACCGGTGATCGGGGGGCGTCATGGGTATTCGGCTACCGCGCCACCGGCTGGGGCATCAGGTCACCAATGGCGGTGAGAAACTCATCGAACTGGGCGAAGTCGAGCTGCTGCTCGTTGTCGGAGAGGGCCACTTTGGGGTTGGGGTGCACTTCCACGTGGACGCCGTCGAGGCCGGCGGCCAGAGCGGCACGGGCCAGCGGGGCCAGCAGGTCACGCCGTCCGGCGGCATGGGTTACGTCCACCACTACCGGCAGGTGGGTCTCCTGTTTGGCGAGGACGGCGGCGGAGAGGTCGAGGGTGTTGCGGGTCCACTTCTCGTAAGTGCGGATGCCACGCTCGCACAAGATCACCTGCCCGTTGCCCTGCGAGAGGATGTATTCGGCAGCGTAGAACCACTCCTCGATGGTCTGGGCGAAGCCACGCTTGAGCAGCACCGGCTTACTGGCCTTGCCCACCTCCTTGAGCAGGGCGAAGTTGTGGGCGTTGCGGGTGCCCACCTGGAGGATGTCGGCGTAGTGGGCCACCAGCTCCACGTCGCGGGTGTCCATCACCTCGGTCACGAAGACCATCCCGTAAGCGTCGGCGGCTTTGCGCCCGAGCTCGAGCGCGGGCTTCCCCATGCCCTGGAAGCCGTAAGGAGAGGTGCGCGGTTTGTAAGCCCCTCCGCGCAGTACCCTAACGCCGCGTTCGGCCAGGAAACGGGCGGTTGCCATCAGTTGTTCCTCGGATTCGATCGAGCAGGGCCCGGCGATGAGGTGCTTACCCTGGCCGAAGACCACCTCACCTACCTGCACCTTGGTATCTTCGGGCTTTAGCTTGCGTGAATAGAGAAACTTCTGTTGGTCTTGGCGCTCCTCGAGGTCCAGCGAGGCCCTGAAGATCTCCTTGAACAGCCGCCGGATCGTCTCGGAGGGAAAGGGGCCGGGGTTCTCGGCGCTGAGGTAGGCCAGCATCTCCTCCTCGCGCTTAGGGTCGTAGTGCGGGATGCCCAGCTCGGTCTGCACCCGCCCGATCTCGGCCACCAGCTTTCCGCGTTCGGAGAGCAAGGCCAGGAGTTGCCGGTTGATCCGGTCCACTTCCTCACGGAGGTCCTGTATGCGCTGATCCATAGCCCAAATGGTATACCAAGAGGGGGTCCGGCGTCGAATCCCCAAAGCGCGGCTTTGGGCTTTGTCACCCGATGCTCGAGGCAGTAGGCTTGAGGCATGGGCCTGCTCGAAAACCTCCTGGGGGCCTTCCTCAAACTCACCGATCCCACCCCCGAGTTCCACCGCTCGAGGTGCCTGCTGGAGAAGAACTCGGTAGGCGGCTGCGATCGGTGCCAGGCGGTATGCCCCCACCAGGCCATCGACCTCTCCAACTTCACCGTCGAAATCGACGAGGCGCTGTGTACGAGTTGCGGGCTGTGCACGCAGGTATGCCCAGGGACAGCGCTGGAATTCCCGCTGGGTCCGCTGCAAGAAGCCCTGCACCGGGGCAAGGGCCAGGTGCGCTGCTCACAGGCCCACGGTGCTGGGGAGGAGGTGCGTTGCCTGGGGCAGCTCACGCCGGGCCTCCTGGCCGAGGCGGGCAGCCGCCTGGGGAAGCTCACGCTGGCCCATGGCAACTGCGCGCAGTGCAGGATCGGCGGGGAGGGTGTGCTGCGCCAGGTGCAGTGGGCTACCGAGGAGGCCCGCAAGTTCTATCCGGGCCTCGAGGTCAGCCTCACCCTCGACAAGCTGCCAGGCTCACCCGTAGGCCGCCGCGAGTTCTTCGGGGCCATGCTCGGCGGGGCCAGACGCAGCGCCGCCGAGCTGGTACCGCAGTTGCCCATCCCCCTGGAGGAAGAAGCCCCCGAACTGCCCGCCGAGCTGCGCCTGCGGCTGCTCGCCGCACGACGGGCCGAGGAAGTGCGCTGGCCTAAAATTAACGTGGCCGAAGGCTGCACACTATGCCCGGTCTGCACCAATGTTTGTCCCACTCACGCGGTCGAGCGTCAGCGCGAGGTGGTCGAGGGCCTCAGCGACGAATACGTGCTCAAGCTCGACGTGGCGGCCTGCACCGGCTGCGGCGCCTGCGTGAGCAGTTGCCCGCCGCAGGTGATCACCCTGACGCAGGCGAGCAAGGAAGAGGTGCTGGGAGAGAAGCTCGAGCTCTACCGGGGTACGCCCCCTTGGTACGACCTGTAATACCAGATTCGGTCAGTTCGTTCCCGAACGGGGACGCCGCCCCCGAAGGGAGGGCTCTAGGATTCAATAAAGATAGCCTCTGAAGGTCTTTTATCTTTTTGAATGCGGATATAACAGATATCCAATACCAGACCATCAGCCCAAAAGTACCGCCCAAAACAGGCTGCGTTTGACACGCACTCCTGAGCTGGCTACAATACTGCCTTGGCGATGTTGGGGCATCGTCTAATGGCAGGACAACGGTCTTTGGAACCGTCGGTCGTGGTTCGAGTCCACGTGCCCCAGCCAGCACGCAAATCGTAGAAGGCGCACCTCGGTGCGCCTCCATGCTATCGCTTCTCAACGGTAGAGCTTCATCAGGTTCGCGAGCTCGAGCGCGGCCAACGCGGCCTCCGCACCCTTGTTGCCCGCCTTGGTGCCTGCCCGCTCGACGGCCTGCTCGATGGTGTCGGTGGTGAGCACCCCAAAGGCGATGGGCACCCCCGTCTCGAGCATCGCCTGCTGGATCGCGCTGGTGACGCTGGCCGCGATCAGGGCGTAGTGGTCGGTGGCCCCGCGGATCAGACAGCCGAGGGCGATCACCGCGTCAAAGCGCCCGCTCCGGGCCATCTCGCGCGCTAGGAGGGGCACCTCGAAGGAACCGGGGACCCAAGCGACCTCGAGGTCCTCCTCTGCCACATCGTGGGCCTTCAAGGCACCCACCGCTCCGTCCAGTAGTCGGCGGGTGATGAGGTCGTTCCAGCGCGCGACCACGATGCCAAAGCGCATCCCCGTGCCGATCAGCTTGCCCTCGTTGACCCTCATGGCAACCCCTCCGCACCCCTGAACTCCAGGCGGTGCCCGAGCCTGAGCCGCTTAGCCTCCAGATACCTCCGGTTGTGCGGGTTGTGGCCGGCCAGCAGCGGCACGGTTTCCACCACCTCCAGTCCGAAGGCGGCCAGGTCCGCCGCTTTTCGCGGGTTATTGCTCAAAAGCCGCAAGCGGCTCACCCCCAGCTCGCGCAAGATCTGGGCGCCCACGCCGTAATCGCGCAGGTCTGGCGCGAAGCCCAGGCGCTCGTTGGCCTCCACGGTGTCGGCCCCAAGGTCTTGCAGCGCGTAGGCCCGAAGCTTGTTCAACAACCCGATGCCGCGCCCCTCCTGACGCAGGTACACCAGCACGCCCCGGCCTTCCCGTGCGATGGCCCGCAGGGCGGCGTCGAGCTGCGCGCCACAGTCACAGCGCAGCGAATGCAGGGCGTCGCCGGTAAGACACTCGCTGTGTACGCGCACCAGCGGCGGCTTCCCATCGCCCACCTCACCCATGACCATGGCGAGGTGCTCGCCGCCATCCAGCGTGTCCAGGAAACCCAGCAGCCGGCAGAGGCCGTAAGGGGTGGGAAGGAGGGTCTGGGCCTCACATTGAACGAAGGTCTCGCTACGCCGACGGTAGGCGATGAGGTCGCGGATCGTGCCGACCTTGAGCCCCAGCCGTCCTGCGAGCTCGAGCAGTTGCGGCAGCCGGGCCATGTGGCCGTCCTCGGCCACGACCTCGCAGATCACCCCTGCCGGCTCGAGACCGGCCAGGCGCGCGAGGTCCACCGCCGCCTCGGTGTGGCCGGCGCGGCGCAGCACCCCACCGGCGCGGGCCACGAGGGGAAAGACGTGCCCCGGTCGGCGCAGGTCGCCGGGGCGCGTGGCCGGGTCGAGGCAGGCGCGGATGGTGGCCGCACGGTCGAAGGCGCTGATCCCGGTGCCACAGGAGAGGTGGTCCACCGATACGGTGAAGGCAGTGCCGTTGGGGTCGGTGTTGTGCGCGACCATCGGCTCCAGGCCCAGCGCTCTGGCGCGCTCGGCGGTGAGGGCAAGGCAGACCAGGCCCCGCCCCTCCCGGATCATCAGGTTGATCACCTCCGGCGTGGCGTGCTCGGCGGCGACCACGAAGTCCCCCTCGTTCTCGCGCCCCTCGTCATCTACCATCAGCACCGGGCGGCCACGCCGCACCTCGGCGACGATCTCCGGGATCGAGGCGAGAGGGCTCATCGGAGGACCTCCCGCGTCTGCAGGATGCGCTCGACGTACTTCGCCAGCAGGTCGGCCTCGAGGTTGACCACCGCACCCGGCGCGAGTTCGGCCAGGGTGGTGACCTCGAGGGTGTGCGGGATGAGCCAGAGCGAAAAAACCCCGCCACGCACCTCCACCACGGTGAGCGAAACCCCATCCACGCTCACCGACCCCTTCGGAACGAGGTAGGGCCTGAGCGCGGGTGGGGCCTCGACCTCGACCACCCAGGCCCCCGGCTGCGGCGACACGGCCACCACGGTGCCGGTGCCATCGACGTGCCCGCTGACCAGGTGACCGCCAAAGCGTCCATCCGCCCGCATGGCCCGCTCGAGGTTGAGGCGCGAGCCCACCTCCCAGCGCGGCGCGGTCTTGGCCACGGTCTCCTGCGAGAGGGCCACGCTGAAGCCCTCCTGGTCGAAGGCCATCACCGTGAGGCAGGCCCCGCTGCAGGCAACCGAGTCCCCCACGCGCATGCCCTCTAAAACCTTGCTCGCCCCGATGGTGACGACCCGGTTTCCCCCCTCTTCGCGGACCGCCAGCACCCGGCCCACCTCTTCAACAATCCCTGTAAACATCGTCCTCTCCCCGCTCGAGCCAAGGGACGTAGCCCTCGATCATCACGCCTTCTCCAAGCTGCTCCACCCGCACCCGCTCCAGCCGCACGGCGTCGGCCATCCGCGCGACACCGGCCCCGGCGACGGGCGTAGGGCCCCCGCCCCCCACGAGCTTGGGGGCTATGAAGGCCACGACCTTCCGCACCTTGCCCGCGTCGAAGAAGCCACCGGCCAGCCTCGAGCCGCCCTCGAGCAGAAGCCCAATCAGGCCCCGCGCTGCCAGCAACTCCAGCGCGGAGGCCAGGCTGACCCGCCCCTCCGGACCCGCCTCCAGCGCCACCACCTCGGCGCCGGCCCGGCGCAACGCCTCCACCCGCCGGCCCTCGGCCCGGTCGGTCGTCAGGATCAGCACCCGCGCAGCTTCCCCACGCGGCCCCGCCCGAAACAGCCGGGCCTGGGGCGGCGTTCGGGCTAAGGAGTCGAACACCACCTTCACCGGGTCGCGCGGTACGCGCGAGGGGACGGCGGGTGAGGGCAGGCGGCAGGTGAGTTCGGGGTCGTCGGCCAACACCGTGCCCACCCCCACCACCACCGCATCGAGCTCGTCACGCAGCACGTGAACCCGCTCCCTGGCCGCCTCCGTGCTCACCCAGCGGGCGTCGCCGGTCGAGGTGGCGGTCTTTCCATCCAGCGTCAGCGCGCTCTTGAAGACGACGAAGGGCTCGCGGCGGGTGATCCAGTGGCGAAAGACCTCCTGCTGCCGCTCGGCTTCCTCCCGCAGGAGCCCCGTCGTCACCGCCACCCCCGCTTGGGCGAGCTGCTCGAGCCCACGTCCGTTCACCAGGGGGTTGGGGTCTAGAGCCGCCACCACCACGCGGGAGACCCCGGCCTCGATCAGCGCCTGCGCGCAAGGTGGGGTGCGCCCGTGGTGGGCGCAGGGCTCGAGGGTGACGTAAGCCGTCGCCCCCCTGGCCCGCTCCCCCGCCTGGCGGAGGGCCACCACCTCGGCGTGGGGCTCCCCGGCGCGCGGGTGAAAGCCCGCGCCGACGACCTGCCCTTCGCGAACGAGGACGCAACCCACCGGGGGATTGGGGCTGGTGCGCCCCATCCCCCGGGCGGCAAGGTCAAGGGCCTGGCGCATGAACATAGCCTCCACGCCAGGCCCGCTTCGAGCCTCTGGGCCGAAGTTTCCGGGATAATGCACGCCTTGCGCTCGAGCGCAGGGGACGCTCGAGCTTTCCTCCTCCTTCTCCCATCCCGACTGTCACGGTCGGCTTCGGATTCTCACCGAATCGGGCCCAGGTTAGCGCAGATTTCCTGGGCTTCGCGGGCTTCCGCCACGGCCCATGGACCGGGGGCTCACCGCCGGTGGGGAATCGCACCCCGCCCCGAAGGAAGTTGAGCCTCGCGGCTCAGGGCAAAGATAACACACTCCGGCCCTCGCTCAACGCTAGGCCAGGTCACCATCCGGCGACCTGGCCGAAGATGCTCTGCTTTAGAGAATCTGCTCGGCCACCTCCACCCGCAGCAGCGCGCGCACGTTCTCGAAGTGGTTGGCGATGGTGGCCAGGCTCGAGCCGGCGAACAGCAGTCCAAGCACAAAAACTTAGGATACCTAAAGGCCTTGGGAATCCACCCCAGGCTCGAACGAAGCTATGGGTGGGTTGACTAAATTTTGGTCAAATTTCACCGTTGGGTTGGAGATTATCCCCTAGGCTCAGAGCATGGACATCGGGCAAAGCCACGTTGCCATTGTCATCACTCCCAGCGCTACCGTTCGTGCCTTGCTCGAGATGGTACTCGAGCAGGAAGGATTCAAAGCCATCTTTTTTACCACCCCCCACGAAGCCCTGAGCCTGCTGCGCGAAAGCGTCCCCTCCTTGCTCATCCTCGATGAAGGCCTAAAGCCCGACGCCTTCTCGGTGTCCGGGCGACTCAAGATGAGCCGCCGCCTGCGTGAAGTGCCCATTCTGATTCTCGTAAGCGAGCAAGACGACCGCACCCGCATCACCGCCGAGCTCTCCAGGGTGGACCACGTCATTCCCAAACCCTTCGAGGGTCGCCAGCTTCGTTCGCTGTTGCGCTCGCTGCTGCGCTCCAATACGACCCAGGAAGCAGCGTCGGGGTAAAAGCGGGCTCAGGGTGGCTGCTATTTCCAGTGTTCTACGTCTTGCCCATCGCCTAGGGTGCAAGACGCGCTACCTCCTTTGGGCAAACTCATCAAAAAGCCCGTAAATTACTCCCGATGCGTAGGCTCTGGCACTGGATCAAGGTTTTGTTGCTGGCGGGTTTCGTGGGCGGCTTGGGTGCTGGGGGCTACGTGGCCTACATGCTCACGCGTGATCTGCCCAGCCTCGAGGCCTTTGAGAACCTGCGCCTATCGGCCATCAGCGTGCTCTACGACCGCGAGGGCAACGCCATCGCCACCAAGGCCTCGGAGGAGGACGGGCGGGCAGTGAGCCGTACGCTCATCCAGCTCTCCGACGTCTCCCCTGCCGCCGTGAGCGCGGTGGTCTTCTCCGAGGACAAGCGCTTTTTCGAGCACTATGGTGTGGACTGGATCCGCCTGCTGGGCGGCTTGTACTACACCTTCCGCGGCGACCTCCAAGGCGGTTCGACCATCACCACCCAGGTGGTGAAGAACACGCTGCTGCGGGACATCGCCCTCGAGCGCAAGGGTATCAGCGGCCTGGAGCGCAAGCTCAAGGAATTTCCCCTGGCCATCGAGCTCGAGCGCCGCTACTCCAAGCAGGACATCCTCGAAGTCTACCTCAACGTCATCAACTGGGGCGGCAACGCCACGGGCATCTGGGCGGCGGCCAACGCCTATTTCGGCAAGGATCCCTCACGGCTGAGCCTGGCCGAAGGAGCCTATCTCGCCACCTTGATCCCCGGCCCCAACTCGCGCTACTTAGACCTCAAGGCCACCAGGGCCCGCATGAAGACCCTGCTCGAGGCCATGGCAGCCGAGGGCTGGATCAGCCAGGCCGAAGCCGAAGCAGCCTGGAAAGAGCCCCTGGTTCCCCGTGGCTGGCAGGCCAAGTACGACGGTGAGGGCAACCTTCTAAGCGCCAAGCTGGTCGATCCCGAAGCCCGTAAGCTCGAGGAGTTGCAGGTTCAGGGCGAGCCTTACTTCGTGCTGGCGGTACAGAACTACATCCGCGAAAAGCTGGGCAAGAGCATCCCCCTGAGCGAGGGCGGGCTCAAGATCTACACCACCCTCGACCCGCGCATGCAGCGCATCGCCGAGCGAGCCGTCGCAGGCGGGCGTTACCCGGTGGGCTCGCAGGCTGCGCTGGCTGCCCTCAACCCCGACACCGGCGAAGTCTATGCGCTGGTGGGGGCCCGGCCCGGCACCACGGGTGAGTTCAACCGCGCCACCCAGACCCTGCGCAGCCCAGGCTCCGCGATCAAGCCCTTCGTTTACGGCACAGCTATCGAAGCGGGGTGGACCCAGACCACCACCGTGCTCGACGCCCCGGTGAGCTTCCGCGACCCCTCCCAACCGGGAGGCGTGTGGCGACCCAAGAACTTCTCGGGTACCTTCCTCAACACCTCGATCACCATCCGCTATGCGCTGGATCAGTCCCTCAACATCCCCGCCATCCGCACCGCCGAGGCCATCGGGGTGCAGCGGGTGGGGGAAAAGCTGCGCACGGCGGGGTTTTGCGTGGGCCGGGTAGACCCCAAGACCAAGCAGTGTACTTTTGAACCCAACCTCTCCAACGCCATCGGTGGGGGGGTGGGAATCAGCCCATTGGGCATGGCCGCCGCCTACGCCGCCTTCGTCAACGGCGGCTACCGCGTCGAGCCGGTGCTGGTGCGCCGCATCGAGAACGCCCAGGGCAAGGTGCTGTTCGAGGCCAAGCCGCAGCGCACGCTGCTCTTCAGCCCCCAGGTGGCGGCCATCGTGTGGGATATGCTCAAGGGCTACGTCTACGACCTGGGGCCCCGCAGCCTGGCCAAAAGTGCGGCGATCCCAGGACGGGTGGTCGGGGGAAAGACCGGTACCTCCAACGACGAAGTAGACCTGTGGTTCGCCGGGGCCAGTCCGGGCCTGGTGGCCGCGCTGTGGGTGGGTCGTGACGACAACAAGCCCCAGCGCTGGCGCAACGGCAGCGCCCCCAGCAGCTCCGTCGTCAACCCCCCCATCTGGGCCGCGTTCATGGAAGAGGCCCTGCGCGGGCGACCGGCGGGGGATTTCCCCCAGCCGCCGGGGCTGGTGGCCGGGAAATACGACCTCATCTCGGGTGCCCCCAGCGAGCAGGGCAAGACCATGCTGTTCATCGGCTCCAACCCCCGCCCCCAGGAGCAGGGGCAGCAGGGAGTAGGGCCTCGAGAACCCACCTTCGCAGTGCCCAGCACCAGCAGCGGCGGCTCCTTCAGTCCCTCGGGCCAGACCATCGTCATCGACTCGGCCACCAACTGCCTCGCCGGGCCCGATACCCCCCCTGAGCGCATCCTCT
This sequence comes from Calidithermus timidus DSM 17022, assembly GCF_000373205.1. Taxonomy (NCBI): domain Bacteria; kingdom Thermotogati; phylum Deinococcota; class Deinococci; order Thermales; family Thermaceae; genus Calidithermus; species Calidithermus timidus. The sequence goes on from NZ_KB890687.1 coordinate 205,290, forward strand.
ACCTCCAGGTGCCCCCCACTCAGGCATCACGCTACCGGTGCGGCTGAGCCCTCCTCGAGGCCAAAACCTGCCATTGCGGTAAACTGGCTCACTTGACAGCGGGGGTAGGTCTGCCCCATAAACGTAAGCCGTATGCCAGGTTCGACGCTGGTCATCGTGGAGTCGCCCGCCAAGGCCAAGAGTATCGCCAAGATGCTGGGGCAGGGCTTCGAAGTTCGGGCCAGCAAAGGACACGTGGCCGATCTTCCCGAGCGCGATCTAGGCGTGGACGTCGAGGCCGACTTCGCGCCGCAGTACGAGATAAAAAAGGACAAGAAGCCGGTAGTAGACGAGCTCAAGCGAGCTGCGAAGGGTAAGAGGGTGCTCATCGCCACCGACCCCGACCGCGAGGGCGAGGCCATCGGCTGGCACGTGGCGCGGCTGCTCGAGCTCGACCAGAGCGCCCCTTTGCGCGTGGAGTTCCACGAGATCACCCCCAAAGTGGTGCGCGAAGCCGTCGCCAAACCGCGCCCCATCGACCAGGCTCTGGTCGATGCCCAGCAGGCCCGCCGGGTGCTCGACCGGCTGGTGGGCTATAAGCTCTCCCCCGTGCTGAGCATGGAGTTCCGCCGCAGGGCGCTCTCGGCGGGGCGGGTGCAGTCGGTGGCCCTGCGGCTGTTGGTAGAGCGCGAGCAAGAGATCGAGGCCTTCGTGCCTCAGGAGTACTGGACCCTCGAGGCCAACTTCGAGAGCGAGGCCGCCCGCTTCAAGGCCCAGCTCTACAGCGTCGACGGCGAGCGCCTGCAGGCGGGCGACAAATTCCTTATCACCGACGAGGTCAAAGCCCAATCCGTCGCCCGGCGGGCTCGAGCGGTAGAACGCTACGCCATCACCAAGGTCGAGCGTAAGGAACGCCGCCGCTCGCCTGCCCCCCCCTTCACCACCTCGACTTTGCAGCAAGCCGCCAGTGGGCGCTTAGGCTGGACTGCCTCGCGCACCATGCGCGTCGCCCAGCGGCTGTACGAGGGCGTGGACCTGCCCGAGGGCACGGTGGGCCTGATCACCTACATGCGCACCGACTCGGTGCGGGTCTCGCAGGAAGCCCTCAATGAGGTGCGCAAGGTGATCCCAAAGGAGTTCGGGCCCGGCTACCTCCCCGAAAAGCCCAACTTCTACGCCACCAAGAAGGCGAACGCGCAGGACGCGCACGAGGCCATCCGACCCACCTACCCCTCGCGCACCCCAAGCAGCCTCCGGGCGCACCTGAGCGACGAGGAGTACAGGCTCTACGAGCTGATCTGGCGCCGTTTCGTGGCCAGCCAGATGGTCCCCGCCATCTTCGACCAGACCACCGTGACGGTGGAGGGTGGAGGGCTCAACTTCCGCGCGGTGGGATCGGTCTTGAAGTTCGAGGGTTTCCTCAAAGCCTGGGGTCGCGAGGAGGGCGAAGGGGCGGATGAGGCCGAGAACATCCTGCCCGCCTTGCGCGAGGGAGCCGAGGCCAGATTGCTGGAGCTCGCCACCGAGCAGCACTTCACCGAGCCCCCACCCCGCTACACCGACGCCTCGCTCATCAAGACCCTCGAGGAGATGGGTATCGGGCGGCCCAGCACCTACGCCCCCACCCTCGAGACCCTGGAAAAGCGGGCCTACCTCGAGCGCCAGGGCAAGAGCCTGCGCCCTACCCAGCTTGGCCGCGACGTGGTGGGCTATCTGCTCAAAAGCTTCCCCGGCGTGGTGGCCTACGAGTTCACCGCCCGCATGGAAGAGCGCCTCGACGCGGTGGAAGATGGCAAAGCCCAGTGGCCCAAGGTGGTGCGGGAGTTCTACGAACCCTTCCTCGAGGAGTTCGCCCGGGTGCCGCAGAAGACCTGCCCCAAGTGCGGGCGACCCATGGAACTCAAGGTCAGCCGCTTCGGGCAGTTTTTGGGCTGCACCGGCTACCCCGAGTGCAAGTACACCGAGCCGCTGGTGCAAAAGCGCGAGGCCGAACCCATCGGGGAAACCTGCCCCAAGTGCGGCCAGCACGAGCTGGTGCGCAAGTATGGGCGCTACGGCAGCTTCATCGCCTGCACCGGCTACCCCGGTTGCGACTACACCCGCGACGAGTCCCCCTCCACCGGCCTGGAGTGCCCCAAGTGTCACGCCGGTGAGGTGGTGCAGAAGATCTCCAAGCGCGGCAAGCCCTACTACCGCTGCAACAACAAGGGCTGCGACTTCCTGGTCTTCGACGCCCTAGCCGACACCCTGTGCCCGGTGTGCGGTTGGAACGAGCTCAAGCGCAAGCGCGGCGGCTGCGCCAACCCGAGCTGTGAGCGCTACGCCTACCCCGACTTGGACAGGGAAAAGCCCGCCCGAAGCACGGCCAGGGGCAAAGCCAAGGCTCCGGCCAAAAAGGCGGCCAGCAAGCCCAGGGGCAAGACGGCGGGAAAGCCCGCCACCTGGGCCGACCTCGAGCCCTTCCTGGGAGCGGTCTCGAGCCCCGACGCCGAGGTCGCCCGACGTATCGAGGAGCACAAGCAGAGCGTAGCAGAGGTGGCCCGCGCCCTGGGCCTCTCTGAAGCCGACGTTCAAGCCGCCCACAAGCGCGCCATGTTCAAGCTGCGCATGGCCTATGGGCGGGCCAGGAAAGAGGCCGTGAGCGCCTGAGTTGGCTGCGAGCACCCCTGGAGATGCCCGGATGAAACTCCACCTCCTGCGCATGGCCAAGGCCCAGGGCCAGGCCCGCTTTCCGGGGGTGGAGGGCTTCGAGGCCAGGGTTGTGCAAGCGCCGGAGGCGGTGGAGGAAACGCGCATGTACCTGGTGCTCGAGGGCGAACTCATCATCGACCTGCCGGACAGGAGCTACCTGCACCTGCGTCGCAACGAAGCCGCACAGGTGCAGCAGCCGCACAACCTCGTCCCCGTGAACTCTGCCGTGGTGGTGGTATGGAAGCCCTAGCCCTGGGTTTTTCGCTGGGCCTGTGGGCCGGGATTAACCCAGGCCCCCTCACCCTGTTGGTCATCCGGCAGGCCCTCACCCACGGAGCCGGGGCCGCCGTCCTCGCCTCGCTGGCTCCCCTGCTCACCGACTCCTTCGCCATCCTGCTGGCCTTTGTGGTGGCCCGGAGCCTACCGCCGGGTCTCGAGCAGGCCATGGAGGCCGTGGGCGGGGCGTTCCTGATCTACTTGGGCTATAAGGGCCTGCGCAAAGCGGGCAACGCCGACCCCAGAAGCGGGGCCCTACGGGGGCTACGCGACGCGGTGGTGGTCAATCTGACCAACCCCCACATGTACCTGTTCTGGTTTGCGGTGGGGGTGGGACAGCTCAAGCGGCCCGCACCCGAGCCGCTTTGGTTTATCCTCGGCTTCTACCCAGCCATCGTGGGCAGCAAGGCCCTCATCGGCACACTGATCGCCCGCTACCGCCACCTGAGCTGGCTGCTCCCGCTGGCCCGCTGGAGCAACGCTTTACTGATAGCTCTCGGCGGCTACCTGCTCGTAGTGGCCGCGCGCGCGTAGCTGCTCCCAGGGCAACTCGTCGAGGGGGAAGTAGCGGTCGGCCTGCTGGGCCAGGCGGTAGGAGGAGAGGCTTTGGAAGGTGGTGTTCTCCACCTGGAGCCCCATGTCCTGGATCACCTTGACCACCTCGGCGAAATCGCCGTCGCCCGAGACCAGTATCGCCACGTCGAAGGCCCTGGCATAGCCCAAGCGCAGCAGGTCGATGGCGATCTGGATGTCCACGCCCTTCTCCACAAAGCCCTCACCCCGCCGCTCGAGCCGCCCCAGCCGCACCGTGACGTAGGGCACCCGCTTGAGGTAGTTGAGAAAGCTCTGGTGCGCCTTGGCGGCAGGATCTTCAGCGGGCAGGGGGGCATTGTAGTAGTAGGCCCTCAGCAGTTTACGCGAGCCCACCAGGTGCTCGATGAAACCCACGAAGTCCAGGCGGTAGTCAGAGCCTAAGCTGGAGACCAGGCCCTTATAGAGATTGCTTCCATCGATAAATATGGCGACCCTATCCATGGATAAGTACCTCAACTCAATATAGAACCCCTCGCCAGAGGAAACCAAAAGATAAACCACCGTTCCTCTGAACGGTGGGTGAGAATAGGTCATCGTTCGTAAGCGCTTGGGGATCAAGTTCCCAAAGCGACAACAGCATAGCCCCACCGCTGGGTGAGCGCAAGGTGAAAGCCTTAATCATCACCTGAGCTCCAGACGGGCTTTTCGCTCTCACCCACGCGAAGCAGAGGGCACGATGGCCAAAACTATAGACCTAGTTTAATTTAACTCCCTCAAGACTCTAGGTGTCGCAGGAAGGAGCGCTGAAGCTCGGGGGAAGGCAACAGCGCGCTGCCCTTGCGCTGCCGCACCCGCCCCGGGCCACGCACCCCGCGCTGGGCCAGGGCCTGAGCGACGCGCTCGAGGGCTAAGGCGGGGTCTGGGGTAGCCGGGTGAAACACCTCCCGCCGCAGCTTGCCCAGCGGGTCGAAGAGGTCCACCTCTACCACCACCCGTCCCGCCTCGCGCTGAAAGATCACCTGATCGAGCCGCCAGCCCATAGGGCTAGCCTAGCCGTGCATCGCCATCGATACCGTGAGCAACTCCACAGGACCAGAGGCGGCGGGCTAAAAACCAAGCGCCTTCCAAGCCTCAGCCATGGGGTAACCTAGTCGCAGGTATGGAAGCCAAGGCCAAGCCAAGTGAGCGGGTGCTGGGGGCGGGGGGCGTGGTGTTCAACCCGGCGGGCGAGGTGCTGCTGATCCGTGACCGCATGGGCTACTGGGTCTTCCCCAAGGGACACCTCGACGAGGGTGAGTCCCCCGAGCAGGCCGCCCTGCGCGAGGTGCGAGAAGAGACCGGCATTGAGGGTGAGGTGCTGGGCAACCTCCCCTCCACTCGCTACACCAACAACAGGGGAGTAGAGCGCGAGATCCGCTGGTTCTTGATGCTGGGCCAGGGGCCTATCCGCCTCGAGCCCGGCCTCACCGGAGCGGGCTTCTTCGCCCTCGAGGAGGCCCGCCGCATTCTGGCCTTCCCCGAAGACCTCAAACTGCTGGAGGCAGCGCATGGCGATTTTTCGGCTCGGTGAACACGAACCCCACATTCACGAGAGCGCTTTCGTAGCTCCGGGTGCGGTGCTGGTGGGGCAGGTGGAGGTAGCGGCCAAAGCCTCGGTGTGGTTTGGCGCGGTGATCCGCGGCGACACCGAGCAGGTAGTCATTGGCCCTGGCAGCAACGTGCAGGACGGAGCGGTGCTCCACGCCGACCCGGGTGACCCCTGCTTGCTGGCGGCGAGCGTGACGGTGGGGCACCGGGCGGTGGTACACGGGGCCACCGTGGAAGAAGGCGCCCTCATCGGCATCGGAGCCATCGTGCTCAACCGGGCGCGTATCGGGCGGGGGGCGGTGGTGGGCGCGGGGGCGGTGGTGCCCCCTGGCATGGAAATCCCCGCGGGGATGCTGGCGGTGGGGGTTCCGGCCAAGGTGCGCGGCCCGGTAGAGGCCCCGGCCAACGCCCCGCGCTACCAGGAGCTGTCCCAGCGCTACAGGGCCGAGTTGGTACCAGTCCCCCCACCTCAACGCTACCAGCTCACCCTCAAAGGCCAGGACGCGCTCAACCCCTTCAGCGAGGTCCACATGGGGCTGAAGAAGAAGAGCCCCGCGGCCCTCAGCACCCTGCGGGCCTTGGCGGCCAACCAGTTGGGCAGCCTCGAGCCCGAAGCCATCCAAACCCTGGTGCGCGAGGGCCTGGTACGGGCAATCTGAAGCCCGGACGGGCACGTATGGAGCAGTGTGGGCGAACGGACTTCACCTCTCATCAACCGCTATTGTGAAGCTGAGATGAGGCCGCCTTTTCCGCTGCTGGTGTGGGCGCTTGCAGCGGTACTGCTGTGGGCCTCGAGCCTCATCCCCATCTGTGGCCTGCTCACCCTCGGCTACCCCCACGACCACCATTCGCTCGAACACCCTTCGCCCCAAGACCACAAACCCCCTGCACCCCGGCCCCACGACCACCTAAGCGACTGCCCGCTGTGCGTGGTTCACGTCCTTCAGGTCACGCCCGCGGCCCAGGTTCCGCAAGGCAGCCTGGCCCTGATGGGGCTGCTGCTGTTTGCCCCGACCCTAAGGCCGCAGTCGGCCAAATTTCTGCTTTATTTCTCCAGGGCTCCGCCGCACTCGAGTTAGCCCCCACTGCCAACGCAGCGCGAACACAGGCCAAAGCAGTGTTCGCCAGGCCCTGAGCCCATTGTCCGGACCTTGGGTCCATAAAGGTGCTTTCTATGCGCAAATTGTCCCGTTATGCCCTGATTTTCGCTTCGCTGGTCCTCCCGTTGGCGCTGGCCCACGCCGTGGTGCGTACCGAGATGAACCTCGCCGAGTCCAAGGTGGGAGTCAGCGAGACCTACCGTCTGCAAGTGCCGGTCGAAAGGCCGATGGCCACCGTCGAAATTCGCATGATCGTGCCCGAGGGCTTCGTCCTAACCCGCTTCCTGCAAACCCCCGGCTGGGAACGCAGCGTGGTCAAAGACGCCAACGGCCTCATCAAGGAGGTAACCTGGAAGGGCCGCCTCGAGGACGGTGAGTTCGTGCGCTTCGTCTTCCAGGGTCGCAACCCCCAGACCCCTGGCACTTTGGTCTGGAAAGTCTACCAGAAGTACGAGGACGGCACGGTAGTTGCCTGGGACGACAGCGACAAGGAGAAGGCCCCGGCCTCCAAGGTGGAGATCAAGTAGCCATGCGCCCTGGGTTCATGGTCGGACTGTTGAGCCTGGTGGTGGGTGCGGTGCTGGCCCACGCCGGGCTCTTTCGGGGCACGCCCGCCCCCGACGAGCGGGTGAAGATCCCCCCTAAGAGCGTGGTGCTCGAGTTCGCCGAAGCGGTGGAGTTGAAGTTCTCCACCTTCAAGGTCTTCGCGCTCGAGGCCAAGGACCTCAAGGCCGCCAAAGCCGAGGCCGAGACCCTCTTCAAGAGCCGCCTGAGCCTAAAGGGTGACGAGGGCAGTCGGGCCGATGCAGGCCTGGCGACCACCGTCGCAACGGCGGCCCGAGTCGAGATCCGATTGAAAGAAAAGCTCGAGCCCGGCTACTACGCGGTGATGTGGAAAGTGCTCTCGGTGGATACCCACGTCACCAGCGACTTCTACGTGTTCAGCTATCAGCCCTAGAGTCTCATGCACGAGCATGCCAGCCACCTCCAGCTCGAGGCCCTTCTGCGCGGCCTGCTGTACCTGGGCAGCTTCGGCCTGCTGGGGGTGGGGCTGTTTAGCCGCTGGATCGGGCCGGAGCGGAGCCGGGAGCAACCCCGAAGGCTGTGGGGAATGCTGTGGGCTTCGGCGCTGCTGGTGGCGGGCTCGAGCCTCTACTTCGCTTATCACACCGCCCAGATGATCGGCTCTGCCGAGTTTTTCTGGCCCTACCTGCTCCAGACCCAGCAGGGCAACTACCTGCTGCTGCGGCTGGCGCTGGGAGCGGGCCTGCTGGCCCTGGGGCCGGGAGGAACGGGGCCCCTCCAGCGGCTCCTACACGCGGTTTTAGGCCTAGGTTTCCTGCTAACCTTGAGCATGACTGCCCACGCCGGGGCTAAGGGAGGGCTGGCCCTCGTCGGTGACCTGGCCCACCTCGCCGCCAGCGTGAGCTGGGGTGGCAGCCTTCTGGCGCTGCTGCTGTGCTGGGACTCACGTCCCGCCACCCAACAGGCGCTGCAGCGCTTCTCCAAGCTGAGCCTGCTGGCTGTGGGGCTCTTTGTGGGCACCGGACTGCTCTTGGGACTAACCCACGCCGGCGACCTCAGGCCCACCATCCTCAGCCAGCACGACTACGGGCGGGTCTTGCTCAACAAGGGCGTGCTGGTGGCGCTCATCTTGGGACTGGCCGGGATCAACCGTTGGGTGCTGTTGCCGCGCGCGCAGCGTGGAGGCAGCCTGAAGAGCCTCGAGCCCATGGTGTTACTCGAGGCTCTGCTGCTGGTTACGGTGCTCATCACCACGGGAACCCTGGCTACCACCGCTCCCCCAGAGCCCAAGCAGCAGCCGGCGGTCCAGGCTCCCAGCAACTCCGGCTTAAAAGTGCAGGCCACGCTACCCGAAGGGCTCTTGAGTGGCTGGCTCGAGCCAGACCGTCTCGGGCTGCTCCACCTGACCCTCGAGTTGCGCGATGCTTCGGGACAGCCCCTGCCCGACGCACCCAGCCTCACCCTGATCGCCATCCAGAAGGGCACCCCACCCATTCGCATGCCTGTGCTGCCCAACCCAGAAGGCAACTACCACGCCGTTTTGCCCCTACCCCAAGGAGGAGCATGGAAGGTGCGGCTGGAGTTTGCAGGGAGGGTGCTGGAGTACGGCCTCGAGCTACCGCAGTGAACCCTCAAGGCGAAATTAACGAATCTTCACCCGGTAGCACACCTGCCCACCGGCTCCAGCCGCCAGCGTCCCGATGCGCACCCGCACCAGTCCCCCGCCCACCTCGCCCGCGTCGGCGTCGGCGGCGTCGGTGAGGAGGATGGAGTTCAGGCGCAGGGTTCCCGACTGGTAGTCGGTAAAGAAGGGGATGGGATCGGTGAGGACCACCTGGGTGATGGGAGCGCTGCTCTGGTTCTGGTAAGCGATGCAGTATTCCAGCACCTCCCCCGGCTTGCCGTCGGCCCGCCCGGTGGAGGGAGGGGTGCCCTGGGTGAGGTTTTGCACCTGCTTGGTGAGGCGCAACTCGCCACCCACGCCCACCACGGTGGAATCGGTAAGGGACAGGAGGTCGTCCACGGCGGCGTTATTCGCGTAGCGGAGCCTCGAGGCGAGGTTCAGGAAATCGCTGCTACCACCCGGCAGGCCCGCCGGGACGATCACCATGACCTCCACGGCACAGGCTTTGAGGCTGCCATCGGCCTCGCGGGGCCAGGCGCTGCCCACGGTGAGGCTATAGGGCAGGCTCTGGTAGCCCTCACCCGCATCGTCGAAGTCGCCGTCGCAGTTGGCGTCGATGCGCAGCAGGTAGTTCCAGTTCCCGCTCACCCGCAGGAAGGTGAGGGTGCCCAGGGTGCCCGGTCGCACCCGGTGGGCATAGGTGACCACGCCGGGGGAGGAGGCCTGCCCCGACTGGTCGGGCTGCCACAAGCTGGGCCGCACCACGCCGAAGTTGTAGCCGTCGTAGCGGTTGCCCGCGGCGAAGGGGCTGATGGTGCGCTGCTGGGCAGCGCTCTGGCCGTAGGCGGTAGCCAGCACCACGCTCCCACCCCCCACGTTGCTGCCGGTGGCCGGAGCCAGGGGGTGCGAGAGGGTGACCGAGGAAGCGAAGGTGTAGGGCACGTACAGCACGTAGTTGCCCAGCGAGTCGGTGGGGGTGCTGCGGCTCTGGGCACCGTCGGAGGCGGTGACGCTCACGCCGGCAATCCCCGGCTCACCCCCGTTCTGCAGGGCGTCGTTGGCCGTACCTGAGCCCAACCCGTCGTCACGGAAGACCGTGCCGCTGATACGTGAGCCGTGGTAGAGGCCGAAGTCTTGCCCGGTCACGTTGGAGCCGCCCACGCTGAGGCTGCGGCTGCCCGCCACGGGCTCGATGAACAGCCAGCCGGAGGGAGGGGTGGGGGTAGTGGAGCTGGCCGAGGCCGTCACCACCAGGGTGTAGTTCCCAGGCGCCACCCCGCTGAAGCTATAGCTGCCCATGCCCGCGCTTACCGCCGCACTCTGCACCACGCTGCCGCCCTGCACCAAGTTGACGTACACCGAGGTGCCGCTGCTCCAATCCTCGCCGGGCTCGCGCAGCCCGTTGGGTTGGAGGTCGTGGTAAACCGTCCCCGACATTGAGACCCCAGCTACCGGCGTACTCACCGAGGTCGAGGCCTGCTGGCTGTAGCTCTGACCCAGGGTCTGGGCGGCGTAATTCACCTGCGCCGTGTTCTGGATGGTCTGGCCCGCAGCCGAAGGCTGAACCTGTACCCGGAAGCGGACCGTGGCGCCCTGGCCAGGCAACACCAAGCCCCCCTGCGAGGCGTTAGCTCCCAAACCCAGCCGGAAGCGTACGCGATTGTTGGCGCTGTCAAACTCGGCAATGTCGTCCCCAGCCGCGTCGGTCATGCTTCCGGTGGAAGCCCCCGCATTGTTGATCACCTGGAGGCTGTTGGGCACGTAGACGGTGTGGGTGGGTATGGGGTCCGTCAGGATGACGTTGGTCGCTCCGTCCTGGCCCGTGTTGGTGAAGCTCAGGGTGTACTCGAGTACGTCCCCTACCACCACCGACCCGCCGTTAATGTCCTGCACCGTTTTGCTGAAGCTAGTGATGAGGTCGGGCAGATAGAGATCCACGGCAAAAGTGAGCACCGTAGGAAAGTAAGCATCCTGGGAACTGGTGAACTGGACGGTGGCAGAAGTGGCTCCGTTGGGGATCCGCCCGGTGGCGTCTACGAGGTCCACGTCCACCGCCATCTGGTTGATGTAATCGGGGTTCTTGGAGCTAACGCGGCTGCCCAAGCGAGAAATACTGCTGTTGAAAAAGTTATTGCTGGGATTTTGAGCATCAGACAAAGCTGTGCCGTTGAGGATCAGCTGATCTCCTGGAATACCTGCGTCACCCTCAAAAGCTACTGCACCCAGGGAAGCCTGCACCGCTCCCACCGCCGGAGTGAGAAAACCGCTGGGGGTGATGGTAACATTGTTGCCCGAGGACACAGTGGCCAGGCCGTCGTAAACGACGAGGTTGCGCAGGGGCTGGGTGGTGTCGCGGTAGACCACCACCAGCGACCAGCCCGCGTAGAAACCCAACCCATCGTTTCCAGTAGCGGCGGTAATCCCACCTACCCAGTAGGTGCCATTGCCTGAAGCCTGGACCAAGGAGGTGAGGTTAGCAAAGGCCGAATAAGGGCGATCTGAATTCGAGCCCTGAGAGGTGATTGTGCCGAGCAGGCTGCCGGTGATCGACTGGTACGAACTGCTGCCCGGCGGCTTGATGGAAATAGTGTTGCGGGTGTTGTTGTTGGAGGCGGCTCGCGCTCCCCAGTACAGCCCCGCGAAGAGCACCTGCGCCCCCGAGGGTAGCTGCAATGTGGCAGCACTAGAACCGTTCTTTCCAGCGGGCCAGGCCGGGGCAGCACTGTCCGCATTGATAAAAATCATGTTCTGGGCGTTGTTGGCGTCAGTGCTATTCATCTGGCTGGCGTTGCAGCTCGAGCCCGAACCCGCACACATCAACGTGTTACCGATGAGCAGGATGTTGCCCTGCTCATTACCCTGGTAGCGGGCGCTGAAGGACGTGACCACCTGAGCCTGAGCCACCCCCAGCACCAACAGCACCCCAAAGATCAGCCGTCTCATCGGCCACCCCCAAAGAAGTCGAGGCGCAGGTAGAAGCCGGGCTGGGCATCGGGCGTGAGGGCACTCATGTAACCGAAGGTGTAGCCCAGGTTGACCCACAGCCCCTCGAGCACCCGCAGGCTGCCCTCGAGGCCAAAGTGGGTCGCGCTGCTGGCCGTGGCGGGTTGGAAGAGCTGGTACACTGCCACGCCGAAGCCCAGCGAGTCGGTGAAGTAGTGGTTGCCGTCCAAGCCGAGCTGGTAGGTGGCCCCGCCGGGGTCGCCCGCCGGGAGGCGGTAGGCCGCCGAGGGGCGCAGCTGCCAGGACAGGTCGGGCTGGTAGCCGGCGGCCAGGGCCCCCTCGAGGCCCCACCCCGGCTGGCCCACGCTGAGGCGGTAGTAGGTCAGGAGCTGGAGCTGCCGCGAGCGCAGGGCGTAGGCCAGGGTGAACTTGCCATCGGGGGCGGGCAGGGCCTGGTAGTTAGCGTCGAGGGAGAGGGTCTGCTCGGCGTCGAGGGCGCCGGTGAGGCCGCCGCGCAGCACCAGCTTGGGCGAGGCGCCGAAGGCCAGCTCGCCGCCCAGGGTACCGCTGAGCCCCTCGTCCTTGTAGCGCAGGGCCACCCCGAAAGCGGCCTGATCGGTGCCGGTGCCCAAGCTGCGGTCGTAGCCTGCGCTGAGGTCGAGGCTCCAGCGCTCGTCGAGGGGCAGGGGGGCCTCGAGGCCGAAGCGCGCGCGGTTGCCCTCGCCCGAGGCGCCGGGGAGTTGGTAGCTGAGGCTGAGGTTGGCGTCGCCCAGCTTCTGCTTGAGGGCTAAGCTGCCGCGCAGATCGTTGCCCCAGAGGTAGTCCAAAGCCGCTTCGGCGGCGAGGTTGAAGTCGAAGGCGTAGGCCATCTTGAGCTGGGAGAGGGCCATGTCGCTGAAGCGGAAGGGCTGGGTGTGGGTGAGCTCGAGCTTCCAGGGTGCTTCGCCATAGCTCAGGCGGCCCACCGCACCCAGGCCCGCGGTGTCCCACAGGTAGCTCAGGCCCCCGCCGAGGCTGAAGCCGGGGCCGAGCTGGCGCTGATAGAGCAGGGCGGTACGGTTCTGATCGGCGGCCTGGTGCTCGAGGGCGAGCTTGTCGGCGGGGCTTATGGCCAGGCCCAGGCTGGCGCTGCCCTGCAGGCGGCCCTCGTAGCTGAGGTCGGCCCTGGCCTCGAAGGGGGTCCCGGCGTAGCCGAGCTCGAGGCCGAAGCGCTCGGCGTTCTGGCGGGCGTAGCTGGCCCGCAGCGAGAAATGGCCCTCGCGCCAGCCCAGCTCGGCGCCGTAGCGCAGGTCCTGGGCGGGCAGGGCGGCCAGGCTGGCCCCGGCGCTGAAGCCGCCCTGCCGGTAGCGCAGACCGAAACCCCAACCCGGCGCGCGGGGGCTGTTCTGGGCGGCGTAGGTCACCTGCAGGACTACCGGCTCGCCCGCGGGGGTGGTGGGCCACAGCGGCTTGGCCAGGGTCAGCCAGCCGTCGGCGTCGAGGGTGTAGTCCTGGCCACGCTCGAGGCGTCGCTCCGAAGCCCCTTCCCGCAGCAGCACGCTCTCGCTGCCCAGCACGGGCGGCTGAGCGAGCTTGTAGCGGCGGGTGCCGTCGAGAACGGGCTCCTCGGTCAGGGTGGCCTGGGGCAGCAACCCGGCGAAGGCCGTCACCCCAAAGCCCTGGGCCTCGCGGGTCTCGAAGCGCAGCGCGGTGCCCTCGCCCAGCGAGCTGAGGCCGGGCAGGGCCAGGGCTTCGGCGTGGTAGCCCAGGCTGAAAGCGGTGTTGTCGTAGCGCAAGGCCAGGGGGTCGGCGGAGCGCAGGGGCAAAACGGCCTCGGTGCCGCTGCCGGTGAGGGGGAAAGCCGTGTTGGGGTCGGGGGTGGGGTTGAGGCCGCCCTCCAGGCCGCGCAGACCGAAGCGGGCATCGAGGGCGACGCGCAGGGTGCCCTCACCGCCGAGGTCGAGGGGGGTCTCGAGGTAGCCCCGGCCCACCCCGAAAAGCCCCACCCCGCCGCCGAAGCTGGCCCCCACGCTGCCCTGGGCCTGCCAGAGGGTGTTCTGGCGGCCCGGCACGAAGAACTCGGCGCGACCTTCGAGCTCGTCGAAGGCGAGCTCGAGGCGGAGGTTGCCCGGCAGGGCCAGGGGCTTGAGCCGCAGCACGGCGCGGCCATCGCGCAGCAGGAGCTGGTAGCCCGGGGCGGTGGGGAAGGCGTCGGGGTCGAGGGGCTCGAGGCTGCTGGCGAGGGTGAGCGGGCCGAAGCCGCTGGGCAGACCACTCGCGTCGAGGGCCAGGAGCTCGAGCTCCAGCGGGGTGCGCCCGTCGGCGTAGAGCTTGAGCGGTCGGGCCACCAGCCGCGTGGGCTTGCCCGCCAGGAAGACCTCTACCCGATCGGAACCGGCCGGACTGTCGAATTCGATGAGGTTGGCACCGGGGTGCAGCGGCAGGCCGTAGTACTCCAGGCGCTGGGTGCCTTTGGCGCTGTCGTACTCGGCCTTACCCAGGCTGGCGCGGGTCACGGGCTCGCCCCCTACCCTAAGCTCGAACTCCAGGCCGTAGGGCATCTCCAGCACCACCCGCGCTCGGTCTACCCGGAACACCGTGCCGGGCAAAGGCTCTTGGATGAAACCCTGACGAGCCTTGGGCTCCAGTGGCCGGGTCTTCGCCAGCGCGGCGAAGGACACCTGGCCTTGCAGCAGCACCTCACGGTCGGCGACGCCCAGGGTGAGGGTGGGGGCCTCGAGCCCTCCCAGCGCCGCGCGGTGGCGCACCTGATAGCTCAGCACCCCGCCGGGCTGGTAGGGGATCTCGAAGTACAGCCGTCCCTCCTCGTCGACGCGGGGGTCGGGGAGGGGGTTGCCGTCTAGGCGGGCCGAGCCGGGCTCGTAGAGCGCCCTAAGCGCCTTGCCCTCGCCTGCCGCCTCGCTGGGCGGTAGGTGGGTGATCAGCAGGCGTTCGCCTCTGGGAGCGGCAGGGTCTACGCCCGCCCCCGCGGTGAACTCGAGCCGGATGGTGGAGCTGCGCACGGGCTCGAGCACCGGCAGCACCGCCACCGCCGCCTTGCTGGGGAAGGACACCGGCACGCCACCCGCAAAGGCCAGGGCCTGGTTCTCTAGGCTGCCCACCCGCGCGGGCTTGCCCTCCAGGCGCACCAGGGTGCGCTGGCCGGGCTCGAGGACGAATTCCCAGGCGTACGGCTTGGCCGTCCCGAAGGGAATCTGCCCCTGAGGCAGTTCGGCCATCTCGAGGCCCTCGCCGGGGATGTCCTGTAGCTCGAAGCGCACGGTGTGGTCGGCGGGGTTATGCAGCTCGATCACGAAGGCCACGGAGCTGCCCAGCACCACCCGCTCGCGCTCGGCCCGCTTGTTCACGCCGATCAGGACGCGCTCGAGCCGGTCGGAAGCGCTGAGGCTACCCCCGTTGGAGCGCAGCTCGGCCCGGAAAAGGCCCTCGGCGGGCGCGCCGAAGGCCACGCGGGCCCGGTAGGTGTGGAGGCGCTCGGCGCCGGGCTCGAGGTGGCCGGCGAACTCGGGCTTCTCCAGGGGCTCGAGCCACTCGGGGTAGGCGTCGGTGAGGGCGTAGTCGAGGGGGGCCTCTCCGCCGTTGTGCACCCGCAGGCTCACCGTGACCACCTCGCCCGGCAGCACCTTGCGGTAGTCGAGGCCGCGGCTCAGCTCAGCCTTGGGGCGCAGCACCCGCAAGGTGCTCTGGGCGGTAGCGAGTTCCTGACCAGAGGCGCTCAGCAGCACGGCGCGGTTGGTCAGGGTGGCCCCGGCCTGGGGGGTGAGCCGGGCGGCGAGCTCGAGGGTCTGGGACTGACCGGGCTGGAGGGTGAGGGTCTGCTCGAGGCCCTCCCCCTCCAACCCCTCGGGCAGCACGTCGCGCAGGCGCACGGTCCCGGCCACATCGCCGGAGTTGCCCACCCTCAGCCGGTAGGTCACGCGCTCGCCCACCGCAGCGGCCTCGGGGCCGGTCTTGTGCAGGGTGAAGGTAGCGGGCTGCAACACCCGCAGGCTCACCTGGCGACTCTGGCCCCAGGGTGCGAGGTGGGCCACGGGGGCAAACTCACCTTTGCACACCGCCTTCACGCTCAGGCGCAGCGTCACGCTGCGGCTGGCCGAGACCGGCGAGCTGAGGCGGGGGCTCTGCTGGGGCTCGAGGCAATCCGGCAGCTCGAGGCGCAGGTCGGCGGGGAGCAGCTCGGGGAAGGCGGTGCTCACGCGGGCCGTCAGCACGGCCTCCTCGCCCACCTGCATGGTCGCGCGGTCGCTCTCGAAGGTGAGGGCGACCTCGGGGGTGACGCGGTAGCGGGCCTGGGCACTCTGGCCGGGCTCCAGCGCGACCCGCTCGGGGCCTTCCACCCTGGCCCCGGCCAGGCGGTGCTCCAGGGCGTAGCTCCCGGCGGCGAGCTCGAGCGCGGCCCGCCCCTCGGCGAGCTGCACGCGGCTCTCCCCCACCCGCAGGCTGAGGTCGTAGGGGCGCTCGCCCGCGGGGGTCACCAGCACCGCGCTGAGCTCGAGGCGGGCCGGGGCGGGGGGAGGCGGGGTCTTGGCGCCGTCGCTCTTGGGGGCAGGCTGGGCGAGGCGCTCGAGCACGAAGCGCACCGAGCCCCCGGCGCAGCCGAAGCGCAGCCCGCCGTCGGCCAGGGCCTCGGCCCCCTCGGCCTGCACCGCCTTGAGGCGATAGCCCTCGGGCAGTTCGCGCAGCCGCACCGAGCGGATCAGGCGGCCCTCGAGCGGCACCTCGACCGCCAGGGGCTCACCCCGCTCGTCCACCACCGACACCTGCACCGGGCGTGGCGGCACCACGCGCAGGAAGTCGCGCTCGACCCGGTGCACGGAGCTTGCTCCGTCCCGAAGGGGATCGTCCACCTGGATGCAGCCCTCCACCCGAAAGCCGATGGTGTTGGAGTATTGCTTGGCGGTGGGGGGCTGGCGAAAGCCGAAGACCACCCGCCCGGGCCGGGTGAGCTCGAAGTCGGCCCAACTGCGGTCGCCCGAGACCGGGCGGCTTTGGGTCTTGCCGCCCTCGTAGCGCACGCGGCCCTCGAGCTCACCAGGGCCGTCCTCGTCGTAGAAGCTCACCTTCAAGGGCAGCACCTCGGGGGCGACCTCGAGGACAAGGGGCTCAACCCACTGCCGCGAGCGCACGTTGTAGTAGTCGGTAGGGCGGATGTCGTAAAGCTGCAAGCCCGGCTCCACTACCAAGCTGGCCGCCTGGGGCACGCTGGTCTGGATGCGGTAGCGGAAGGCGTTCTTGGCCAGGCCGTAGAGCCGGGCCTTGACCTGGTACACCCCCGGCTGCACCTGTCCGCGGAAGAACAGCACCCAGCGGTGGGGCTCCACCCCGAAGCTCTGGCGGGCGAGTTCCTTGCCGCCTTGCAGCAGCACAAATTCCGAGCGTATCCGGCCTTTGCCCTTGTCGTAGCGCTCGTCGCCCAGCTCGGGGAAACCCTTGAGCGACGAGCGATAGTCCTTGGGGTCGAAGCCCGGCGAGTAGATCTGCAGGTTGAGGATGGTGGCCTTGCTCACGAGCACGGCGGCCTCGAGCTCGCTGCGCTCCCAACCCAGCTCATCCCCCGGCACGATGCCCTTGAGGTCGGTGCGGGCCTGGGCCAGGGCGGGGAGGCTGAAGGCCAGCAGCAGAGCCAGGACGCCGAACGCCGAACGCCAGAAGCCACAGGCTAAGCGCGTCTTGCGTCTTGCGTTTCGCGTTTTGCGTACGCTCACGGATACCTCCAGCGCACCTGTGGATCGGTCAGGGAGGGTATCCCCTCTCCCGCAGGCAGGTCGTAGGTGAGGGTGAGTTCGCCCTCGAGCACCTCGTAGGCGAAGGTGCGCTCGCCGCCGCCGGGGAGGGGGAGCATCCGCTTGGCGAGGCGCAAAGGGCCGAACTCGAGCACCGTCTCGCGCGTCGCGCGGGCCAGGCCCAGGGGCATCTCGAGGGGGAAGTCGCTCACGCTGAGGCCCGCCACCCGGACCCGGTGCTGGTAGCCGCTGCCCAGGCGCTCGGGGTGCGGCAGGGGCGCGAAGGGGGCCGAGGCCGGGTCGAGCAGCAGGGTCCAGACCCCGCCACCCACCTCGCGGAAGGCGTAGCGGCCCTCGGCGTCGGTGACCGCCTGGCGACCGTTGCCCAGGACCAGGCGGGCGCCGGGGAGGGGCAGGTCGCGGCCGGGGGTGAACTTCCCATCGCGGTCAGCGTCGAGGAAGACCCGGCCCACCAGGGCGTCGGGGGGGGCGAAGACGCCGGGCACCACGCTCACCAGGGCCGCGCTCTCGGCCTCGCTCACGACGGGGCCGCCGGGGAGGGCACCCTGGGCCTGGGCCACGTTGCGCAGTTCGGGGCCCGCACCGGGCATTACCCGCATGCGGTAGGTGAGGGTGAGGGCCTGACCGGGCTCGAGCCGCAGTCCCGCCCACACCAGCACCCCGCCGGCAGCCGGCTGGGGCTCGAAGGCGGCCTGGGCGGTGCCGCTGAAGGCCGTCGAGCCCTCCTGGTAGTCGAGGCCAGGGGCAGGATCGTCCACCAGGCGCACCTCCAGGGCTACTTTCCCAGGGTTGGCGAGGCGCAGGGTGTAGGTGAGGAGGTCGCCCACTACCGCCTTCTGGGGGCTCACCGACTTCTCCAGCAGCAGCCGGGCCGAGATGACCTGGGTGCTGACGCTGTTGGACTCCAGCGGCTGGGGGATCTCGCTCGAGGCCAGGCTGAAGCGGTTGGGGACCTCGCCGCCCTCGGGAGCGGTGGGCAGCACGCGCACCCGCAGCGTGAGGGTGAGGCTGGAGTTGGCCGGGATACTGGGCAAGTTCCAGCTCACCCGGCGGGTGCCGGGGTCGAAAGTGCCGCCGTTGTCGGCAAAGACGAAGGCGAGCGCGGGGTCGAGCGTGTCGCTCACGGCGACGCCGGTGAGGGCGAAAGGCAGGGTGTTCTCCACGCGCAGGGTGTAGATCAGGCTGCCGTCGGGCACGACCACGCTCTGGTCCACGCCTTTCTGCAGGCGCAAGGCGCTGGGGTCAAAGACCGAGAGCACCCGGTCGGTGGTGCGGTTGCTGTTGCCGCCCAACGTGGAGCGGGCCTCGAGCACGAAGTCCTGCGCGGTGCCCGTAGCTTGGGCAAAGCTGTAGCAGGCCCGGAAGTCCAGCGTTTGGCCACTCCCCAGCAGCAGCGGCTGCGCAAGCGGCGCGCCATCCTGGTTTTGCAGGCTCAAGCTCACGCCCGCGGGGAGCGCGGCGGCGGGGGTGAGGGTGTAGGTGTCGGGGGCATTCCCGGCGTTCTCGAGGCTGTGTGTAAAGCACAAAGGGCGGCCCATAAAGGCGTAAGCCTGTTGGCGGTCGTCGGCGCTGCCCTCCCCGCCAGGGCTGGCGCGGGGGTTGCCTTGCGGCCCCAGGTGGTGGGCGTAGCGCGCGGCGACCTGGAACACAGCCTCGGCCTCGGCAGGGCCACCCGGCCCCTCGGCCCGTGCCCGGTTGGAGCGCAGACCCGGCGCCGCCTGGACCTCGGCCTGCATGCGGAAGGTGAAGTAAGCTTGCTCACCGGCCTCGAGCCCCGCCAGGCGCAAGCGCAGGCGGTTTACCTGGGTGGGTGGGGTGGGGCTCCAGGTGAGCCCGTCGGCGGAGTACTCGAGCACCCCCTTGGGAGCCTGGGCCGAGCCCGCGACGTAGCGCAAGCCGCCCAGGGTGGGCACGTCGAGCACGTCGCCAACGAGCACCTCCCCTGCGGTGGCCTGTGAGCCGCTGTTGCGTACCCGCACGGTGAATTCCACTTCGCCGCCGGGCTGAACCAGGTTCTGGTCAACCGACTTTTCCAGGTTGAGCGCCGCTCCTACCCCCACGACCACGCGGGCATAGTTGTCGGCGTCTTGCTCCCCGGTGGGGCAGGTGGCCACGGGGGTGAGGTCGAGCTGGCCGTTGGCGTCGCCCGGTAGCCGGACCTCGAGCACCAGCCGCGCCGAGGCTCCGGGGGCCAGGGTAAGGCGGTCGAGCAAGGGTTCCCCAGGATCGCGCTGGCCGTTGGCGTTGACGTCGTGGTAGAACGCGACCACCGGGGTCCAGGAGGTGGGTTCGTGCTTCCAGGAGAGGCCGAACTCAAAAGGGGCGTTGCCCGCGTTCTGTAGCACGTAGGCGAAGTAGGCGAAGCCCCCCGCCGGGGCCACCGCCCGCTGGCCGGGGGTGGTGGGGGTTCCACCAGGGCTCATCGCCGCCGCGCACAGCGGCAACACCTCGGTCTCCACCACGTTGGAGAGGTAGCTCTCGCCGCCCACCGTGGCCGAAGCCTGGTTGCGAATGACCGTTCCAGCCGGGCTCTGGGCCCAGGCCAGGCCAAACAACAGCACAGCGGTCAGAAATCGCAAAGGCTTCGCCACAGCTCTCCTAAATCTTGCCCGAGAAATCGCGCTACACCTGCCAAAATTGAACACCCCGGTGACGAACTAACCGAATCTGGTATCACGAACCTTTGTAAACCCAAACCCCCGTCCACAGGGGCGGGGGTTTGGGAGGGCTTAGGCTTACTGAACCACCACCTTGAGGGTGATGACGATCTCTGCCGAGGGGGGCAGGACGTCAGCGGCAGTGATGGTGTTGTCGCCGTTGGTGTCCACACCCACATAGATCACCCCGCCGGCGCCCAGGCTGGTAGGTGCCGTGGCGCTCCAGGTGGTGCCATCGGTGGAGTAGAGCACGCTGCCGCTCACGCCCGTCACGCTGGCGCTGACCGAGATGAAGTTGGTGTAAGCAGGCAGCGGGTCGGAGATGCGCACGTAGCTCAGGTTGGCTGTGCCGATGTTCTTGGCGTTGACGGTGTAGACGATGCGGTCACCGGGGTAGGCCGTCGCGGCGGTGGCATCGCGCACGGTGGTCTCGGCGTTGCCCACGTAGCTCACACCGCTCTTCTGCAAGCGCAGCTCGCCCGAGACCACGGTGGTGGTGTCGGTAGCGGTATCCGAAGCGGTGTTGCTGCTGGGGTAGGTGGCCGTGGCGGTGAAGGTGGCCGCCTCGCTGCGGCCCACGGGCTCACCCGCCGGTACGATCACCCGCACCTGCACCACCACCGGGGTTCCCCCGGCGGGCACGTTGAGGCCGGTGACGCTGCTGCTCCAGGTAGCCCCGCCGTTGGTGGAGAACTGGTAGGTCCAGCCGTAGGCCGAGGTGAAGGCCGGGATGGACACGCTGGCGCTGGCGTTGCCGTTGTTGACGAGGTTGTGGGTGTAGACGATGGTGCCGGGGGTGGTCACCGTGCCGGCGCGGTCGGGGTCGAAGAGCAGCGCCCGCACCTCGTTGACGGTGATGGTGGTACTGATGCTGTCCTGCACGCTCGCCACGGTGGTGCTGGTGGTGGTGATGCTCACCGGGTTAGAGCCAGGGGCAGCCCCGGCGGGCACGCTGAGCACGGCGATAAAGCACTTGGTGGTGGCGGGGTTGGTGAGGCCGCTGCCGGAGACCGGGGCAGGCAGGGGGCTATCCATGACCCCGTCACAGTTAGCGTCGGGGTAGTAGGCGATACCCCAGCCCGAGGGCAGCGAGGCGCTGAAGTTGTAGCTATCGGCCACCTGACCGGTGTTGCGCACGTCGAAGGGGATATTGAGGGTGCTGCCGGGGTTGGCGCTCTGAGGCGCGGGGTTGTCGTTGGCGGGGTTGCCATCGCCTGCGTTGCCGTGGGCCGCGAGGTCGAGGGCGTAACCCAGGGCCACCGCGCTCACCGTATCGGTGGTGGCGTCGCTCTTGCTCGAGTCGCTCACCGAGGTGGCGCTCACGCTGAGGTTGAGGGCCGAGCCGCTGGTGTAGGAAGCCGGTACGGTGCACTCGAGCTGGAAGTCGAAGGTAGAGCCAGCGGCGAAGGGTCCCACCGCACCGCTGATGGGCGTGCCGTCGGTCTGGGCCAGGCGGCAGACCCAGCCCGCGGGCGCGCCGCTGTAGGCCAGGTTGAAGCTGTCGGCGGTGTTGGCGTTGTTGCGCAGGGTGTGCTTGAAGATGACGGTGGTGCCGGAGTACACCGAGGCCACGCTCTGGCTATCGCCGCTGCGGGTGATGGTGTAGCCGCCGGAGGCATAGCTGCCCGAGGCACCAGCCGCCGGATAGCCAAAGGGTCCCACCACCACGGCGTAGCTCGCGCCGACAGTGTTGGTGGTGGTGTTGGAGGTGAGGGTCTGGGCGCTGCCGTCGCTGTAGCGCAACGTGGCGGTGTTGCGGTAGACGGTGCCCTGGGCCGCCGCCGCAGGAACCGTGGCGCTGAAGCTGAAGGTGTAGGAGGCGTTCTGGGGGAAGAAGGCCCCGCTGCCCGAGATGTACATGCCCACCAGCACGTCGGGCACGTTGTCGTTATCGGCGTCAGCTCCGGTCAGGGGAAGGTTACCGGCCACCAAGGCCGACCAGGTGGCCCCTTCGTCGGTGGATTTCACGATCTGCACGCTGCCCGCACCCGCCGATCCGGTCGGCAGGCTATTCACCGTCAAGCCCACCGGGATGGGGTCGGAGATGAGGATACCCGTACCCGCCAGACCGCTCACGCTCACGCCGCTGGCCGCGCTGCCGCCGCGGTTCTGGCCGCTGACGGTGTAGGTGATGCTCGTACCGGGGCTCACCGTGCCGCTGGGGCTGGCCGACTTGCTAACGTCGAGGGCTGCCGCGGTCTTGGCCACCGCGCGGGCCCAGTTGTTGGTGTCGGTGGAGCCGCCCGACGAGGTGCCCTGGAGGTTGATCAGCGCGGTATCGCCGTCGGCTCGAGCGGCGGGGATGGTACCCAGCACCAACACGCAGGCCTGAGCCCCCTGGCCCAGGCTCACGCTGGAGACGGTGGGCTCCCCGGAGTCCACCACGCCGTTGCAGTTGGCGTCGCGCACGATGCTCACCGAGCTCAGGTCGAAGTCATCACCGCTGCTGGCCTGTGCGACACTCAAGCCGATGGTATCGGTGCCGTTGCCGTTGTTGGTTACGGTGTAGGCGAAGATGACCTGAGCCCCCGGCAGGGCGTTGCGGGTTTGGCCGGGAGTGCTGGTGGTGCCGTCGGGGGTGATGGTAAAAGCGTAGACCTGCTGCACCACCGTGACCACCTGGTTGGAGGTGGTGGTGCGGCTCTGGTTAGCCGAGTCCAGATAGGTGGCCGAAGCCTGGTTCTGGATGCTGGTCCCGGCTGGGGTGGTCTGCGCGAACCCCATCCCCACCGCGAACAAGGCACCGAAGACGCCGAGAAGTCGTTTCATGTTCCTCCCTTATGAACGCTGGTAAACACCTGACGTATAAACCTTGACGCACGACTAGCGCACGACGACGCGAAGTTTGAGCAGGACTTTGGAATTGGGCCCGAGCTGAGGGATGACCCAGCGAATGTGGGTGTACTCCTCGGGCCTGACCTCTACCTCTTTCTCGATTTCCTTACCACCCTCGAGCTGCTTAACCTTGCGGAAGAGCGGGGCTTTGCCGTAGGTCCTGCCGCCGTCGTAGCTGAACTCGGGGGTTAGGGTGAACTCCCCCAACTTGAGCACGCTGGCGGTGGCGGGCAGGTAGGCCAGCACCCTGGAGCCGTCCGGCCTGAGCCCCCCGATCTTGACGAGGTCCACGGTGACCGCCACCCCCCGCAGGGGATCGATGGTGGTGTTGCTGAGCTCATACCAAAACTCCAACACCTCCCCTGGCTTCACCCCCAGGGCCTCCTCGAGGCGCTCCACCGTCTTACCGTCCTGCTGGACTTGCACAACCCGGTAGGTCCTGGCCTCGATGGCCAGAGGGTCCCTGGCAAACGCCAGCGTTGCCACAAACCCAATTAGCATCACCCACAACCGCTTCATCTATCTCCTCACGAGGCTCCAAACCCCTCAGCCGGTGAGTTTAGCAGCCAGGTGAACTATACCGTGTGTTAAATAAACATCAAGCCCCAGGGCTTGACAAAGCAGCGAGAACGCCTCCGGGTTGCCGCCTGGCGGTTTCAGGCACCCGAGCCGGGATATGAACAGCGTTCAGCGCTGGATCTGGACCGCAGGCTCGTAGCCTGGCTTCCACTTAATGCTGCACCCCAGCGCCGGGGCCTGGGCTGTTGGCGGCTCCTGTCCGGCCAGCAGGGCCTGCAGGGCGAGCTCGAGGGTGTGCTCCGTGACCGTTTCGGGATTCTTGGGCGTGTCGTTGACCCGCCCGTGGTAGCGCAGCTTGCGCTGCCGGTCGAATAGGAAAACCTCCGGGGTGCGCTGGGCCTGGTAAGCGCGGGCCACCTCCTGGCTCTCGTCGAGCAG
The DNA here is from genome assembly GCF_000373205.1 of Calidithermus timidus DSM 17022. NCBI lineage: Bacteria > Thermotogati > Deinococcota > Deinococci > Thermales > Thermaceae > Calidithermus > Calidithermus timidus. The sequence continues at coordinate 228,742 of NZ_KB890687.1, forward strand.
GTAGGGGAAACGAATACCGTGCTGCTGAGCAAATTCCCTCATGGCCTGGGGGGAGTCCTCGGGGTAACGCTCATAGTCGTTGGGGTTGATCCCCACGAAAGCCACCTGGCCGGCGAAACGCTGGCTCAGGGCAACCACTTCAGCAATGGAACCTTTGACGTAGGGACAGTGGTTGCACATGAACACCACCGCCAGCAAGGGCTCGGAAAAGCTCGAAAGCCTCACCGGCACGCCATCGAGCCCCGGCAGTTCGGCGTCGATCAGGTCGCTTCCCAAGGGCAGTTCGGGGTAGTGCAGCATGGAGTAATTGTAGCACTGTCGGCAAGGGAAGGTAGGGGATGGTCAGCAAAAGGCCACTGGCTCAGGGGTTGTTGATCAGCCCCGCACGGCCAGGGGGAATTGCTCAAGGCGCTGGGGCGAGGGGATGTAGGCCGTCAGAGCCACCCCCTCCCCGCTCAGCTCGAGCCCCCTCCCCGCCCCCACCACCAGCGTCTCGCCCCAACCCATAGGGCCTTCAGCCCACGCCAGGGAGCCCGATATGGGCGTGAGCAGCAAGAAGCTCTCCTCGGGGGCTTGCAGCCGATGGGCGCCCTGCACGGCGTGGCGCTCGAGCACGAAAGCCTGGGAGGCCAACAGGACGTTGCCGCTGGGCCTGAGCTCAGGAATCGGGGTGGGCTCGAGCCTAGCAACCGCCAAGCCCTTCTCTAGGTGTAGCTCGCGGGGCCGTCCGTAGTCGTAGAGGCGGTAGGTCAGGTCGGAGCGTTGCTGCACCTCGTAAAGCAGCAGCCCCGGCCCCAGGGCGTGGATGGTCCCGGCAGGCACGAACACCACCTGCCCGGCCCGCACCTTCTCCCGGTGCAGCAGCTCCCAAATGCTGCCGTCCAAAGCGGCCTGGCGCAGCGAGGGAACATCGGTAGCGCGCTTCAGGCCGTAGACGATCTCCCCTTCCCCCTCGAGCACGTACCAAGCCTCAGTCTTGCCGTGAAAGCCGGTGTGGGCCTCGGCAGTGTGGGCATAGGCATCGTCGGGGTGAACCTGCACCGAGAGCCACTCAGCGGTGTCGAGGAATTTCACCAGCAAGGGCAATTCCAGCCCGTAACGGGCGAAAGGCACCCCCCCGATGAAGGCTGCGCCCAGTTCCGCGAGCGCCTCGGCCAAGGGCCTCCCGGCAAAGGGCCCGGCAGCCACCAGGTTTTCGTCGTAGGCCAGCCAACGCTCCCCGATGGCTGGAGAGGAGCCCGACCCCAAGCGCTGGCCACCCCATACCCGCGCCACATCACGTGCGCGGAGGGGTAGCGCACAAACCTCAGCGGCAGTCTTCATACGCGGAGCAGTCTATCGCGGTTGGGCTCGAGGGCGCTCACCTTTGCTAAAAAATGCCGCGCAAAGGGCAACAACCGCCCTCAAGTTGCTATAAACTGAGACCTGAAGAGACTCAAACCGTGCGAATTCTGGCGATCTCCGATCAGGTCCATCTCTTTATCCATCAGGCCCGCTTTCCGGACAATCTGCCGGCCTTCGATCTGGTGCTGGCTGCGGGCGACCTGCCGGGCAGCTACCTGGAGTTCGTCGCCACCAAGGTCAGGGTGCCCGTGGTCTACGTGCACGGCAACCACAAGGAAGAGTACGCGCAGGACTACCTGGGCAACCTCTCCCCACCCGGGGGGGTTTTGCCGGCCCACGGGCGCGTCCTCGAGGTAGCCGGGTTGAGGATCGCCGGCTGGGGCGGAGCCCCCCGCTACAACGACCGCGACTTCGGCCAGTACAGCGAGGCCGAGGCCAAGACCCGCTTCTACTCTTGGCTCCCCATCCTGGGCCCCCGTCGCCTGCGGCAGGGTCACGCGGTGGACATCCTGCTCACCCACGCCCCGCCCCCAGGCCCCCACGCCGGGGCCGACTTCGCCCATCGCGGGTCGCAGGCCCTCGAGCTCTTCCACAAGCTCTACCGCCCGCGCCTGCACGTGCACGGCCACGTCCACCTCTACGAGGCCCAGCCCCGGCGCGAGTACGTCACGCCCGAGGGCGTGCGGGTGGTCAACGCCTTCGAGTACACCCTCATCGAGCTCGAGCCCTAGGGCTCGCGCCGCCACTCCCCAGACTTACCCCCGGATTTATGCAGCAGGCGCAAATCGGTGATCTCGAGCCCCTTGCTCGCCGCCTTGAGCATGTCGTAGACGGTCAGGGCCGCCACCGCGCAGGCGGTCAGGGCCTCCATCTCCACCCCTGTCTCGGCCTTGGTCTTCACCGTGGCGCTGATGTGGATGAGGGCCTGCTCGGGGTGGAACTCGAGCTTTACCTCAGCCGAAGCGATGGGAAGTGGGTGGCACAGTGGGATCAGCTCGCCCGTCTTCTTGGCTGCCATGATGCCCGCGAGCTGGGCCACGCTCAGCGGGTCGCCCTTGCCCACTCCGCCCTCCTGCAAGGCCTGCACTGCCTCGGGGCGCAACCTGACCGTAGCTTCAGCCGTCGCCGTGCGCAAGGTCGCGGCCTTTTCACTCACATCCACCATGCGGGGTTTGCCGTCTTCAAAGTGGGTCAGTTTGCCCATAGCAAGAGCTTAGCGCTGATGGGCAGTGGCCGATAGCCGGTTCTACGTCGTACGCAGTGCGCCAAATGCAAGGCGCCTTGCTCTTTGAGCTATCGGCCATTAGGCCCTACACGTCCTTCCGCTCGAAGATCAGCACGGACAGCACAGCGAAGCCCAGCGTGTAGATCAGCAGCAGCGAGAGGCCCAAGGTGATGTCGGTGCCCGAGCGCAGGTAGAGGTCGAGGTAGGTGGTGAGCAGGAAGGGGGTGATGGCAGGGAAAGCCACCAGCAAACGCATGAGCAGGATGGTGGAGATGGCCGCCAGCGCCGCCGAAGTGGTGCTGAGGAAGATGGTGCAGTAGAGCAGGGCCAAAGCCGCCATGGGCCACAGCACCATCGCGCCCAGCACGTGGGCGCGGAAGACCTCGCCAAAAGCACTCAAAGGCGAGAGCATCCCCACACCACCAAAGCCGCCCGGCCCCAGTCCGGTTCCGCCGAAAAAGGCCCCCAGCCCGAAGGAGCGGGGGTCGAAGATGGAGGCCACCAGGCTGATCAGCAGCGAGCCCAGCAGGCTCACCATGACCAGCATCAGCGGATAAAACAGCACCGTCAGCAGTTTGGCCAGCACCAGCCTCCAGCGCGGGCTCGGACGCAGCAGCACCGACCTGAGTGTGCCCAGCGAAACCTCGCTGCCCAGCACCTCGGCTGCCGCCATGGCGGTGAGGAAGGGAAAGAGGAAGTCCATGCCGGTGATCAGGGCCAGCGCCGGAACCTGCCAGCCGGAGACCAGCTCGAGCCGGTACGCCTGTCGCAGCCCCGGGGCGAAGGCCCACAAAACCGGTAGCAGCAAAGCCGCCGCCAGGCCCAGCTGCACCGAGCGCAGTCGCAGGAGTTTGCCCAACTCCCAAAGCAGAACCCTAAGCATTCTTGACCCTCTCGCTGTAGTACTCGTACAAGTCGAAGTAGTCGGGCTCGAGGAAGCGCACCTGATAGCCTTCCTTGACCACCGCTGCCAGAGCGTCGTTGGGGGAACCCTCGAACACCACATCGAGGGTGCGTAGTTCGACGTTTTCCACCCCAGGGACCGATTTGAGGAAAGAAGCCACCATCGAGGGGTTGTCCACCCGCAGGCGGTAGCGCTCGCCCTTGGCGTCGAGCCTGACCTCCTCGAGCAGGCGCCCCCCACCCAGGATGCCCACCTTGTCGGCATAGGCCGAAACCTCGCGCAGGTGGTGGGTAGACAGCAGCACCGCCGTGCCTTCCCAGGCCAGCTCGGCCAGGATTTCGTGTACGCGGGTGATGCCCTGGGGGTCCAGGCCGCTGGTGGGCTCGTCGAGGATGAGCACCTTGGGCTTGTGCAGGATGGCCGCCGCCAGGCCCAGGCGCTGGCGCTGGCCCAGCGAGTAGGTCCCCACCCGCTGGTCGGCCACCGCCAGCAGCTCGAGCCGGGTCAGCACCTCGCGGATGCGAACCTCGGCGCTGGCGAGCCCGCTCAAGTAGGCTTGCATCTCGAGGTTCTGCCGCCCGGTGAGGTGAGGATAGAAGGCCGCCGGAGCCTCCACCACCGCACCCAGGGCCTTGCGGGCGGCCCACCCTCCCTCGTAGAGGTCGTGGCCCAGCATGCGCACCGTGCCGTTGGTGGGAAAGGCCAATCCGGTGAGGATGCGGATGAGGGTGGTTTTGCCGCTGCCGTTGGGACCGGCCAGGGCATACACCTCGCCAGGGGCCACCGCGAAGCTCACGCCCTCGAGCACCGGCTTGCGACCATAACGCTTGCCCAAGCCGATGGCCTCGAGGCTCGGGCTGTGGTTTTCAACAGAAGCTGTCGCCACGCCCAACAGTATATGGCCCGGCCTCACATTCTCATCCTTCACCCAGCTTTGAGCTAACGCGCCTTGCCAGATTTCCCTTTTGCCCCTACACTTGACTTCGCGTCCTCGGTCCGACGCGGCGCTCCAGCGTGAACCTGGTCAGGTCCGGAAGGAAGCAGCCATAAGCGCCCCGGAGCGGGTGCCGTCGGGAAGCCGGGGGCGCTTTTTGTATTGTCGATCGGCGCTTAGCCCTTCTCGCAGCGGTGAAGCAGATCCCGCACCTCCTCGTCGGAGGTCTGGGGGAAGTGCTCGTACCACAGCCCCACCGCCCGAAAAGGCTCGGGCTGACGCAGCACCTTCACCTCGTCGGCTAGCTCGAGCAAGGCCTCGCAGGTGTCGGGGGGAGCCACCGGCACCGCCACCACGATCCTCGCAGGCTTCATAGCCCGCACCGCAAGAACCGCCGCCCGCATGCTGGCCCCGGTCGCCAGCCCATCGTCCACCAAGATCACGGTTTTGCCGCTGAGGTCGGGGAACGGGCGCTGGCCCCGGTAGGCTTGCAGGCGGCGCTCGAGTTCGACCTGCTCCCTGCGCTCGACCTGCTCGAGCCTCTGGGGTTCGATCTCCAGTTGCTCGAGCAACTCCTGGTTGAGCACCCGCACCCCCCCCGGAGCGATGGCCCCCATGGCCAGTTCCTCGTGCCCCGGCACTCCCAGCTTGCGCACGATCAGCACCTCCAGGGGAGCCCCCAGGGCGCAGGCTACCTCGTAGGCCACCGGCACCCCACCTCTGGGCAGACCCAGCACCCACACCCCCGGGCGATGGGCATAGCGGCTTAGGCTACGGGCAAGTTCTCGTCCGGCTTCATAGCGATCCTTGAAGCGCTCGAGCGCCATGGTCTTCACCGTAGCTTGAGGTAGCCCGCGCACGCCTCCGCAAGAAGCTCGCTCCCTCCAGGGTAGCGAGCCGGGGCCCGGCACACAAGGTTCCCCTGTCCCCGCCGCGTGCTAAGCCCGTACCCGGTGCCACTCTTGCAACGAACGCGCCTCGAGACCGCCCTTTCGGGCCCGCCGGATGGCCTCCAGGCTCCAGCGAGCGCCCTCGAGGGTGGTGATGAAGGGCTTGCCGCCCTCCACGGCCCGACGCAGTTCGGGGTGGGGTTCCAGCGAGATCAGGAGGTCGTAGTCGCCCTCGGAGAGTTCGAAACCTGCCGCGCGCCACTCCGCCTCGAGGGCCGGTGCGCCAATCAGGCGAACCCTGCCCGAGAGGGGCAGCTTCTGGCCCACCCCCAGCTCGGCACGGTAGTAGGCCAAGTAGGGGTCGGCGTCGATGCCCATGCTCTCGCCCGTCGAGCGCATCTCGGGGCCGAGCACCGGGATCACGCCGGGGAACTTGAGCCAGGGGATGAGCACCTCCTTGACCGAGTAGAAATCGGGGGTGGGGTCTTGGGTGAAGCCCAGCTCGCCCAGGGTCTTGCCCACCGCGATGAGCGCAGCGTACTTGGCCAGCGGGTGGCCGATGGCCTTGGAGACGAAGGGCACCGTGCGCGAGGCGCGGGGGTTGGCCTCGAGGATGTAGACCACCCCGTCCTTGAGGGCGTACTGCACGTTGACGAGCCCCCGCACCCCCAGCGCCAAGGCCAGCTTGCGGGTGTAGGCCTTGACGGTCTCGAGCTGCTCCGCCGTGAGGCTAATGGGCGGCAGCACGGTGGCCGAGTCGCCGGAGTGCACCCCGGCCCGCTCGATGTGCTCCATGACGCCCGCCACCACCACCCGGCTTCCGTCGCACAACGCGTCCACGTCGAGCTCGAGGGCGCCCTCGAGGTACTGGTCCAGCAAGATCGAAGGGTGCTCGGCGAGCGCGGCGTAGATGCCGCTCAAGTACCACTGCAGCTCCTCGGGGCTCCGCACCACCTGCATGGCCCGTCCGCCCAGCACGTAGGAGGGCCGGGCCATCAGCGGGTAGCCGATCTGCTCGGCCAGCCGAAGGGCTTCGTCGGGAGTGCGGGCCACCGCGCCCTTGGGCTGGGGAATGCCCAGCTCGGCGCACAGGGCGTTGAACTCGGCGCGGTCTTCGGCCTTGTGGATGGCTTCCCACGAAGTACCCAGCAGCCGCACCCCGGCCTCGGAGAGCTTCCTGGCCAACTTGAGCGGGGTCTGTCCGCCCAACGTAGCGATGACCCCGAGGGGGCGCTCGTGCTCGGTGAGGTTGAGCACGTCCTCCAGCGTCAGGGGCTCGAAGTAGAGCCGGTCGGCGGTGTCGTAGTCGGTGCTCACGGTCTCGGGGTTGGAGTTGACCATGATGGTCTCGTAGCCCTGTGCCCCGGCCTCGCCGGGCCGCTCAGGCGGTATCACGGCCTCGCGCAGCGCCCACACCGCATGCACGGTGGCGTAGTCGAACTCGACGCCCTGCCCGATGCGGATGGGACCCGAGCCCAGGATCACCACTTTGGGCTTGTCGGTGGCGCGCACCTCGTCCTCGAGCTCGTAGGCCGAGTAGTGATAGGGCGTGTAGGCCTCGAACTCGGCGGCACAAGTATCCACGGTCTTGTAAACCGGCTTAGCCCCCGCCGCCAAGCGCTCCCTGCGGGCTACCGCCTCCGAGACACCCACCAGCTCGCCGATGCGGGCGTCGGAAAGGCCCAACCCCTTGGCGTAGCGCCAGTCCTCGCGGTCGGAAAGCCGCCACTCCCCCTTCCCCAGCGCGCGCTCGGCCTGCACGACCTCCTCGAACTGGTGCAAAAACCAGCGCTCGATGCGGGTGGCCTGGTAGAGCTCGTCGATACTCGTCCCCCGACGCAGCAGCTCGAGCACTGCATAAATTCGCGTGGGGCTGGGGTGGAGCCTAGCGAAGAGCTCGGCGTCGGTGAGGTGGGCGAACTCCGCGCGCACATCGGCCTCGAGGCTGCGCAGCGCCTTACCAAAGGCTTCCTTGAAGGTACGGCCGATGGCCATGACCTCCCCCACGCTCTTCATCTGGGTGCCCAGCCGGTCGGAGAAGCCGCCGTGCACGTTGGGCAGGGTGCTGAACTTCTCGAAGGCGAAGCGGGGAATCTTGACCACCACGTAGTCGATGCTGGGCTCGAAGGAGGCGGGGGTCTTCTGGGTGATGTCGTTGGGCAGTTCGTCGAGCCGGTAGCCCACCGCCAGCAGCGCGGCGATCTTGGCGATGGGGAAGCCGGTGGCCTTGGAGGCCAGCGCCGAGGAGCGCGAGACGCGGGGGTTCATCTCGATGACGATCATGCGCCCGCTCTTGGGGTCGATGGCGAACTGGATGTTCGAGCCGCCCGTCTCCACCCCGATCTCGCGGATGATGGCCTGCGCCGCGTCGCGCATCTTCTGGTACTCGACGTCGGAGAGGGTCTGGGCCGGGGCAACGGTGATGGAGTCGCCGGTGTGCACGCCCATGGGATCGACGTTCTCGATGGAGGTGATGATGACCACCGTGTCGTTGTGGTCGCGCATGACCTCGAGCTCGAACTCCTTCCAGCCCACGATGCTCTCCTCCACCAAGGCCGAGTGGGTGGGCGAGAGCGAGAGCCCCCGGCTCAAGATCTCGACGAACTCGGCCTCGTCGGCGGCGATGCCGCCCCCCGTGCCGCCCAGGGTAAAGCTCGGGCGCACCACCACCGGGTAGCCCGTGACGCTGCGGGCGAACTCCAGGCCCTCCTCGAGGCTCGTCACCATCTTGCCGCGTGGCACGTCGAGCCCAATCTTGAGCATGGCCCGCTGGAACTCCTCGCGGTCCTCACCCTTCTTGATGGCCGCCGCGTTGGCCCCGATGAGCTCGACGCCGTATTTCTCGAGGATCCCCTGCTCGTAAAGCTGCATCGCCAGGTTGAGCGCGGTCTGGCCGCCCAGGGTAGGCAGTAGGGCGTCGGGCCGCTCCTTGGCGATGATTTTCTCCAGGAACTCGATGGTGAGGGGCTCGAGGTAGGTACCCTCGGCCAGCTCGGGGTCGGTCATGATGGTAGCCGGGTTAGAGTTGACCAGCACCACGTCATACCCCACCGAGCGCAAGGCCTTGAGGGCCTGGGTCCCCGAGTAATCGAATTCCGCCGCCTGGCCGATGGTGATGGGGCCAGACCCGATGATCAGGATTTTCTTGATGTCCGTACGTGCTGGCATCGCGCTCCTTCAGCCTCCAAGCCAAGAGCCTACCACCTCCGGGCGGCTCGAGGCTCCAAGCGCCCATGCTACCCGAATAAAGATACCAAATTCAAGCATAAAGTAGCGTGCGACCCTCCCATACACCCCGCGCTATCCTAAAAGCATGCGCACCCTCAAAGCCGAAATGCTCGAGAGCTTCCTCCGGGAAAACCCCCTCATCGTGGACGTGCGGCCCGAAGCCGAGTACGCACGGGGCAGCCTCGAGGGGGCCATTCACCTGCCGGCAAGAGCCATCCAGCATGGCGATCACCACCTGCCCAAAGACCGCCCAATCCTGCTCGTCTGCGAGCGGGGGGCCATGAGCGAGCTGGCCGGGCTCTACCTCGAGGCCGCCGGTTACGAGCAGGTCTACAACCTCGAAGGCGGCCTCCGAGCCCTGAAAAAAGCATAGGGGCGCACCGCGGTGCGCCCCCAGCAGCCAGGCGCCTACTCCTCCGGCCCCTTGGCGATGGGCACGCCCACGCTGTTGCCCCACTCCGTCCAGCTCCCGTCGTAGTTCTTCACGTGCGGATAGCCCAGCAGGTGCTTGAGCACGAACCAGCTATGCGACGAGCGCTCGGCGATGCGGCAGTAGGCGATGATGTCCTTGTCCTTCGTCACGCCCTTGGACTCGTAGAGCGCGCGCAGTTCCTCTGCCGATTTGAAGGTGCCATCGGGGTTTACGGTCTGGGCCCAGGGGATGCTCTTGGCCCCTGGGATGTGCCCCCCGCGCAACACCCCTTCTTGTGGGTACTCGGGCATGTGGGTCTTCTCCCCCACGTACTCTGGCACGCTGCGCACGTCCACCAAAGCCCCCTTGCCCTCCTTGACCTTCAGCAAGAACTTGATCACCTCGTCCTTATAGGCCCGCAGGCTCTCGTCGCGGTACTGTACGCGGTAGCTTCCTTTAGGGTAGGTGGGTTTGTCGGTGGAGAGGGGCTTGTTCTCCTGGGTCCACTTGATGCGGCCCCCGTTCATCAGCTTGAGGTTCTTGTGGCCGTTGTAGCTCATGAACCAGAAGGCGTAGGCCGCCCACCAGTTGTTCTTGTCGCCGTAGAGCACCACGGTGGTGTCGTTGGAAATCCCCAGGCGCTCCATCAGCGCCGCGAACTCGTCGGGGCCGATGAACTCCCGAATCACCGGGTCCCAGAAATCCGCCTGCCAGTCGATCTTTTGCGCCCCAGGGACGTGGCCGGTGTCGTAGAGAAGGATGTCTTCGTCCACCTCGAGGATGCGCAAATTGGGATCGTTATGGTGCTCGAGCACCCAATCGGTCGAGACCAGAACATCGGGGTTGGCGTAACTCATACCCATTCCTCCTATTGCGTTTTTGAAGCTGAACCGGGCTCGTCAATCGCCAGGAAGCAATCGTAGGCCAACGAGTCCAGTCCTAAGCTAACACAGATTACAAAAGACGTAAACTACTACCATGCGGCTTTCTGCTACCGACATCTACGCCTTCAAGGCACTGGGCTACTTGGGCACCCAGCCGCTCGAGCGCTTCGTGGGCAGCGAAGAGCTCAGCCGGGCTACAGGGGTGAAGCGAACCTACCTGGTGCGAATCCTGGCCGTTTTGGTGGGGCACGGGCTGGTAATCTCCAAAAAGGGCATTGGGGGGGGCTATGCGCTGCCCAGATCTCCCGAGGAGATCAACCTGCGCGACGTGATGCGCGCCATCGACGGGCCCATCGCCCCCCTGGCCTGCGTGAGCCTGAACTGGCCCAAGGCCTGCGTGGAAGAGGCCCGTTGCCACGCTCGAAGCCAGGTCTGGCTGCGGGTGCGCGACGCGGTGTTGGAGACTTTGAGCCAGGTCAGCGTGGCCGACTTAGCCGAAGATTACCGCCGGGGAGTTAATTACAGGGAGTGCCTGGAGCACCTGCTCCATCCCATCGAGCTGCTCACCCCGCGCTCAAAGTGACCCGACCCTTTCTTGGCGTGAACTTGAAGGCGTTGGAAAGCAGGTTGCCAACCACCTGACCGATACGCTCGGGATCGGCAGGTAGGCGGTGAAGGGCATGGGTACTGGGCTACCGGCAACTGCTGGCCCTCGAGCGCTTCGTGGCCAGCTTCCAGGTCTGGCGCAAGCGGGGAGTCTGGGGCGAGATGAGGCGCAAGGGCCTGGACTCCCCGCAGGTCAGGGGGCCTTGATGGGGATGGGGTGAGGGGATCATAGCGCAGGCGCAGAAACACCCTATTGCGGTTTGAACACCACCTTCACACCCTTGCGGTGGCTTGCGGCTTCGATGGCCTGTGGCCAGGCCTCGAGGGCATACGGTGGGCCTACGAGCGCTTCGATGCCTTCGGCCTGTGGTAACAACTGCACAGCCTGAGCAAATTCTTCGCGGTTATAGGTATAGCTTCCAAATAGCCTTATGTCGCGGAACCAATAGGGGGAGAAGTCGTGGAGGGCCTGGCCCGGTGCGCCCAATAGCAATACCCGCCCCCCTTCCTCTACCGCCCAACTGGCCTCTTGCAAGGCCGAGGGGTTGCCCGAAGCTTCGACCACCGCAGCAAAACCCCCACGCCAGGAGGTCGAGTTGAACACACCCCTGTAGCGCTTGGCCCCGGCGAAGGCCTGCGCCGCTGTGGTCGAAGGGTGAAGGTGGGTCGCACCCAATGCTCTGGCCAACTCGGCTTGCCTTGCCCGGCGGACTACGGCGTGGAGGGGTCCGGCAAAGCCCAGCAGCCGGATGGTCTTGATGGCCAGCAGGCCGATGGTTCCAGCCCCAATGACCAGGATTTCCCGGGGCCAGTTCGTAGCCAGGCTCCGCTGGATGCCCCGCAGCACCACCGCCAGGGGTTCGGCAAGCACGGCCCGCCGGTCAGCTATGTCCTCGGGGAGGGGATGAATGCGCCCGCGGTGCACCAGAATCCGCTCGGCCCACCCCCCCGCGAGGTCACGGCAAAAGCCCACCATTCCCGGCGATAAATTCCCTTCGCAGACATTCTGGCACAGGTGATCGTCGCCGCGACCACAGGCCGGACACGGCGGAAGATTGCGCTCGAGGCAGCTCAGCAAAGGGTTGACCACCACCCGCACCCCCCCCAACTCGGCCACGATCTCATGACCCAACACCGCCGGAAAGGAGAAAAAAGGCGAGAGCGCAGGAGAGTTTTTGCCATACAACAGCGCCAGGTCGGAGCCGCAGATTCCGCTGAGCCGTACCCGGAGTTGCTCAAACCCTGGCCGTGGCTCGGGTTCGGGAAGGTGGTCTAGGCGCAGCGGCAAGAGTCGTACCGGGTAACGCTTGCCCAACACCCGCGCCATCAAAAAGCGCGGGATGGAGGGCCAGTAGGTCAATGCCTTCACGGTCGGGTGGCTTGGTGGGGGGAGGTCGGAGACATCGGACGGTCCTGGGGGCGCCCCTTAGCTCATGGGCACCTGCTTGAGCAGCCGGCCTTCGATGCGCGAGAAGATGTCCTCCAGGGTTGGCCCGGTCAGGGTCAGGCCATGGTTTTTCAGACCCACCACGGCCCGACTGGGATCGGGGGCTTCGCGCACTTTCTCGGCTACGGCTTCAGCCAGTTGATACGAGCCACACGGGTAGTTGAACTGGGTAGATGGAGCTTCGTCCATCCAGGCGTGGACGTGAATGATGGCCCCCACCGCGGGGTGTTCGCGGTAGATCATCCAGTGTTCAATCGCATCCACCGAGACGCGCCGGGGCGTCACCCCAGGCGGTACCGAAAGCACGATGTCGTTGGTCTGGGGGTCATAGCCTTTGACCAACAAGAAGTCGCGGCCCACCTCGCGCATGCGGCTCTTGTCCACCCCGGAAGCCGACATCCAGAAGCGCCGGGCATCTTTGCGAACCGAAAGATTGCCATAAGAAAGCCCTCCGATGCCGTAAAGACGCTTGATATGGCGGAGGTCTTCGGGGGAGAGAATCTCCTCCAGGGGGAACGGAGCCGGGAGCAAATCCCACTCGGCCAGCTTGGCCCCGGCCCAGCTCAGGGCCTGGGTGCCAGCATCGCCTTGCCAAAGTTCGGGCTCGAGGTCGGCCTCAAAGCGGTTATTGACCACCAGCACACTGGAAGCAATGGGCTGGATACGCCGGTAAAGGCGCTCGACAAAGTCCGGCCCGCCGGGCTCGAGATAGTAGCCTAGCTCGAGGGTGAGAAAGTGGGCACGCTGATCAGGGGTAAGAACCACCAGCTGATTGGATAGCGCCCTGACCAGATAGGGATACAAAGCAGAGATGGGCTCGCTGGGAATGGACGAGAGTTCCAAAAACGAAACCACCAGCGTGCCTTGAGCCTTACGCCGGTAGGGTTTAGGGGATGTGGGGGTAATGCAATTGAGCACCAGGCGCGGGAATTCCGGAGCTTCCTCATAGCGGTAACCGTGGGCTTCAAACACCGCTTTGAGGGCAGGAAGCAGGCCCGCCAGATTAGGTGAAGGCTGGCCAACGATGGTAAAAACAGGCGCTTCGGATTGCGTTGTCACCTCAATCATGGGCGGTGCGCTCCTAGAGCGTACCACAAGACTGGACGGCTGCCCAAGTTCGACTTTGTCTATTGATAGCAGCGGATGGAGGCAGAACAAGAGAGCCCCACCGGCAGGGTAGGGGTACAGAGCAACCTCCCCCGGCCAAAACCGGGGGAGACTTTGCCTCGTTGGCGGAGGGGGAGGGATTCGAACCCTCGATACCCCGCAAGGGATATACCGGTTTTCGAGACCGGCCCATTCAACCACTCTGGCACCCCTCCAGACCGGGCCGCCTTTCAACTTTAGGGTTCGCTCTCGCCCTCGTCAAGATACTGTCCTCGCAGGCGGGCGAAGAAGCCCCTGAGCAACCTCGAGCACCCGCGCTCGAGCCACCCTCCCTCCCAGCGCATGGCGGGGCGAACGCCGTGCACGGTGAAGGCTCCGGCCTTGAGGTTTTCGCTGCCGTAGACCACCCTCGAGACCTGAGCCTCGAGGATCGCGCCGTAGCACATCAAGCAGGGCTCGAGGGTAACGTAGAGGGTGCTTCCGGGCAGCACCTTCCCCTTATGCTTGCTGGCCGAGCGCAGGGCCAGCAACTCGGCGTGCGCTGTGGCGTTTTGCAGTTCCTCAACCCGGTTGGGCGCCGCCGAGAGCTGCTCGCCCTCCTGAACCAGGATGGCCGCGATGGGCACTTCGCCCCGCTCCCCCGCCTCCCGCGCCAGTCGCAGCGCTTCCGCCATCCAGCGCTGCTCCTCGCCGGCGGGCTCGAGCCCCCCCACCTCTTCCACCCGCGAACCCTCCGCCCGCACCGGCCAGACCCGCTTGAGTTCGGGCGGTACGCCCCGCTCGGCCAGGAACTCCACCAGCCGCTTCCTGCCATAGGGTCGCTGGAGGTAATCGCCGGGCCGGGCGGCGCGGAAGCCAGGCGGAAGCGGCATGACGGGCGAGGGCGGGATCAGGAAGAGGCTGCCCTCGACCCGGCGGGCCAGCCAGCCTCCCGGCAACCCCTGGGGCTGGCCCTGGAGGGCGCGCTCGAGGGCCTCGACCAGCCGCCCCTCGGGCCGGATGGACAGCCGCTCGAGCACCTGCCGCAGCGCCCTAGCCCGCAGCACCGGCGAGGTCTTGAGCAGCGGGGCCACCCGGAAGGCCGCTACCGGCCAACGGGGGTCAGGGAGCAGGCGGGCAGCAGCCTGAGCCTCCAGGGCCTCGTCCTCAGCTTGGCGCAGCAGGGCAAACTGCGCGAGGTGGGCCCTGCTCTGCGGGAAGCGGGCCTCTAAGCGCGGCAACACCTCCTGCCGCAGGTAGTTGCGCTCGAGGGCGGTGTCCAGGTTGGTGGGGTCCTCGAGCCAGTTTTCCCCCAGCGCCCGCAGGTAGCCGCGCAGCTCCTGGCGGCTGAAGCCCAGCAGGGGACGCAGCACCTTGCCCTGACGCTGGCGAATCCCCGTGGCCCGGCCGGTGCCTCGAGCGAGCTGCCACAACAGGGTCTCGGCCTGGTCGTCTTGGGTGTGGGCGGTGAGGACGGCGGCGGCGCGGTGCTTTTTGGCGACGCGGGCCAAGAAGGCGTAGCGCAGCTCGCGGGCGGTGGCCTCGAGGTTGCGCCGCCTGCGCCGGGCCACCTCGGCCACCTCCACGCGCTCGCTCTCAAAGACCATCCCCAAGCGAGCCGCCAGCGCCGCGACCCAGGCGGCCTCCTGCGCCGACTCCGGGCGCAGGGCGTGGTCGAGGTGCGCCACCACCACCCTCCGGCCCAGAGCGTGCAGCAGGTGCAGCAGGGCCACCGAGTCTCCCCCACCCGACACCGCCGCCACCAACAAGGCTTCCTGGGGAAGGGGCTTTAGGCTGTGTCGCAGGTGTTCGAGCAACTCGGTCATCCTGGGCATAAGGCTATACGATTGCAACTGAGCATGGAGCTGCGCTTCGACTTCGACCGCTACCCCTACCTGACCCAGGATCTGCCGGGCCTCGAGGGGCGCATCCGTACCGAGCCCGCCGACTTTCAGGTGACCGAAGTGCCCGCCTACACCCCCAGCGGCGAGGGTGAGCACTTCTATTTCCTGCTCGAGAAGCAGGGCCTCACCACCCGCGCGGTCTTCGAGTTCCTGCGCGACGAGTTGCGCATCAACGAGGCTTCCATCGGGGTGGCCGGGCTAAAGGACAAGCACGCCCTCACCCGCCAGTGGTTCAGCATACCCCTGCGGGCCGCCGAACGCCTGGATGGGCTGGAAAGTCTACCCGGAGTACGCATCCTCCAAACCGGCGTTCACGGCAACAAGCTGCGGGTGGGGCACCTCAGGGGCAACCGCTTTCGCATCCTCATCCGCACGAGCACGCCGCCCGACATAGCCAACGTCCGAAGCGTGTTGGAGCGGCTCGAGCGCCACGGCGTCCCCAACTACTATGGCCCTCAGCGCTTCGGCATCGGGGGGCAGAACCCGCAGCGGGGCTACGAGCTGGTGACCAAGGGCAAAGGGCGCGGCCACCCCTGGCTCAAGCGCTTCCTCATCGGCAGCTTGCAAAGCCTGCTGTTCAACGACTGGCTGGCCGAGCGACTGAAGGAGGAAATCTTCGAGCGGGTAATCCAGGGGGACGTGGCCAAGAAGCACGACAGCGGCGGGGAGTTCGTGGTGCAGGACCCCGAGGCTGAAAACCCCAGGGTCCAGCGCTTCGAGATCAGCGCCACCGGGCCGCTCTACGGCAAGAAGTACCGCGAGGCCGAAGGCGAAGCCCGTGCCTTCGAGGAGCGCATCCTGGCTCGCTACGGGCTGAAGCGCGAGCAGTTCGCCGCGCGCAAGGGCGACCGCCGTTGGATTCGTTTCCCCTTGCAAGAGTGGGCGCTCGAGCCCACCCCTGAAGGGCTATGGGTCAGCTTCTTCCTGCCCAAGGGCGCCTACGCCACCACCGTGCTGCGCGAGGTGATGAAGCGCAACCCGGAGAACGCGGAGGAGGTAGAGGAGCTGGAGGAGTAACGCTTCGTGGCGTCAGCCGCCAGCGGGAGGTGCATGAAGAGTGGCGCTCTTATCGTCCTCCTGCCGATCAAACCCCCGCCTGCTCGAGCACTTCCCCCAGGCGCTGGCGCACCTGCTCGGGATCGCCTGCATCGGCGGGAAAGCGCAGGCGTTGGGTGGACTCGTCGAGGCCGGCGGTGCTGCGGTCGAGCTGGAGGACGAACTCCAGTTCCTCGGCGATGTTGGCGAGGGTCAGCTCGAGCTTGTCCAAGCGGCCTATATAGCCGGTCGTGGGGACGAAGGTAAAAGTCTGCACCACTGGGAAGGGCAGGCTCAACCAGGCCCCCCGAAGCATGATCTGGGTGGCGTTGCGCACACCCACCAGGCGGAACCCCATCCGGCGCACCCCCTCGAGCACCACCTCTACGGCGGGCAGGGGCAAGACCTCGAGCGGGTCGGAGTCCTGCGGGTCGAGGCCCCAGGACACCGCCAACCCGGTGCGCAGCCAGACCCGGTTGCGAGGCGGGCGCTTGGGATCGGCCTCGTCCGGGCTCAGGGTGCTGGGGGTGTGGGGTGGGAGCGCGGGGTGAGCTACAGTACCGGCAGCTCGTCCAGGCCGTCGTGCCAGCTCGGTGGCCCCTGCAAGAAGGCCTCAGCGTCGTGCAAAAAGGCCGAAATCACGGCCAGCGCCTCGCCGGGGTTCTCCCAGGGAGCCAGGTGGCCGCTGGCCTCGAGGCTCACCCGCATGGCCCGCTGCTCGGGCACCCACCCCAGCACCTCCTGGGCATAGCGGCTGGGGGTAAACACGTCCTCAGCCCCGATGACCACGAGCACCGGGCAGCGCAGCAGGCGCAAAGCCCTGCGCCCGTCGGGCAGGGTGGGCATGGCCTGTAGCCAGCGCGCGAGGTCGCCCTCGCGCAACCCCTCGGCCCAGGCCGCGATGGCCTCCTGGCCGTGCTCGAGCAACACCGGCCCAAAGAGCCAGGGCTTAGCCGCCGCGACGAAGGCTTCCAGGCCCCATCGCCGGGCCTCCTCGAGCGCATCCAGGCGTGCGCGAAGCGCGGCGTCCACCCGGAGAATGGGGCTCAGCAAGCTCAGGCTCCTGGCTTGGCTTTGGGCTGCGAGTTGCACCCCGGCCCAGCTCGCCTCGGCAAAAGCGACGATATGGGCTGCAGGGGGAAGCTCGGCGCGCCAGGCCTCGAGTTGCTCGGAGGGCGTGGGGTGGGGAGTGAGCTCGAGGCAGCCGAAGCCCTTCAGACCCTCCCTCAGCGAGCGAAAGCCGGCTGGAGGGGTCAGCAGGCCGGGCAACAGGACGACCGTTTCCACAGGCCTAATCTTGGCACGCCACGGTCCAGCCAAATGCGCCTGCCCATCCAGTCTGTCCGTGCGCGGCAAGCGTACATTGGCGCCATGCCCCACATCGACCCTTCGCAGTTCTCCCGTGAAACCCTCTTGAACACCCTCGGCATCCAGGTGACGGAAGCCAGCCCCGATCGGGTAGTGGCCCATATGGAAGTCACCCCCCGCCACCACCAGCCCTTCGGCTTCCTGCACGGCGGCGCCTCGGTAGCCCTGGCCGAAACCGTCGCCAGTATCGGCGCATACCTGGCCGCCCCCGACGGATACACCTCCTTCGGCCTCGAGATCAACGCCAACCATCTGCGCTCCATGCGCTCCGGTAGGGTCACCGCCACAGCCACTCCCCTGCATAAAGGCCGCACCACTCACGTCTGGAACATCGAAATCCGCGATGAGCGATCCCGCTTAGTCTGCGTCTCCCGCTGCACGCTGGCGATCGTGCCGGTTCGGGAAGATAGCCGATAGCCGAGATCTGGGGTCGTGCCCGCCCACAAGCCCCACGAGCGTATTGACAGGGGATCCAGAGGCCCTTAAACTCCTGGGCATATGCAGACGCACGGGGTCGCCAAAGCCAGTGCCCGCTTCTTCGGGTACTTTTATTGGCCTACGGTCCCCGTGAGGTCGGCATAGCACATTGGGCTTGCAAACGCACCTCCGGGGACCACCCCCGGAGGTTTTTTTGCATCCCCAGTCCGAATCTCAAGGAGGGAAGGCATGCTGATCATCCTCAAGCACGGCGCAGGGCAGGCAGAGATCGAGAGCATCGTCGCGGAAGTCCGGCGGGTGGGCTACCGGCCCCATGTCTCGGAGGGCGATTCCACGACGCTGATCGGGGCCATCGGCAAAGGCCCTACGCCCGAATTGCTCGAGCACTTTAGGGCCTTGCCGGAGGTAGCCGAAGTGATCCCCATCAGCAAGCCCTACAAGCTCGCCAGCCTCGAGGTCCAGCCCAAGCCCTCGGTGATCTCCTGGCCCACCGGCTCCACCGGCGGCAACGCCTTCATGGTCGCCGCCGGGCCCTGCGGCGTGGAGTCGCGCGAGCAGATCCTCACCGCCGCCCGCTTCGTCAAGCGCCACGGCGCCCAGATGCTGCGCGGCGGAGCCTTCAAGCCCCGCACCTCCCCCTACTCCTACCAGGGCATGGGCCGCGAAGGGCTCGAGCTGCTGGTCGAAGCCCGCACCGAGACCGGCCTGCCCATCGTGACCGAGGTGCTCTCCCCCGAGCAGGTCGAGCTGGTGGCCCATCACGCCGACATGCTCCAGATCGGCGCGCGCAATGCCCAAAACTTCGCGCTCTTGCAGGCGGTGGGCGAGACCAACAAGCCGGTGATGCTCAAGCGCGGCATGAGCATGACGCTCGAGGAATTCCTCATGAGCGCCGAGTACGTGCTCTCGAGGGGCAACCTCAAGGTCATCCTCGTCGAGCGCGGCATCCGCACCTTCGAGAAGGCCACCCGCTTCACCCTCGACGTCTCGGCGGTACCGGTGCTCAAGTCCTTGACCCACCTGCCGGTGTGGATCGACCCCTCCCACGCCGCGGGCAAGCGCGACTACGTGATCCCGCTGGCCCTGGCCGGGGTGGCTGCCGGAGCCGACGGGATCATCGTCGAGACCCACCCCGAACCCGAAAAAGCCCTCTCCGACGCAGCCCAGCAGCTCCACGAGCACGAGTTCGCTCTGCTGATGAAGAAAGTCCGGGCCATCTTGCCCGCGGTGGGCAAACAGATGGTGGGCGGTCTCGAGCTTGCCTGAGCCCGAAGGGCGCGGGTAAACTGCCCTTCCATGAGCCCCACGGCACCTTTTGAACCTTCCGCGTCTGTCTACGGCATAGGACGTACGGCGTAGGACGTCGCCATGAAACCCCTCTTCGACAAGGTCGGCATCTTCGGCATCGGCCTGCTGGGGGGCAGCGTGGCGCTGGGCCTGCGCGAGCGCTTCCTGGCCAACGAGGTTCACGCCTACGACCCCGACCCCTCGGCCCTCGAGGACGCCCTCGCCCTGGGCGTGGCCGACAGGGTGCACACCGCGCCGGGAAGCTGGGTCGGCGAGCTGGACCTAGGCGTGCTGGCCGCGCCGGTGGGCGTGCTCACCGAGGTGGGCCGGCAGCTCGCCCCCTTCGCCCGCCCCGACAGCCTCTGGACCGACGTGGGCAGCGTCAAAGGGCCGGTGGTGCAGGCGCTTGCGGAGGTGCTACCCAACTTCGTGGGCAGCCACCCCATGGCCGGCAGCGAGAAGGCCGGGGTGGAAGCAGCCCACGCGGGCCTGCTGCAAAACGCGGTGTGGGTCATCACCCCCACGCCCGAGACACCGCCCCAAGCCCTTGAGCATATCCGCCGCCTGGTCAAGGAGCTCGGCGCCTATCCGCTCGAGATCCCCCCCACCCTCCACGACCGCCTGGTGGCCCGCATCTCCCACCTCCCCTACCTGCTGGCGGTGGCCCTCAACCGCATGGTAGCCCGCGACGAGCACCAGGAGCTGCTGATGTTCCTGGCCGCCGGGGGCTTCCGCGACCTGACCCGCGTGGCCTCGGGCTCCCCGCGCATGAGCCGCGACATGGTGGTGGAGAACCGCGAAGCCTTGCGCGAGGCGGTGGAGGAGCTCAGGGCGGTGCTGGCCGAACTCGAGCAGCTGCTCGAGCGCCCCGAGGAATTGCTCGAGGCCGCCCAAGCCGCCAAGCGCACCCGCGACTCGCTGCCCATCGTCAAGCGCAGCCTGCTCCCCACCCTGCACGAGCTGGTGGTGCAGGTGCCCGACAAGCCCGGCCAGATCGCCAAGATCTCCAACGCCCTGGGCGACGCCTACATCAACATCAAGCAGTTCGAGGTGCTGGCCATCCGCGACGAGGGTGGGGCCATCCGCATGGGCTTCGCCACGGCCGAAGAACGCGAGGCGGCCCGGCGAATCCTGGAGAACATCGGCTACCGGTTGCGGTGATGGCGGGGTGCCGATAGCCAAACGCCACGCCGGGTCACCTGGGCTTTTCCCCGCTGATCCTGTCCTCGAGCCGCTCGAGCACCCCCCGTAAGCTGCGCCCCAGAAGACCCGTGAGGATCCCAACATAGGCGAGGATGAGCACCTCCCCGGCGATCACCAAGCCGCCCGGCAACGGGGTGCCGTGGGCGTAGCGGGCTATCATCCAGCTGATCAGCCAGGCCACGAGCAGCACCCCCAACAGCAGCGCCCACAAGAAGCCCCACACCACCGAAAGCGCCTCCCGCCGGGCCGCCGGGGGGAGGCGGAGCAGCCGGTCCTTGTGCGGGACCTTCAGCCAGGTGAGGCGGGCATCCCGCAAGGTCAGGGCCGAAAGGGCAAGGATCAAAGCGGTGAGTCCGCTAAAGATAAGGAGAACTTGGAGCAGGCTCGACTTTGGCCCCCACGCCAGCGCATTGCCCTGAAGGTCGAAGTGGGTGGGAATCCGCTCGGGGAGCTTTTCATAGGCCAGCAGGCCATACCCCCACAGACCGAGCAGGAGCAGCAGGTCGAGGGCAGCCAACAACCAATTGAGCATGGTTCCAGGATCCTCCCCTACTCCGGAAGGACTTTCCCGGGGTTCAGACGCCCCTCGGGGTCCAGGCGGCGCTTGACGTCCCAGAGGATGGCCAGGGTCTGTGGGTCCGTCGCCTCGCGCATGAACTCGCGCTTCATCAGGCCGATGCCGTGCTCGCCCGAGAGCACCCCACCGTGGCGCAGCGCCACCCGCGCGACCTCGTGGGCCAGCTCCCACACCCGCTCCTCGGGGTCGGTCTTGGGGTCGTAGAGGATGTTGGGGTGGAGGTTGCCGTCGCCGATGTGGCCGAACTGCACCAGCGGGAGCCCGTACTGCTTGCCCAGGGCTTCGATCTCGCGCACCACGGCGGGGAGGCTCGAGCGCGGCACGGCGATGTCCTCGTTCATGCGCTTGGAGCGGATGCGCCCAATGGCCGGAGACACCGAGCGCCGCGCCTTCCACAGCCCCTCGGCTTCCGCCGGGCTGTTCGCCAAGCGCACCACCCCGCCCGCGGCCCGGCAGGCCTGGGCCACCCACTCCAACTCCTCCGCCACCACCTCGGGGTCGTCGCCGTCGGTGTCCACGAGCAGCAATGCCGCCGCGTCCAGCGGTAAGCCCAGGTGCAGGTAGTCCTCGACCGCGCGGATGCAGCCTTGGTCCATGAACTCCAGCCTCGAGGGTACCGCCCCCGCCGCAATGGCCTTGGAAACGGCCTCGGCGGCCTGCCCCACCTCGGCGAAGTGGGCCATGAGGGTGCGGGTGTGCTTGGGGAGGGGCTCGAGTCTCAGCGTGGCTTCGGTGATGAGGCCCAGCGTACCCTCGCTGCCGATGAGCAGACCCGGCAGGTCGTAGGCCTCGCGGCCAAGGCGGTGCACCTCGCCCTCGGCATCCACAAACTCGAGCTCGCGCACGTAATCGCCGGTCACACCGCGCTTGAAGCACATCGGGCCCCCGGCGTTCTCGGCCAGGTTTCCCCCGAGGGTGCTGGTGCGGAAGGAGGCCGGGTCGGGTGGGTAGTACAGCCCGTGGGGCTTAGCCCGCTCGCTGATCCAGGCCGTGACCACCCCCGGCTGGGCGATGGCGATGCGGCGAATGGGGTCGAGCTCGAGGCGGGTCATGCGGGTAAAAGCGACGACGATGCTCTCCCGCACCGGCACCGCCCCGCCCGATAACCCGCTGGCCGCCCCCCGCGCCACCACGGGCAGGCCCGCCGCCCGGGCGAAGCGCACCACCTCCACCACGTCCTGGGTGGTCTCGGGTAGCACGACCGCCGCTGGGGTCTCCCCGACGGCGATGGCGTCGTAACGGTAGAGCTGTCGTTGCGGCAGGTCGGTGAGGACCTTGCGGGGGCTCAGGCGCTCGAGCAGGGGAGCTAGCAGCTTCACCCCCTCAGTCTAGCCGTGTGCTCAAGGGTTGGGGCAGTTGTCGATGACCGGGATGCCCTTGAGGAGCACCTTGCCCGAGTTGCCCGCCGAATTGTAGAAGGTGAGCTCGAGCTGGGTGTAGCCGATGATGTTGGGCGTGGGCACCACCACGATCTTGGACATCTGCTGGCCGCTGACGAGGTAGGGTGCGGCCCCGGGGCCGAAGGCGAAGTTGACCTGGATGTAGCCGGGCGGGTCCTCGACGTAGGTGTTATCGCCGTACACGTAAGTGCTCACCGTGCTGCGCTCGCCCGTGGTCTGGCCCACGAACACCGACTCCCAGCGGTCGAGGTCGCCCTCGAAGCGGAAGTTGTAGCGCCCGGTGGTGAAGGTGTTGTCGCAGATGTACGAGCCCCCCTTGCTGTCTTTATACTCCGTCTCATAACCGAGAATCTTGACATACAGCCCAGGGATTCGGCCTTGGCTTATGTCGATGGTAATAGTGCAGGCTGCGAGGAGGAGGGCCAGCGGGAATGCTAACCAAAGTTTTCTCATACTCTCAGGGTAGCTACCTACATAAGAAACGGGTTAGGCCCGTCTTTGGCAACATTAGACTGGCATTATGGCGTACTGGCTGTTGAAGTCCGAACCCGACACCTTCAGCATCGACGACCTCGAGCGCGAGCAGACCACCCTCTGGGAGGGGGTACGCAACTACCAGGCCCGCAACTTCCTGCGCTCTATGCAGCCGGGCGACCTGGCCTTCTTCTACCACTCCAGCACCGAGCCGCCGGGCATCGTGGGGCTGTGCAGGGTCCTGCGCAGCGGCGTAGTGGACCCCACCCAGTTCGACCCGCGCAGCGAGTACTACGACCCCGCCGCCCAGCCGGAGAACCCCCGTTGGTGGACGGTGGAGGTGGGCTTCGTGCGGCGCTTCGGGCGCATGGTGAGCCTCGAGACCCTGCGCCAGAGCTTCACCCCCGACGAGCTGTGGGTGGTCCGGCGCGGCAACCGCCTCTCGGTGATGCCGGTGGGCGAGGAAGCCGCAAGGCGCATCCTCGAGCTGGCCGGGGAAGCCGTCGACTCAGCTTAGAAGCCCGTGGCTCGCCGAGGGCCGGGGCATCTGACGTTACGACCTGCGCCCCTCAAACCATCTCCCCCACCACCTCTTCCGCCACCCGCACCAATGCTCCCGAGCGGATCAGCTCCCGCAGGCGCGAGAGCTCGGGCTTGAGGTAGCGGTCGCTGCCCAGGTGCGGGATCTCCTGCCGGATGCGCCGGTAGATGGCCTCCACGCCCTTGCCCGGTCGCAAGGGCGCGTGGAAGTCGAGGGCCTGGGCCGCCGAGGCCAGCTCGATGGCCAGCACCCACAGCACGTTCTCGTAGATGGCGCGGGCCTTGCGGGCGGCGTGGGTGCCCATCGAGACGTGGTCCTCCTGGTTGGCGCTGGTGGGGATGGAGTCCACGGAGGCCGGGTGGGCGAGCACCTTGTTCTCGCTGACGAGGGCGGCGGCGGTGTACTGGCTGATCATCAGGCCGGAGTTGAGGCCGCTGCCCTCGGCCAAAAAGGCCGGGAGGCCCGAGAGCGAGGGGTTGAGCATCTGCTCGATGCGGCGCTCGGAGATGTTGGCGAGCTCGGCCAGGGCGATGCCGGCGTAGTCGGCGGCCAGGGCCAGGGGCTGGCCGTGGAAATTGCCGGCTGAGAGGGTGCGGGCCTCGTCGGGGAGGACCAAAGGGTTATCGGTGACGCTCCTCATCTCGCGCAGCACCACCTCCCGCACGTGGGCGATGGCGTCGCGGCTGGCCCCGTGCACCTGGGGGACGGCACGCAGGCTGTAGGCGTCTTGCACCTTGTCGCAGTCGAGGTGCGAGCGCATGATCTCGGAGTCTTGCAGGAGCTTGCGCACGTTGGCGCTGGTGGCGGCCATGCCGGGGTGAGGGCGCAGGCGGCTCACCGCCTCGTCGAAGGGGCGGTGGCTGGCCTTGAGGGCCTCGACACTCATGGCGGCGGCCAGGTCGGCGCTCTTGAGCAAGGTCGCGCTGTCGAGGAGCAACAGCGCCAGCAGCGAAGCCATGGCCTGGGTGCCGTTGATGAGGGCCAGACCCTCCTTGGCCTCGAGCTCCAAGGGCTCTAACCCCACCTCGCGCAACACCTCGCCCGCCGGGCGCACCTGCCCTTGGTACTCCACCTCACCCTCCCCGATCAGCGGCAGGCACATGTGGGCCAGGGGGGCCAGGTCGCCCGAAGCCCCCACCGAGCCCTGAGAGGGCACCACCGGGGTGATACCCCGGTTGAGGAATTCCACCAGGTAGTCGAGCACCACCGCTCGAACCCCGGAGTAGCCCATGGCCAGGCTCTGCACCCGCAGCAGAAGCATCCCCCGCACCACCTCGGGCGCGAAGGGTTCCCCCACCCCGATGGCGTGGGATAAGAGCAGGTTGCGCTGCAAGCGCTTGAGGTCCTGCGGCGCGATCCGCACCGTCGCCAGCTTGCCGAAGCCGGTGTTGAGGCCGTAGACCGGCTCCCCCTTCTCCACCAGCTCATCCACAAAGGCCCGACACTTCGCCACCCGTTCCCGCGCGGCCTGCGTGAGCCCGACGGGCTCACCCCCACACACCACACGCTCAAAGTCCTCGAGGCTCACACCTGCATCCAGTTCGACCATGCTTGACCTCGCTTCACGCTAGGTTGTATATACAACTTGTGAAGGGTCCCCGTAAACCCCCGGTGCGCTAAACCGTAACCCTTATGCCCTGAAAACCCGTTTACGGGGTCGAAAGAGGTTGCCTTATGAAGTACCTTCAGGTCAAGGAAGCGGTGTTGCGCGAGCTCGCCAAGCCCCAGCCCGCTTTTCCCCTCTCGGAGAACCAGCTCTCCAGGCGCTTCGGCGTCAGCCGCATGACCGCGCGGCGGGCCTTGCAGGAGCTCGAGCAGGAGGGCTACCTCTCGAGGCAGCAGGGCAAGGGCAGCTTCCCCGCCGAGCGGCGCTTTAGCCAGGGTTTCCTGCGGGTGCGGCCCTTCTACGAGTTTGCCGCCGCGCAGGGGGCCATACCCCGGACCCAGGTGCTCGTGGCCGAGCCCCGCAGGGCCCCCGCCGAGGTGGCCGAGAAGCTGGGCACGCCCAATACGCTCTGCGTGCGGCGTTTGCGCTTTCTGGACGAGGAGCCGGTGATCCTCGAGACCCGCTACCTCGACGCCGCGCGCTGCGGCGCGGTACTGCAGCACGACCTCACCGCCGAGTCGCTCCACGACATCCTGGTGCACGCGCTGGGCCTGCCGCTGACCAGGGTCTGGCAGCGCCTCGAGGCCGTGGCGCTCGAGCCCGAGGTCGCCGCCCTGCTCGCCCAGCCCGCCGGGGCGCCGGGGCTGCGGCTGGAGCGTGTGACCTACACCCTCCAGACCCCCGTGACCTGGGTCGAGTACCTGATGCGCGGGGACCGCTACTACCTGGAAGACACCTTCACACCCCAAGGAGAACGCCCATGACCTACAAAGCCCCCCGAGGTTCCACCAAAACCGCCAAAGGCTGGATCCAGGAAGCCGCCAAGCGCATGCTCCTGAACAACCTCGACCCCGAGGTGGCCGAGCGCCCCGAGGAGCTCATCGTCTACGGCGGGCGCGGCAAGGCGGCCCGCAGCCATCGGGACTTGCAGCGCATCCTGGAGGTGCTCGAGCGCCTCGAGAACGACGAGACCCTCTTGGTGCAGTCGGGCCGGGCGGTGGGGGTGTTCAAGACCCAGCCCCTGGCTCCCCGCGTGATCCTCGCCAACTCCAACCTGGTGCCCCGCTGGGCCACCTGGGAGGAGTTCGACCGGCTGGACCGGCTGGGCCTGATGATGTACGGCCAGATGACCGCCGGAAGCTGGATCTACATCGGCACTCAGGGCATCCTCCAGGGCACCTACGAGACCTTCGCCGCCGCGGCCCGCAAGCACTTTGGCGGCTCGTTGAAGGGCACCATCACCGTCACCGGTGGGCTGGGCGGCATGGGCGGGGCGCAGCCCTTGGCCGTGACCCTCAACGGCGGGGTGGCCATCTGCGTAGAGATCGACCCCGAGCGCATCCAGCGCCGCCTGGACACCGCCTACCTCGATGTGCGGGCCGACTCGCTCGACGAAGCCCTGCGGCTGGCGGAGGAGGCCAAGCGTAAGGGCGAAGCGCTCTCCATCGGGCTATTGGGCAACACCGCTCTAGTGCTGCCCGAGATGGTGCGCCGGGGCTTCACCCCCGAGCTCGTCACCGACCAGGCCAGCGCCCACGACCCCCTCTACGGCTACATCCCCATCCTGAAGGCCGACGAGGACCCCGATACCCTGCGCAAGGCCGACCCCGTAGGGTACCGGGCTCGAGCTTTGCAAGCGATGGCCGAGCACTGCCGCGCCATCGTGGAGATGCAGCGCCGGGGCGCGGTGGCCTTCGACTACGGCAACAACCTGCGGGCCTTCGCCAAGGAGGGGGGCTTCGCGGAAGCCTTCAGCTACCCCGGCTTCGTGCCCGCCTTCATCCGCGACCAGTTCTGCGAGGGGCGGGGGCCTTTTCGCTGGGTGGCGCTCTCCGGCAAGCCGGAGGACATCTACAAGACCGATAAGGCCGTGCTCGAGCTCTTCCCCGAGGACGAGGGCCTCTCCCGCTGGCTCACCGAGGGCGTGAAGAAGTTCAAGTTCCAGGGCCTCCCGGCGCGCATCTGCTGGCTGGGCTACCGGGAGCGCGACAAGGCCGGGCTCTTGTTCAACGAGATGGTGCGCAAAGGCGAGCTAGGGGCCCCCATCGTCATCGGGCGCGACCACCTCGACGCCGGTTCGGTGGCCTCCCCCTACCGCGAGACCGAGGCTATGAAGGACAGCTCCGACGCCGTGGCCGACTGGCCCCTCTTGAACTTCGCCTTGAACGCGGTCTCGGGTGCAGCCTGGGTCAGCTTCCACCACGGCGGCGGGGTGGGCATGGGCTACAGCCTGCACGCCGGGCAGGTCACGGTGGCCGACGGCTCGGAGGAAGCGGCCTACCGGCTCGAGCGCGTCCTCACCAACGACCCCGGCACCGGCGTGATGCGCCACGCCCACGCCGGCTACGAGGAGGCCCGAAAGGTCGCCCGCGAGCGCGGCCTGGACCTGGCAGGATGGGAACGGGAAGGATGAAGCAGGTATTTACCGGCATCGCCGAACTCCACACGCCTAGGGAAAGGCTCGAGCAGGCCGCCTTCGCGGTGCAGGATGGGCGTTTTGTCTGGGTCGGGGCCGAGGCCGACCTGCCGGAGGAATACCGCGGCTGGCCCCGCACCGACCTGGGCGGGCGCGGGGTGCTGCCGGGCCTGGTGGATGCGCACACCCACCTGGTCTACGGCGGGAACCGGCTGGACGAGTACCTAAAGCGCGCGCGGGGCGAGCGCTACGAGGCCATCCTGGCGGCGGGCGGCGGGATTTATGCAACGGTTCGAGCCACCGGGGCTGCCTCGGAGGATGAGCTGTACGAGGAGGCCAGGGCTCGAGCCCAGCTCTTCCTCGCCCAAGGCGTGACCGCACTGGAGATCAAAAGCGGCTACGGTCTCCTTCCCGAGGCCGAGCTCAAGATGCTGCGGGTGATCCGGCGGCTCGGGGAAACCCTGCCCCAGCGCGTCTTCCCCACCCTGCTCGCCCACGTGGTGCCGGGGGGCTGGGAACGGGAGGAGTACGTGGCGATGTTCACCGCCGAGCTCATCCCCGAGGTGGCCCGTAGC
Organism: Calidithermus timidus DSM 17022; assembly: GCF_000373205.1. Taxonomy (NCBI): domain Bacteria; kingdom Thermotogati; phylum Deinococcota; class Deinococci; order Thermales; family Thermaceae; genus Calidithermus; species Calidithermus timidus. The sequence continues at coordinate 256,526 of NZ_KB890687.1, forward strand.
GGGCTGGCCCAGGCCGTGGACGTGTTCTGCGACCCGGGGGCGTTCACGCTGGAAGAGACCCGGCGAATCCTCGAAGCCGCCCTGTCCCACGGCCTCAAGGTCAAGCTCCACGCCGAGCAGATCGCCCACACCGGGGCCACCCGGCTCGCGGCGGAGCTGGGGGCGCTCTCGGCGGATCACCTCGAGCAGTCCACCCCACAAGACTGGCAGGCCCTGGCTGCCTCAGGAACCATCGGAACGGTATTGCCCGGCGCGGCAGTGATCCTGCGCAAACCCTTTCCCAAGGCCCGGGCCATGTGGGACGCGGGCGTGAGGGTGGCCATCGCCACCGACCACAACCCCGGCTCCAGCCCGCTCTATTCTCCTTGGCTCGCGATGCAGCTCACCATGAGCCTGGGCCGCCTCAGCGCCGAGGAAGCCCTCTTCGCCCACACCGAGAATGCGGCGCTGGCCCTGGGCAGGGCAAATTTAGGGCGAATTGCAGTAGGGTCTAGGGCTGACTTTGTGGTGGTGGATTCAACGAGTGCACTCATGCCGCTTTACCAGTGGGGCCATACGCCGATTCACTCGACCTACGTGGGCGGAAGGCGGGTTTTCCGCGCTGCCTCCCCTGGCTCACTCCCGTGAGCACACCACGTGTTCGAGATAGCTTTGTGAAGGTTCCGGGCGGCCAGGTCTTTGTGCGGCAGTGGAGTACAGGCCAAAACCCCAAAGCCCCCCTCGTCCTGCTGCACGACTCGCTGGGCTCGGTGGAACTCTGGCGCGGGTTCCCTGCCGCGCTGGCCCAGGCCACCGGACGGGATGTCTGGGCCTACGACCGCCTGGGTTTTGGACGCTCCTCGCCCCGAACCGAACCGCCTTCGCTGGACTTTATCCTCGAGGAGGCCCGGCTCTACTTCCCGGCCATTGCCGAGCAGCTCGAGCTTCAAGAGTACGTGCTTTTCGGGCACAGCGTGGGGGGCGCCATGGCCCTGTGCATCGCCGCCCATCAGCCGGGTCGCTGCCGCGCGGTGATTACCGAGGCCGCCCAGGCCTTTGTGGAAGAGCGCACCCTACAGGGCATCCGGGCTGCCCAGCGGAGCTTCCAAGACCCCGCCCGGTTCGCCCGGCTAAAGCGCTGGCACGGCGACAAAGCCCGCTGGGTGCTGGAGGCCTGGACGGGGGTCTGGCTCGCGCCGGCGTTTGGGGGCTGGACGCTGGAGCCCTGCTTGAAGGAGGTACGCTGCCCCGTGCTGGCCCTACACGGCGACCGTGACGAATACGGCTCCGCGGCCTTCCCGGAGCGCATCGTACAGGGGGTGCAAGGGCCCGCGCGCTTGGAGGTGCTGCCCGACTGCGGTCACGTACCCCACCGGGAAAAGGAGGCCCTGGTGCTGGGGCTGGTGGAAGGTTTCCTTCGAGACAAATAGCGCTCTTCACAGACGTTGTCGTATAACCGGGCGGCAAGGCATCTGACGAAAAAGGATTTTTTGCTCTCGGTGGCTCAATTTTTATGATGAATGCTCTAACGCTCCCGGTTGTTAGACGCCCCTTCACGCCGCCCATTCTGCGGATAGGACCTCGGCCTGCTCGAGCACCGTCACCGTCGCCTTTTCCTGCTTGTCCGGCGGGTAGCCATACTTGCGCAGGACACGCTTAACCAGCACCCGCAACTGCGCGCGCACGTTCTCGCGCAGCGTCCAGTCAATCGTGACGTTGTCGCGCACAGTGCGCACCAGTTCCTGTGCAATCTGCCGCAAGGTCGGTTCACCCAGTACCCTGACCGCGCTGTCGTTGGTCTCCAGCGCGTCGTAAAAGGCCAGCTCTTCCTCGGACAGGCCCAGCTTCTCGCCGCGCGCGTCGGCCTCGCGCATCTCCTTGGCCAGCTCGATCAGCTCCTCGATCACCTGCGCGGCTTCGATGGCGCGGTTCTGGTAGCGGCGGATGGTCTGCTCCAGCATCTCGGCAAAAGAACGGGCCTGCACAATGTTTTTGCGGCGGCGGGTGGCCAGTTCGCCCCTGAGCAGCTTCTGCAGCAACTCGACCGCGAGGTTCTTCTGCGGCATGCCCTGCACCTCGGCCAGGAACTCGTCCGACAGGATCGAAATATCCGGCTTCTTGAGTCCAGCGGCTGCGAAGATGTCCACGACCCCTTCCGGCGCGACCGCGCGGGAGATGATCTGGCGCACGGCCTGGTCAAGCTCCTCCTCGGGTCGCGCTTCGCCCGGCGCGCGTTTGGCCAGCACAGCTTGCACGGCCTGGAAGAAAGCCACGTCGTCGCGGATGCGCAGGGCTTCCTGGTGTGGCACAGCCAGCGCAAACGCCTGCGACAGCTCGCGCACCGCCCGCAGCAGCCGGTCTTTGCCGTTTTCTTGCTGGAGGATGTGCTCCTGCGCCGCGGGCAGCAGACCCAGGCGCTCCTGCGGCGTGCCGGTCGTCCAGCGCGAGCGGTCGAAGCCGTGAAAGAGACCGCAACAGATTTCGTACTTCTCCAGCATCACGGCCACCGCCTCCTCCTGGTCGAGCGCCGTTCGGCCTGTCCCTCCGCTCTCGGTGTACGTCGCCAGTGCGGCCTTCAGCTCATGGGCGAGGCCGAGGTAGTCCACCACCAGCCCGCCCGGCTTGTCGCGGAACACGCGGTTCACCCGCGCGATGGCCTGCATCAGGCCGTGGCCGCGCATCGGTTTGTCCAGGTACATGGTGTGCAGGCTGGGGGCATCGAAGCCCGTGAGCCACATGTCGCGCACGATCACGAGCTTGAAAGGGTCGTTCGGATCGCGGAAGCGGTTCGCGAGCGCCTCGCGCCGCGGCTTGTTGCGGATGTGCGGCTGCCAGTCGAGTGGATCGGAGGCGGAGCCGGTCATCACCACCTTGATGGCGCCGCGCGCGTCGTCCTCATCGTGCCAAGCAGGCCGAAGCTTTACGAGCTCCCGGTACAGCTCCACACAGATGCGCCGGCTCATGCAGACGACCATCGCCTTGCCCTCCATCGCCTCGAGCCGCCGCTCAAAGTGCTCGACGATGTCCTGCGCTACCAGCTTTAGCCGCTTCTCCGCCCCCACGATGGCCTCGAGCTGCGCCCATTTGGTCTTGAGCTTCTCCTTGCGCTCGAGCTCCTCGCCCTCGGTGGCCTCCTCGAAGTCCGGGTCAATCTTCGGTCGCTCAGCTTCATCGAGCGCGAGCTTGGCGAGACGGCTTTCGTAGTAGATGGGCACCGTCGCGCCGTCCTCCACGGCCCGCTGGATGTCATAGACGCTGATGTAGTCGCCGAAGACCGCACGGGTATTGGCGTCGGCAAGCTCGATCGGGGTACCGGTGAAGCCAATGAAGGAGGCGTGCGGCAGCGCGTCGCGCATGTGGCGGGCAAAGCCGTCGATGAAGTCGTACTGGCTGCGGTGCGCCTCGTCGGCAATCACCACGATGTTGCGGCGCTCGGAAAGCGTCGGGTGGCGGTCGCCTTTCTCTTCGGGAAAGAACTTGTGGATGGTGGTGAACACCACGCCGCCCGCCGCCACCGAGAGCAACTCGCGCAGGTGTGCGCGCGATTCGGCCTGCACGGGCGGTTGCCGCAAGAGATCCTGGCAGCGCGAGAACGTAGCGAAGAGCTGGTCGTCGAGATCGTTGCGGTCGGTGAGCACGACCAGGGTGGGGTTCTCCATCGCCGGCTCACGGACGATGCGCCCGGCGTAAAACGCCATGGTCAGGCTCTTACCCGAGCCCTGGGTGTGCCACACCACGCCGATACGCCGGTCGCCCGGCTTGCCGCCGGGCCTGCGCCCCGTCGCCCCGGCCCCCTGATCGGCCCGGATCAGCTCGGCTGCGCGCAGCGTCTCGGTCACCGCCACCTGCACCGCGTGGAACTGGTGGTAGCCCGCCATCTTCTTGACGAGCCTCCCGCTGCCGTCGTCCTCGAAGACGATGAAGTCGCGCAACAGGTCGAGGAAACGCCGTGGCGCAAACACGCCCTCGATCACCACCTGCAGCTCGGGCGTGTGGGGGTCGGCGAGGCGCTCGCCCGCGACCGTGCGCCAGGGCTTGAACCACTCCCGCCCGGCCCCCAGCGCCCCGACCCGCGCCTGCACACCATCCGAGACCACCAGCACAGCGTTGGTCGCGAAGAGCGAGGGGATCTCGGCCTGGTAGGTCTGTAGCTGCCGGAAGGCGCTCCAGATGGTCGCGCTCTCGTCGGCTGCGTTTTTGAGCTCCAGCACCGCCAGCGGCAGGCCATTGACGAACAGCACCACATCGGGGCGGCGCTCGTGGCGGTTTTCCACCACGGCAAGCTGGTTGACCGCCAGCCAGTCGTTGTTGGCGGGTTGGTCGAAGTCGAGCACGCNCACCTGTACGCCGCGGATCGCGCCGTCCCTATCGCGGTNCTCGACGGTCACGCCGTTCACCAGCAGCCGGTGCAGGGCGCGGTTGCGCTGGAGCAGGTCTGCGCCCTCGAGCCGGGTAAGCTTGCGGAAGGCATCCTCGAGCGCCTCGGCCGGCAGCGTCGGATTGAGCCGGGCCAGCGCATCGCGCAGGCGCTCGCTGAGCACAACCTCCCGATAGTCCGTCCGTTCAGCGAACAGTCCTCCCGGCGCAACGTCTGGTCCGTGCACCACCTGCCAACCTAAGGATTGAAGCAAGGCGAGGGCAGCGGATTCAACTTCGGATTCGGTGAAGGCACGCGTCATACTCTACTTCCTAGTCGGAGCCTTATCTTCCGGGTGCTGAGGCTCATACGGCCAGAAATTGATCGGGTTTCGGGGGTCCGGCGTCCAGAGCCCTTCCTTACTCTCCAGGCTGACTCCGAGCTTTCGTTGTTTGCACATCTGGTTGAATTCACTCAAGACCTGAAAGCGTTCCTTTTCACTCCGTGAAAACGAAGTATCCGCCGGCTGCGCATGGCTCATCAAGGGCATCTGTGCTGAGCTGATTGACAACCATTCCTGATACTTGGGGAACTTCTCCCGCGAGAACACGGCCAACCCGGCAAATAGATCGGCAAGCTGAAGCAAAGAGTGCTGGCTCGACGGCACAGGTTGAATTTGCTCAATGCCAAATTCGCTGCGCAGACGCGGTCGGAATGTCCCTTGAGTAAAGAGGGAGCGCTCCATCTCAACCCGTGTGCTCACGCTCTCTAAGCAGTCTTGGACAGTATCCCAATCCATTGCCGTATGTTCGTCGGGATGAAGCCTCCAAATCGCATCATTTGGCCAGCGTAACCTGAGCACATTCCGGAAGAGGTGGTAATACATCCGCTGGAGATTGGCAATGTCGTCGCGCAAGGGCACCTTGTGGCGGCTATCTTCAGTGTCCCAGATGAGAACATCCACCCGCAGCGCCCCTTTGCACGCCTGATCCACTGCAAAACGACAAAGCTCCTTCGCGGCCTCTCTTTCCTCGCTACCTTTTAGTGATTTCCATTTGAACTCTGCAATACCTGATTGCGCCAGCAAGTTTGTCAACTGCTCATTGAAGGCCGGTAGCTTATCGACTGTGGTCGTCACAAGGGCAAGGCTTCGATATTGTCCCGTGTTCCAGTGGGACTCGTCTGCGAAGCCGACATGTGTAATCCTCTGCCCCGTCATAATCCCCGCTCCTTCAAAAACTGCTCCGCATCCTTCACCCGCAGCTCACCGGAGACGAGCTTGGGCAGCAGCGCGTCGCGCAGGGCGGCGAGGGTGCGGGATTCGCGCTCCTGCTCGACAACCTTGAGATACAGCCGTCGCGATACTTGGTCGAAAGCATTCATGATGGTCATCGGAGGCGCGACAACGGAGATGTGCCTAAAACTGGACTTGCTGATTTCTAGGAACGTCGAGCCGTTAGCTTGGCTCATGATCTCCTCATGGGCGGCATTGGCCCAGCGCAGCAGGAAGAGGTTCGACACGCCGGCACGTGGTTTCATCGCGATAAATCCCTGGTTGATGGCGACTGGCACTTCCGCGATTGCTAGATAGCCGATAGGCGCACGTGACGAAAGAAGCACGGTCCCCTTCTGAAGTAGGCCAGAGCTGATCTGTGCCAGGCCAGCGTCGGTGATTTTTCGCTCGGTATCGAGGAGAACTGGTACTGACAAGCTGGAAAGGTCTTTTGGCGTAACCCAGTGGTGCTTCCCGCCCTCCCAATACTCAGGACGGTCGGTTCTGGGCGTGCTTCCGCCGACAATCTCCGCTAGCTCAGTAATGGCCTTTACCTCCCACCCCTCCGGAATCTCGCCGAGTTCGGAATTCACGAGGCGGTCGGGGAAGAGGTCGTAGAGGTGGGCGGGGAGGCCGGGCAGGGATTCGCCGCGGCGCCAGCGGCCGTCCATCTTAGCGCGCACGGGTTCAAAATCCACGAACCACGCCTTGAACAGCGCCCGCGCCATCTGCTCCAGCGTCTCGCTCATCCGCCGGTTCAGCTCGATCTTGTCGTCCAGCGTGCCGAGGATGTGGGCGATGGCGCGCTGCTCGGGAACGGTGGGATAGGGAAAACGCAGGGAACGAATCACAACGCCACTCAGATTCTGCTGTGCGGCGCCGGTGGCCAAACTCTTGAGTTGTGAGCGCGCGTGCAGTAGTTGATAGAAGACGAATCGGAAATCAGCCGCGCTCTGGTCAACGACTAACGCGCAACAAGCCTGATTGCAGGTCATCGGACGACGTAGCAAGCCAAGCTGGCCGACGGTTGCTCCGTACATCGCCACCAAGACGGTATTGGCCGGAAGTACCTTTGCGGATGATTCAGCAATGGCCCGTTCGGTGATGTGCTCCTCCGTCTCGTCAATCCACTTGTCTTGAAGCTCCTGTGTCTTAACCCAAGGCCAAGTCCCGCGCTCGTAGTAGGTTGGGTCACGTCTGCTGGGTGTCCCGCCACTGGTAACTCGTTCGCACACATCTCCAATCGCCCGGACCATCCAGTCATCAGGTGCGACAGCGCAGAGCTCAGTCTCCATACCCCAGCTCCTTCAGGTTCTTGGCAATCGCGGCATCGAGCCTCGCGGCCTCGGCTTGCGACCATTCGAACCGTCGCCGAAATACGCGAACCGTGGTTTTATTTCCACGCGTGGTTATCCGATAACCATGCGTGGTTATTTTATTTACTCCGTTCATAAACCCGTCCTTTTTTCTCACCACGTGCGACGAGAAGTCCCCGTTTTTCTAGGTTTTTGAGCAGGCGGTACGCTTGCATCAGGCCAAGTTGGCACAGCTCGGCGGCTTCGGCCCGCGTGATCCGCCCGTGCTTTTCCACGTACTGCAAGACCATCTGCTCCTGCTGGAAGGGCTCGAAGCCGCGCTGGCGCACGTAGGCGGTGGGCTGGCCCAGGCGGCGGTAGGTCGCGGCGGAAAGGTGCCAGGTGCGGCCCTTGCGCTCGCCGCGAGGTTCAACCAGACCGATTTCCACCAAGCGGTTCAGGGTGGCGCGAACGTCGGATTCCGGCTTTTGCGTAATCCGGGCGGCTTCCGCTGTGGTCAGCCTGCGGTCACGCCAGAGGGCGTTCAGGATCAGCAGATCGTCGAGCCCGAGGTCGTGCCCGGCGCGGGATTCCTCGACCAGCAGGCGAACGAACTCGAGGTTCGCCTCACCGCCAGGCAGCACCAGGACAACTCCCGTCTCGTTGCTCCGGTCGTAGGAGGGCGCGGGGCGGCCGTTGCGGAGCTGCTCGTAGAAAATCGTATCGATGCCGCGCGCGGTGCGCTCGACGATGCCGGCACGCTTGAAGGCGTCGGCCAGAAGGGGGTTGCGAGGTCGGGGCGCGGTGACCAGGAGATTGTCCAGCCGCACGCCTTCCGGAAAGCCGCCGGGGCTGGAAATCTCGAGGCGGTCGGGATGCCATTGAATGTGCACGGCACCAAGGCGGGTGTAGTCACGATGGATGAGCGCGTTGGCCAAGCCTTCCCGGAACGCCGCGGGCGGATAGTCCGGTACCCCGATCCGCAGAAGCCCTACGAGGAGCTCCCGTTCACGGTTGCGGGCGGCAAAGCGCTGTTCGCACTCCTCCATCACGCGCAGAAGCGGCCAGCGGAAGAAGTCGTTGACTTCCACTTTATGCCCGGCCAACACCTGAAAGGCGACCTCGTGCGTGGGCAAAAGGCGCTTGAGCGCCTCTTCCTTGCCGAACAGGAGCAGGCCCAGAATCCGCACATTGCGCACGTTGCCGCCCGCTTCCACGGCGCCCAGCGCCTTGGCCAATTCCAGGTCTGTCAGGGCGAGCAAGGAGGGATCGCCGTTCCGGCGTTCGCGGATGCTGCGGCGGAATCGCTCGAACTCCAAAGGGTCGAGATCCTCCCAACGGGCCTCTGGGAGGACCAAGGCCGAGTAATCCTCGGCGCCGCGGTCGGCCTGCCACGCGTGCATTTCGTGGAAGAACATCGGCAGACAGCAGGGCTTGCCGTCGCCGCCGAGGGCTCGGCGCAGGTACTTGCCGGCGGTCGTGGCCACGGGGCTGTGTGCCGGCGGAACCTCGATCGCGATCACCTCTTTGCCCTGCACCGGCACCAGCGTAACCCGCGCGGTGAGGGACGGTCGTGTGCGGTTGGCAATCAGTGCCGCCAGGCGCACCGGATCGGTGCGGCCGGCTTCATGGCGTGGACGCGCTCCCGTCACGCGGCGGTCGTCTTCGACGCCGATCAAGAGCCACGCCGGAGCTTTTGACGAACGGTTCGCCAGGCAGACCACGGCTTCGATCAACTCGTCGTCGGACAAGGGCTTGCGCTCTTCTCCCTTGAACTCGACATCGAGCGATTCACCGGCAGCGATGAGTTCCCGGAGACGTTCGGGCGTCATCGCTCCCCCGCCCGGAAGCCCAACTCCTCGAGGTTGGCGGCAATGGCCGCATCGAGCTTCGCGGCCTCGGTCTGCTGCACGCGCAGTTGCGCCACGAGGCGCGCCATCTTCTCCTCGAACGGCTCGCCGTCGTTCTCGATCTTTTCGGCGCCCACGTAGCGGCCGGGCGTGAGGACGTAGCCGTGCTTGCGGATTTCCTCGACCGTCGCGCTCTTGCAGAAGCCGGGGACGTCCCGGTACTCGCCGGCGTCCTTTTCGCCGCGCCAGGCATGGTAGGTGTTGGCGATGCGGGCGATGTCCTCGTCGGTGAGTTCCCGGTGGGTGCGGTCTACCATGCGGCCCATCTTGCGGGCGTCGATGAAGAGCACCTGGCCGTGGCGGTCTCGAAACTTGCCGTTTTTGCGGTCGCGCGCCAGGAACCACAGGCACGCGGGAATCTGCGTTGAGTAGAAGAGTTGGCCCGGGAGTGCCACCATGCAGTCCACCAGGTCGGCCTCGATCAGGTTCTTGCGGATCTCGCCTTCGCCCGACTGGTTCGACGACATCGAGCCGTTGGCGAGCACGAAGCCGGCCACGCCCGCGGGCGCAAGGTGATGCACGATGTGTTGCACCCAGGCGAAGTTGGCGTTGCCCACCGGCGGCACACCGTACTGCCAGCGCTTGTCGTCGCGCAGGCGCTCGCCGCCCCAGTCGGAGACGTTGAACGGGGGATTGGCGAGGATGAAGTCGGCCTTGAGGTCGGGGAACTTGTCGTCGTGGAAGGTATCGCCGTGCGCGATCTGGCCCTCGATGCCGCGGATGGCGAGGTTCATCTTGGCCAGTCGCCAGGTGGTGTAGTTCGACTCCTGGCCGTAAATCGAGATGTCGGCCTTGGCCTTGCCGCCGTTGCCGTTGCCCGTGGCGTGCGCGCGGATGAACTCGACCGACTGCACAAACATCCCGGAGGAGCCGCAGCAGGGGTCGTAGACACGGCCGCGGTAGGGCTCGAGCATCTCCACCAGGAGCTTGACCACGCAGCGCGGGGTGTAGAACTCACCGCCCTTCTTGCCCTCGGCGCTGGCGAACTGCGAGAGGAAGTATTCGTAGACGCGGCCGAGCACGTCCTTGGCTCGGCTTGCCTCGTCGCCCACCTGGATGTTGCTGATGAGGTCTATCAACTGACCGAGGCGCGTCTTGTCGAGCGCGGGGCGGGCGTAGTCCTTGGGTAGCACGCCCTTCAAGGCCGGGTTGTCGCGCTCGATGGCGGCCATGGCGTCGTCCACGAGCCGGCCGATGGTGGGTTGCTTGGCCTGCGCCTTGAGATGCGCCCAGCGCGCCTCGGGCGGCACCCAGAAGATATTCTCCGCGCGGTATTCGTCCGGGTCTTCGGGGTCGGCGCCCTGCGCGCGCTCGGCCTCGAGCTTCTTGTGCTGCTCCTCGAAGGCGTCGGAAATGTACTTCAAGAAGATCAGGCCGAGGACAACGTGCTTGTATTCGGCAGCGTCCATGCTGCCCCGGAGGGCATCGGCCATGCGCCACAGCTCAGCTTCATAGCCGACCGTAGCAGCGGTTGACTCGGGCGAGGTCGTGTTGTCTCTTCGCTTCGCCAAGTTCCACCTCCTAATATGTGGTTATTACACATTAGACCCCATCCGCTTTCTCGGCAAGCGCCCCCATGCCGCCAGCACCTCGACCAACAACCGCGCTCCCACCAGTGCCGAGAGGCCGCACCAGACTGCAGTAGAACCGAATGCCTTGACGATTTTTTCCTTGCAAAACTGTATCATTAACCGAGGTTTTTGCGGAATGGTTCGCCAATCTGCGGGATGCCAGGGCCAGGGCAGTCATCAATGCCCGTCTTCGTCGCGTCGAGCTAGGTAACCTTGGCGACTGTGCCCCGGTGGGTGAGGGAGTGTCAGAACTAAGGATTCACTATGGGCCTGGCTACCGGGTGTACTTCATACAGCGAGGTTTAGAGGTAGTGGTGCTGCTGGCGGGTGGCGACAAATCCAGCCAATCCAAGGACATCCAGCGGGCTCAGGAGATCGCCCGCAACTTATAGAGGGAGCATGAAAAAGGTAAAGCTGAAAAAGTGGGATGTGGTGGAACACCTGCAAACCGACGAGGATATATTGCTCTACCTCGAGGCTTGCCTGGAAGACGGCGACCCGGCGCTAATCACAGCAGCACTGGGCGATATTGCTCGGGCTCGAGGGATGTCATACCAGATTCGGTCAGTTCGTTCCCATTCGGGAACGAACTGACCCGACCGAAGGGAGTGCTCTAGGATTCAAAAAGATAGCCTCTGAAGGTCTTTGGTTTGGGTGATTATCTTTTTGAATCCGGTATCACAGGTGGCTCGCGAGGCTGGCCTTTCGCGTGAAAGCTTGTACAAAGCCCTTTCGGGCGAGGGTAACCCCGAGTTTGCCACGGTGATGAAGGTGGTCAAGGCCCTAGGGCTCAGGCTGCGGGCCGAACCCATTAGCACCTGAGGCCCACTCGCACAACATCTCGGCCAACAGCCGCGCCCCTACTAGCGCCGAGAGGCCGCTGCTGTCCAGGTTGGGCGCCAACTCCACGAAGTCGAAGCCCACCAGCTCGTTTTGCTGTATCGCTCGCCGCACCACCGCCATGGCCTCTGCATACGAAAGCCCCTCCACCTCCGGACTGCTGGTGCCGGGCATAATCGAGGGGTCGAGCACGTCGGCGTCGAAGCTCAAGTAGACCTTTTTGCCCTGGGGAAGCTGATCCAGCACCCAGGGCAGATTCTCCCGCACCCTGGAAGCCGTAATCGGCGTGTGGCCCCTGGCTTTGGCCGCCCTGTAGGCCTCGGGGTTGGTGCGCAGGCCGCGCAGGCCGATGGTGGTGATGTGCTTCAGGCCCGGCACTTCCTCGACGGCGCGGCGGAAGGGGCTCGAGTTGGAATACTTGGTGCCGTTGCGCAAGTCCGAGAAGTCCAGGTGGGCATCGAGCTGCACCACGTAAAGCTCCGCCAGGTCGTCGTAGGCCCGCAGGATGGGGTAGGTGATGGAGTGGTCGCCCCCCACAAACACCGGGAGCCTGACCCGCTTGCGCAAGGCCCTGGCTGCCGCGGTGATGCGGCGGAACGTCTCGGCGTACTCGAGCTGAACCGGGTCCACGTCGCCCGCGTCCACGATGCGCACCCCCCGTAGGCGGTAGGTCTCGGTCTCGAGGTCGAAGTAGCCCTCGGGGCCGGGGGCATAGCGCCCACTGGCCTCGCGCAAGGCGCCCGGCGCGAAGCGCGCACCGGGGCGGTAGCCGACGGCGAAATCGTAGGGCAGGCCCAGAAAGCCCACGTCGGCGGTCCAGGGCTCGCTCAGGGGGCGGTGGGGGGCTTTGAGGAAGGTGGTGGGGCCGGTGAAGGCGAGCTCGAGGTGGCGCATGTCTCGATTTTAGGGCGCGGAAACAATCCCCTGCCCTCAACGCCCTTTCATGCCCAGCCGCAGCAACGCCTCGTTGATGAGCCCGAAGGCCGGAGGGGCGAGGTTGAAGGTGTTGACCTCGGGAATGGTGTCGCAGAGGAAGACGTAGACATAGCGGCTGCCGTCGGGGGCCTCGAGGTAGCCGCTAAAACCCAGCACGCCCGCCGTGTTGCCCGACTTACCGCCAAAGTAGCTGTAGCGCACCCGCAGGCGGCGCGAGCCATAGCCCTTGGCCATCACCTCGCGGAAGCGCCGGTCATTCTGGGGCGAAAGCCCGTTCTGGGTGAAGGCCCACCACAGAAAGCGGGCCCACTCCAAGGGTGTGGAGGCGTTTTGCAGGTTGCGGTCGATCTGGGCCATCTGCTCCCAGGTGTAGCCCCCACCATAGAAGGTCTTGAGGGCCCGGTACAGGCGGTCGGGGTGGAGGCTCTGGGCCACCGTGTCCAGGCGCTGGGCGATTTGCAGGCGTTCTTCGGAGGAAGCCTGGGCGAAGCGCTGGCTCGAGCTGATGAGCTTGTAGCGGGGAAAGTCGGCGCCGCCCAGGCCCGACTCCGCCGTCCACCAGGCTTTGGTGGGCAGCAACAGGCGGGTCTTGCACAGCTTGAGCTCCTCGGCCAGGGGTTGCAGGCTGCCCAACCCCACCCGGCGGTGCAGGATGTCGGTGGCGGTGTTGTCCGACCACTCGATCATGCGGTAAGCCAGGCCCAGGACCGGGGTGTTGTCGTAGGGGTAATCGCCCAAGGATTGGTTGGCCTGGGTGACCACGAAGCGCTCCGCGAGGTCGAGGCTCCCTTGGTCGGCCTGGCGCAGCACCTCGAGCCACACCGCCGTCTTGTAGTTCGAGGCCAGCGGGAACACCTCCTGCGGGGCGATCTGCACCACCTTTGAGGGCCGGAACTCGCTCTCCCCCGCCGCCTCGCCATGGCGAGGCGGGAAGCGGGCCACGTAGAGCCCCACCCGCCCGCGGATGGCCGGGGGCACCGCCGGAGGTGGGACCTCCTCGGCCTGGGGAAGCTCGAGGCAGGGGCTCTCGACGGGAAGGGGCTGCGCGAGGGCCTCGGCAGGCGGAGGGGGCTGGGCGGTGTTCCCGGAAGCACTCCACAGCAGCCAAGCCCCGACCAGCGCCGACAAAACCAACAGTGTCCAGACCGATCCCCGCACGTTCGGCCTAACTCTACGGCCTTGTGGCGCTTCTTAGCTGAGAAAGGGGAGCTCGTGGCTTGTCAATCGAGGGCCAGGGCGTTTTGCGTTTGGCGTACGACGCAGGACGCACGACCCGCGCCCAGCGTTCAGCTATCGGCTATGGGCTATCCACCATCGACCTCCCTCAACGCTGCCTCGAGCTCTTCCCTCCCCACCGGCACGATCTCCCCGCAGCGCAGGTACACCAGCCGCACCTCGGGGTCTACCCTCCAGGCCTGGCGGATGGCCTCGCGGTAGAGGGCGAGCTGGAAGTGGTAGCGGCTGGGCTCGATCTCGTGGTCGGTCTTGTAGTCCTCGAGGATCCAGCGCTCGCCCACCCGGTAGAGCCGGTCGATGACGCCCTGCCACACGGTGCCGCCCAGGGGCAGGGCCATGGGGAACTCGGGGTAGTCCTCCTCGCGGGGCCAGGGGAGGCCGTCGCCCAGCAGGGCCTCGTAGCGCTCCAGCAGCTCGCCCACCTCCCGCATGATGCTCTGGCGCTCGTCGGGGTCGAAGGGGAACATCACCTCCTGGGCCTCGAGGTTGCGGTAGTGGTCGGGGTTGGAGAAGCGCCAGTTCTGGCCGATGGCGTAGTGCACCAGCGTGCCCACGGCGCGGGCGCGGCCGGGGATCTCCTCGCCCTCCTCGAGGTCGGGCAGGGGGAGGGGGGCGGCCTCCTCCTTCTTGAGCGCGGAGGGAGAGTAGAGCGGGGGGTAGGGGTTGGGGTGGAAGCGGGCCTCGAGCCACTCGGGGATCTCGGGCGGGGCTGCAACGGGCCGGGGGCGCACCTCGGCTACCGGACGGTAGCGCCAGGTCTGGTGGAGGTAGTCGGGGCGCTGATAGGCGGGGGCGTCGGGGCCGAAGCCGATCTCGGCCAGGACCTGGGCCCAGCCGGTAGGCTTGCCCTCCTTGACGCTGCCGGTCATTACCAGCACGTCGCGGGCCCGGCTGGCGGCGACGTACAAGAGCCGGTAGCTCTCCTCCTCCTCGCGGGCCCTCGTCTGCTCGCGGAAGGCCTCGAAACACCCGGTATCCGGCAGGGCCACCTGCCCACCCTCGCCCAGGTAGAGCGGCTGGGTGCGGGGGCTATTCATACGCCCGAGGTCGAAGACCGCCACCAGCGGCCACTCCAGCCCCTTGGCCGCGTGGACGGTGAGGAGCTGGATGCCCTCCCCACTCTGGGGCACGTCGCCGGCCTCGGCCTGGCGCGAGAGCATCTGCAAGCGCTCTAAGAGCACCTCGAGGTCGCGCGGCGGGCGGCGGGCCACCTCGAAGAGCAGCGCATCCACGTTCTCGCGGGCGCGGGAGTCGAGGAAGTCGAGGTAGGATCGCCCGCCGATGAAGGGCTCGCGCAGCAGGAACTTGAGCGCTTCGAGCGGGGCCGACTGGCGCACCCGGCGGCGCACCTGCTCCAGCCGCCCCCACACCTCGGGGTAGACGAGCTCGAGGGTGGAGAGCGGCGCCTCGGAGGTGAGGACGCGCTCGAGGTCGGCCAGGCCCATCTGCCCGAAGGGGCTGCGCAGCCAGGCCGCCAGCGAGAGCCCGGAGGGGTCGAAACCCACCCGCAGCGCGTGGTAGAGGTCGCGGATCTCCTGCCGCTCGTAGTAGCCGCGCCCCTGCAAGAGCACGTAGTCGAGCCCCTCGCGCTCTAGGGCCTCCTCGAGGAAGGGGAAGCTGGCGCGGGAGCGCACCAGCACCGCCATCTGCGAGAGAGGCACCCGGCTCGAGAGCGCCCGCAGCCGCTCGGCGAGCACCTGGGCTTCGAAGCGGCGCAGCTCGTCCATGGGCACGTCGCCCTCCACCCAGTGCAGCTCGAGCTTGCCCACCTCGCTGCGCACCCCCGTCACGCTGGGGGCCTCCTCGGGAGCGAAGCCCAGCCCGCGCTTGGCCAACTCGGCGGTGAGGCGGTTGAGGAAGCGCACCAGCACGCCGGCGTGGCGGTAGGTGGTGGAGAGGGGCTCGAGCTCGCGGCCTTCGCGCCGTGCCCGGCGAAACACCTCCACGTCGGCGTCGCGGAAGGCGTAGATGGACTGCTTGGGGTCGCCCACCACCTCCATCGGCATCCCCGCGTCACGAAGCGCGCGGAAGAACTCGCCCTGCAAGGGGTTGACGTCCTGGAACTCGTCCACCAGCATCACGCGGTAGCGCTCCAAGAGCCGCTCCACCGCCCGCCGGTTGCTCACCATCCCAATGGCCCGGCGTTCGATCTCGGAGGGCGAGAGCAGGTTGGACCCCAGCCGCTTCTCATAAGCTGCAAAAACGCTCTGGTAGACCCTGATCAGCCGCTCGTTGGCCTCGCCGGGGGCGGGCTGGAAAGTCTCGGCTAGCGAGCGCTTGTCGAAGAGGAAGAGCAGGGCCTCGCCGAGCTCGGGGGTCGCCAGGCCGTGCAGGGGGTGCTCGGGGTCGGCGGCGAGGTACAAGAGCGAGCGCCACTCCTCCTCGAAGATGGCCTTGGCTTCCCAGTCGCCCATCAGGCTGAAGTCGGGGTCGAGGCCCAGCAGGGGCGCGCACAGCCGCAGGGCCTGGGCCATGAAGCCGTGGATGGTGCTGAGGGTAGCCCCCCCCAGCTCGAGCCGGGCCTCCTCGAAACGCGCGCGGCCCGCGGGGTCGGCCACGAAGCCCAGGTGCTGCCCCTGGGCCAGCACCTCCTCGACGGCTTGGCCAACCCGCACCCGCAGCTCGTCGGCGGCCTTGCGGGTGAAGGTGACGCCCGCGATACGGCGCAAGGGCGTGCCCGAGGCGATGAGCTCGAGGTAGCGCAGCACCAGGCTGGCGGTCTTGCCGGTTCCGGCGGAGGCAACACGAACTTTCACTTGCTCTAGTCTATCTAGCCTGCCTGACTACCGCACTCTTGATTTTTCAGCAGCGTCGCATGCACAACGAAGATTGTTGGACAGATAGTATCCTAATTCTGAAATGGCCTTACGTACACTCTCCATAGAAGAAGTTAAGCTTATCCACGAAGCCTTGGTAAAAGATTTTTGCGAGAGCAAAGATCCCATCAGCCCTCCAGGAGTTAGAAGTGAAGAACTCCTCAGTTCGGCTGTTGATAGACAGTATGTGGGTACAGGTGATTCGTTAAAGTATTTCGATGAATACACATCAGCCGCAACTCTCGCCTATGGCATTTGTATGAATCATTGCTTCCATAATGGCAATAAACGTACAGCAGTGGTATCAATGCTTTCACATTTAGACAAAAACGGGCTGCGTCTCAAAGACGTTCAAGAAAATGATTTATACGAACTTTTCGTGAAGTTTGCGGGTCACCAAATTCATAAGGTTCCGTCAGTATATAGATATGCCGTAAGCGACACCGCTATCCTACAAAAATATCGAAAGACTCTTGATCTACCCAACAAAGTAAAGCAGACTCTTGATACATCCGAGCAGTTAAGTTCCCGGCCAGATTTAGAGGTTTACTGCCTTGCCGTTTGGCTTAGGAGGCATACTCGGATAGTTAAGAACTTCGATCGTGAAATCACATTACGAGAGTTGCGGCGAATTTTAAGTCGCTATGGAATTACTGTTGAGCGCGGCAACGATGTTAGTCATCACATATATAAAAAGGCGACTGTTAGGAAAAGAGAGGGCTGGCTTAGCTGGCGTTCGATTGAGGTAAGTGAGGCCCAGCGGGTATATACATTGGCCATCGGAGGAGAGAACAGACCTATTTCAATAAATCAAATTAAGGATATACGTAAAGCTTGCGGTCTAGATCCAGACAATGGTGTAGATGCGGCATCTTTTTACGGTGAAGAGCCAGCCATAGATTACTTTCTTGCTCACTACAGCAGATTGCTTCGTCGACTTGCCAAAACCTAGAATCCGTTCCGCGTGCAGTGAAAAACTTCTCCGTCGTCCAATAGTCTGGGCTTGCGCGATGCGCTAAACTACCCACACTAGAGGCTGTGGCGATGGAATACGTCAATCTCAACGGACAGTTGGTGCGCGACGCCGACGCAAAAATCCACATCAGCGACCTGGGGTTGCGGCGGGGCTATGGGGCCTTCGAGTTCTTCCGGGTGCTGCGCGGCGTCCCGGTGTTCATCGAGGACCACCTCGAGCGCTTCGAGAACTCCAGCCGGGCCATCGAGCTCGAGGTACCCTACCCCCGCGCCGAGCTCGAGGGCTTCATCCGCGAGCTGATCCAGGCCAACGGCCTCCAGAGCGCCGGTATTCAACTCGTGCTCACCGGCGGCTACTCCGAGGACATCTTCACCCCCGGCCACCCCAACCTGATCATCGCCCCCATCGCCCTGCGCGAGTACCCGCCCGCCCTCTACCAACAGGGCGTGAAGGTCATCACCTACCGCCACGTGCGCGAGATCCCCGAGGCCAAGACCACCGCCTACCTCACCGCCGTCAAGCTGGGGCGGCGCATGAAGGCCGAGGGGGCCGCCGAGGTGATCTACCACGACGGGAAGTGGGTCTCGGAAGGGGCGCGCTCGAGCCTGGGCTTCGTCAAGGATGGCGTGCTCGTCACCGCCAAGGACGGCGTGCTCCCCGGCATCACCCGCCTCCACGCCCTGCGCCTGGCCGCAAAGCTCATGCCCGTCGAGCAGCGGGCCTTCACCCTCGACGAGCTCTACGCCGCCGACGAGGCCTTCATCACCAGCTCGACCCGCGGCGTCATGCCCGTGACCCGCATCGACGACCATCCGGTGGGCAACGGGCAGGTGGGCCCCAAGGTAAGCGCGCTGGTGAAGGCCTTCGAAGCGCACGTGGAGAAGTACGTGGCGCGGCATGCGGCGGTTGATAAGCCATGGTCAGGGGTGGGGTGAGCACGAGCCACAAGCTGATGGCAAACCGCTTATCGCTTGGTGCACGAGCGTCAGCCCGTCCCGAAGGGGATCGTCCCCTCCCGCTCCTCACCCCATCTTCCCCTCTCGGCACAGGTCCTTCACCTGGCACTCGCGGCAGATGAAGCCGGGGTTGGGCTCGACCTCACCCCGCCGGTAGCGCTCGAGCGCGGCCCGCACCTTCTCGTTGCGCCAGCGAACGGGGCCGGTGATCTGGGAGATAGGCTTGTCGTAGACGGGGAGCGGGGAGCCCAGGACGGGCCAGACCCACAGGCGCACGCTCTTGACCTGGCGGGGGTTGTGCTCGAGCAGGTATCCCGCCAACCACAGCTCTCCCCAGCGACCCCGCATGAACCCGCCGGGGTCGTGGGTATCGGGTGGGGCGAAAGTGTAGAAGCTGTACTCCCCGCCCCGGTTCGCCGCCGCGTCCACTCGGGCGTATGGCATGCCCTTTTCGGGCCAGACGAAGCCAAAGTTGAGCGAGAAGAGCAGTTCTCGGTGAACTCCTAACCAGTCTTCGGCTTCGGGAAAGCGCTTGGAGAGGGCCTCGAGGCGGGCCTCGTTGAGGCGCTTTAGCGCCCGCAGCTCGCGTACCAAGGTTCGCCAACCCGCCGGCTCCTGGCGCTCTGGGCCGATCCTCAGGCGCTCGGCCCAGAAGCGGAAGCCGCACTCGTCGTAGCGGCGCAGATCCTCTACGCTGGCCGAACCCAGGTTGATCGGAGCAGAGGGAGGCCGGTAGGCCGCGCTTCCGGGCAGCTCCAGACGGCTGCCGATGGGGGTTGCGGGGATGCGGGAAACCCGCTTCGGATCGGGAACCAGGAAGGCTTCGGGCTCGAGGGGGCCGCTTTGATCGGCTTCGGGGTAGGTGATGATCACGCTGTGGGCGCGGGTGGCGAGCTCGTGCAAGATCGGTCGGTCGCGGCCCAGGAAGCGCCGGGGCAGGCCGATGCGGGCGTAAAGCTCCTCCAGCGCCAGCCGCTCTTCCTCGGCGACGAAGTAGTCCTCCTGCTCGCTCGCGCCGTAAGCGCCCTCGACGGCATGGGTCAGGTAGAGCTTGGCGAAGCGCACCCCCGAGGCCAGGGTCGGCGTGAGCAGGGGAACCCCGCCCGGCGGGCGCACGGGCTCGTAGGTTTCGCTGAGCAAAGCGGCCCACCAGCGGCGGAAATCGGGGCCGTAGGCGATGCGTCCGGCCTCCTTGGCCCGCTCCAGCAGCAGGTCGCGGCGGGGTCCAACCCGCACCTCGGGGATGGAGTCCAGCAGGCTTCGGGCCCAGGCTTCGGGGTTGCCGGTGGGCTCGAGCCGCTCGAGCCAGGCCGAAAGCTGTGCCTGCAGCCCCATCTGCTGGGCCAGACGCTGGATGGGGGCCAGCCCGGCCAGACCGGCCTCGAGGGCGGCGCGGCCCAGAGGGGCGAGCTCGGGGATGGCCAGCAGGCGGGTGGGGGTGGGGTAGTCGGGCAGCTCGAGCAAATCCAGCAGCAGTCGGCCCTCCGGGGTGTCGGTGGCGGTGCGGGGGGTGTGGTCCACCAGGGGCACGCCGTATTCGTCGGCCAGGCTCAGCAGCGCAGCCAAGCGGGGCTCGGGCGCGACCACCGCCAACTCGGTGGGAGCCATTCCCTGGGCCAGGTCGCGCTTGAGCGAGCGCAGCACCCAGCGGGCTTCGGCGACGGGGTTGGGGGCGCGGTAGATCTGGGGGCGAGGGGGCTGGCCCGCCGTGTGGGAGAGCGTCTGATGCGGGCGATAGCCCGGTGGAGCCTCCGGCAGCGTGACCCACAGCTCACTCACCCGTCCCAGGCCCTCCAGGAAGCGCAGTACCAGGGGCAATAGCTCGCGGAAGCCGTCCACCAGCACCAAGTCGGCAGGGGGTTCGAAATCGGCAGATTCGACGAGCCGCACCGCCGCGTCACGGAAGTCGTCGTAGTCCCAGCGCCCCCAGGTCCCCTTGAGCTCTTCGTAGCGCTCAAAGACGCGTTTGAAGCGCCGGCCCTCGGAGTCTGGGGCGGGGATTTGCTCGGGTCTGACGCCGTAGCGCTTGGCCTCGGCCACCGCCCGCGCGAACAGGCGGGCCTCACCGGGATTGGGTGGCGACCCGGTGCACGGGCCCTGCCCGTCCCGACAGGGGATCGTCCACTGCGACTCGCTCTGCAACGCCTCCCCCACCAACGCGACCCGCGCCGGGCCGGTGAGGATGGGCCGCAGGCCATAGCTGGCGGCCAGGAGGCGGTAGTAGGCCTGCTGGAAGGACAGCACCTCGAGCCCCAGCACAGCCCCCCCTGCCGCCACCCGGCGGTAGACGTAAGAGCGCTGGTGGGGCAGGCAAAGCCACCAGACCCGCTTGCGGGCCTTCAACGCTGTACGGGCTTTCTCCAACAGCAGCTCTGTTCGCCCCGAAGCCGGAGGACCGACGATCAAATGCACATGCCCAGTCTACCCAGCCGGATATGCTGTCAGGGGTTGAGTTATGGGTCTGCAAATCATCCAGGTCGACGCTTTTACCAACCGGCCCTTCTCAGGCAATCCCGCCGCGGTGTGTGTGCTCGAGGCCCCCCGTTCTGCAGCTTGGATGCAGGCGGTGGCCCGCGAGATGAACCTCTCCGAAACCGCTTTCCTACACCGCGAATCCAGCGGCTATCGGTTGCGCTGGTTCACCCCCGAAACCGAAATCGCCCTGTGTGGGCACGCCACTTTAGCCAGCGCCCACGTGCTGTGGGAGGAAGGGCACAGCCGCGCCCCCATGCTGGAATTCCACACCCTCAGCGGCCTGCTGACCGCTACCCGCGCAGGAAGTTGGATCGAGATGAACTTCCCTACTGAGCCGGTGACGCCCGCCGAGTTGCCCCCGACCCTGCTCGAGGCCATCGGCGCGAAGCCCGTGTTCACCGGCAAGACCCCGGTGCGCTTCTTCGTCGAGCTCGAGTCTGCCGAGGCGGTGCGCAAGCTCAAGCCCAACATCAACCTGCTGTCTCAGCTTCCCCCAGGCCGCCTCATCGTCACCGCCCGCTCCGACGACCCCCACTACGACTTCATCTCCCGCTACTTCGCTCCCGGCATCGGTATCCCAGAGGACCCGGTCACGGGCTCGGCCCACTGCGCCCTGCCGGTCTACTGGGCCCCCAGGCTTGGCAAGAAGGAGTTCATGGCTTACCAAGCCTCAGCCCGCGGCGGCGAGTTGCGGGTGACGCTGACCAACGACCGCGTGTTCATTCGGGGGCAGGCCGTCACGGTGATGCGGGCGGAACTGGTCGATCAGGCCGAGAGTCATATCGGATTAAAGGTGACGAACTGACCGAATCCGGTCAAACGCTGAGCACGCCCGGGCAAGACGCCTACTACGGATTCCCCTGAGCCTCCTCGCTGGGCCAGCGGTAGGGCGAGCGGCGGAAGTCGGCCAGCCAGCGGGGTTCGGGAAGGGGCTCGAGGCTGCGGCTCAGGCGCAGAAAGCCCATCACCCGACCATCCACCAGCAAGAAGCAGCGGTAGGCCTGAGCCTCGGGCACCATCCAGTTGGCCATTTGCAGGCGCCTGCCGATTTGTTCCATGCGCCTGCGGCCCTGGTTGATAAGGCGCAAGGCGGTCAGGGCGGGGCGCTCGATGGGCTGGGCCAGGTCCTCCAGGCCCACCGGAACCAGAACCAAGCGGTTGTCCAGGGTCAGGCGGCTGAGGGGCTGCGCCGCACCGGGTTCGCGAGTGCCCAGCAGCACCCGGATCAGCCAGCCCTGGCGCGGGTTGGCGATGGGCTCGAGGTAAAAGCCCACCGGTCGTAGCTGGGCGAAGACCTCCTGGCAGCGCCCCAGCACCTCGGCGTCGGAAAACTGGGCCAGCGCCGGGGTGAGCAGGAGCAGCAGGGACAGCAGCCGTTTCATGGGGCTTGGACCCTCACTTCACCCAGGAAATCCCTCCCAGGCACATCTCGTCGGTGGTGCCCTCGCCCCAGGTGAGGTAGCGCGGCTCGAGGGGCCGTCCGTCAGGGCCAAGAATGGTTTCGGCGTTGTCGTAGACGCAGCTTATGCGTACTCGGTCGCCCCGTCTGAGGACGATGGGCTCTTCGAAGTAGTACTCGCCCTGCCAATGGAAGTCCCAGCGGGGGATGTCCAGCAGCACCCTCTCGCCAGGAGTCCCGGGGTTGAGGCTGATGCGGAAGGCTACCCCGCGCAGGTGCATGTGGGCCAGCACCCCCAGCGCGGTGCCGTCCTCGCGCACGCCGAAATCGCAGTGGGTCTCCTGGCGGCTACCGTCGCCGATGTCGCGGCGCAGGTAGTCCTCCACCGTGGTGCCGCACAGCAGGTGGATGCCGTCGGCTACCCTCTTGAGCTCGCTGCGCTCCAGGGCAGAGGCGCGCTCGCAAGCCTTTCCCGAAACCCCCGGCGGGCAGCGCACCTCGACGGGGGCGGCCAAGATCATGCGGTGGATGGGCCTGGGCCGGCTGCTGGGGTCGGAGAAGAAGAGCTCGAGGCGGCTCTGGTCGGGGCGGGCGGGGGCGCTGAGGTTGTAGTGTACCTGCATGACGATCCTCGAGCCCGCCTTGACCTCCTTGCCGGTCCCGGGGGGGTAGTCGGTGCCCTGGGTGCCGGGAACCCAGAAGCCCAGCGCATCGCCCAGGGCGCCGGTGCTCGCTCCTAGGCGGGGCCCGCCGAAGCACTGCCAGCCGGGCCGCCCGTCCGCGCCGTCCTGGGCCCTGGCCCGCTGCACCGCCTCAGGGCCGATGACGAAGAGGATGACGTGATGTACAAGCTGGCCCTGACCGGGCTTGATGCGATAGCCCTGTACGAAGATATCGCGCTCAAATTCGGCGTCTAGCAGGAAGCAGCGGTAGTCGTCGTAGAGCCTGGAATCCGGGGTGTAGGCCCTGGGCATGGCAGTCACCAGATCGGGGGTGCGGGCAGGGGGCCTGCTCGACGTGAGCACGGGGCCCTTGCCCTCCCCCAACGGCGCCCCCGCCTTCGCCCAGCTCACCAGCGCGGCCACCGCCTCCGGGCTCAGGCGGCGTTCACCCCGCATCCGCGGCGAGGCCGCTCCCGGTGGCCAGGGCGGCATGCGTCCTTCGGTCACCGCCGAGGCGATGGCCGGAGCCATCTTCGCCGCCCACTCGGCGCTGTCGAGGGGGAAGGGCGCAATTCCTCCCTCGGTGTGGCACCCCACGCAGTTGGCGTTGAGGATGGGGGCCACCGCGCCGTAGTAGGTCGGCGGCTCATCGGCAGCCCCCAAAGAGCCTCCCAAGCAGAGCAACAAGCCCGCGAGAATCCAGCGCTGCGCCTTCACACCCTAAGGCTACGCAATTCCCCTTAACCCTGCCTTAAGTCGGGGAACCACATCCCCACCCTGGCCCCGCCTTCGGGCCGGTTTGCGGCCATCACCCGACCCCCGTGGACCCTGGCCACCGCCTCCACCAGGGCCAGTCCCAGCCCGGTCCCGCTGCCCTCGCCCTTGACGAAAGGCTTGAAGGCCCTGGGCAGGAGGGCTTCGGGAAAGCCCGGACCGCAGTCGTCGAGGTAGAGCCAGACCCCGCCCTCCTGGGGCACCAGGCGGGCCTCGAGGGGCAGCCCCCCGTGCTGGCGGGCGTTCTGGTGCAGGTTATCCAAGGCCAGGGTGAGTAGGGCCAGTTCGGCGCTGATGGTGGCCTCCCCCTCAACGCGCAGCCCATAGCGTTCGCGCAGAAGGAGCGCCAGGTCTACCGGCTCGGCCTGGGCCTGGCTGCGCCCCTCGAGGCGGGCCAGGGTCAGTAGCCCCCCCAGCAGGCCCTCCATGCGCTGGACCTCGCGCAGCGCCCCTTGTAGGGCGCGGGTCTCGCCAGGCCGCCGCTGAAGGACCTCGAGGTAACCCCTGAGCGCGGCCAGCGGGTTGCGCAGCTCGTGCGAAGCTCCGTAGGCGAAGCGCTTGGCGGCCTGCTCCTGCTCCTTCATGCGCTCGAAAGCCTGGGACAGCGCCTCCATCAGGCGATTGAGGGACTCCACCGCCGGACGCAGCTCGAGCAGCTGCGGCTGGGGCAGGGGTTGCAGGAAGTCGGGGCCGCGCAGGGAGAGCTCGCGGGCCAGCGAGCCCACCGGGCGCAGCGAGCGCGAGAGCCCCACCGCCCCCACCAGCCACGCCAACAACAGCAGCACCAGGCCCACGCTCAGGTAAAGCCGGAAGAAGCGCGCGGGCAGCTCGGCCACCTCCTCCAGCGGCACCGCCACGCCGAAACCGCCCAGTTCGCCGGGCTGGGCGATCCACAGCCGGCCCTCGATGAGCCGGCGGAACGTGCGCCCCTCGCGCAATGCCTCATAGACCCCCTCGGGCAGACGGTTGTCGCCCTGGTCGGTCCAGATGAGGCGGGCGCTGGAGTCGAGCAAGAAGCCCACCCCACCGAAGTCGTTGGTGATCTGGCTGAGCGACTGCGGCGTGACGTTGAGGGTGGCCACCAAAAAGCCCATCCGCGCCAGCAGGGCGCGCTCGAGCGCCGAGAGTGCGGTGGCCTGGGCTTCGCGCACGGTGAGCACCCACAGCGGCGCCAGCAGCACCACCAGAGCCACCAACAGCCACACCAGAAGCCTCGTGCGCAGGCTCAGACGGCTCATTTGCGCAGGATATACCCGTGGCCCCGCAGGGTGTGCAGCAGGGGTGGCTCGCCCAACGCCCGCCGCAGGGTCGAGAGGTGCACCTCGAGGGTGTTGGGCTCGACTTCCTCCCCCCACACCCGCTGCATCAGGCTCTCCTTGGGTAGCAGGCTCTCGGGGTGCTCGAGGAAGGTCTTCAGCAGCAGGAAGGCCTTGGGGGAGAGCTCGAGCAAGCGCTCTCCCCGACGGGCCTCCATGCGGCTGGGAAAAAGGGTCACGTCGGCGTAGCACAGCACCTCCTGCTTCCGGGAAGCGCGGCGCAGCAGGGCCTCGAGGCGAGCCACCAGTTCCGAGAGGGCATAGGGCTTGACCAGATAGTCGTCGGCCCCACTCCGCAGGCCCCTGACCCGATACTCCACCTCGTCCAGCGCGGTGAGCATCAGCACCGGTAGCGTGCTCTGCTGGCGAATCTCCCGCAGCACCCCGAAGCCATCCCCCCCCGGCAACAGCACGTCCAGCACCACCACCTCGGGCCCCTGGTCCAGCTTGCGCAGGCCCTCGGCCCCGGTGGCCGCCTCCAGCACCTCATACCCCTCGAGCTCCAGGCCCATCCGCAGGGCCTCCCGCACGCCAGGATCATCCTCGATCAGGAGCACTTTGGGCATCCTGCCGTCATTGTGGCACGGCTCGCCTGAAGCGAGGCTGAAATTTAGCCCGTGGCGTCGGCTATCGATCCTCGGCCCACGACACCGGCACGCTCCCCAGCGGCTGGGTGGGCTGGGGGCTGCCGCCGGGGGGCTCGAGGCTCACCCCCACGCGCTCAAAGTTTGTGTAGCGGGTCTCGTAGACCCTCCCCTGGAAGATGCCCAGCGAGACCGACTGGCCGTCCTTGCGGCCCCAGGCCTGGTAGACCCTACCCCTTGGAGCGGGGTCTTTCATCACGATCAGGCAGCTACCGTCCTCGAGCCAGACCATGGTGCCGATCCCCTCGCCCTGGGCGTTCTTGATGGCCCGCCACTTGCCCTCGGGGATCGCCAGCCAACGCGCGATCTTGGCCTGCTCGGCCTGCAGGGTGCGGAGGCTTTGGAACTGGTAGAGCCCGATCCCAGCGAAGAGCAGCGCCAGAGCAGCCGCTACGGTAGCGATCCGAGGCCACAGCAGCAGCCTGCGCCCATGAAGCCGGTTCTGGATGCGCTGCCAGGCCCTGGGTGGCGGGGGCACGGGGGCCAAGCGCTCGGGCAGCTTGAACAGCGCTGCGCGGAGGGAATCGAGTTCGGCCCGCAGCTCGGGCGAGCGCTCGAGCTGGGCCTCGAGCTGTCCGGCCTCCTGGGGATCGAGCTGCCCCAGCAGGTAATCGGGAAGCAGGTCGCGAAGCTCCATCACTCGCCTCCGTCGCGCACTTTGCCCTCGAGGAACTCCCGCAGTCGCAGCAAAGCGCGGCGCACCTTCGTCTTCACGGTTCCCAGCGGCATCTGGTGGCGTTCGGAGAGTTCGCTATGGCTGTAACCCCAGTAAAACGACTCCTCGAGCAGCCTGCGCTCCTCGGGCGACAGTCGGGCTAAGGCCCGCTCCACCAGAACCCGGTCGGTGGGGTCATGCTCGTGCCACAGGCCCAGCTCCTGCTCGGGGTCGTGCAGGTCGTACTCCAGGGCCTTCTGGGGCCGCACCCTGCGCGCGCGCAGCCTCGAGAGGGCCAGGTTGCGTGCGATGGTGAACAAAAAGGTGCTCACGCTGCCGCGCTGCGGATCGTAGCGCCGAGCCTCCTTGTAAAGCTGTACAAAACTGTCCTGCAAAACTTCTTCCGCCTCCTCACGCCCGCCCAGCATGTGCAGCAACAGGGCGTAAACCTTCCCTCCATGGCGTCGGTATAGCTCCTCGAGGGCGCTTTCTTCTCCCTGCGCTACCTGCTGCATCAGGTCGCTGTCTGGCTCCACGCCCCCTATTCAACACTACGTGAATGTGTAACGCTACAGATGATGAACTACCCCTGACCAACCGCTATCGCGGTGTGGTCGGGGTTTCGCGGTTCGTCGGGGCCAAACCTCAGCCCCTCCCCGCCCCCTAGTTCCCAGGGGTAGATCCCCTGCGGGACGGGCGGCCGCCCGTACACCCAGGGGTCTAAGGCCCACCTCAGCATGACCAAAGCAGCGGCCTGATCGCGGGGCATCTCGCACCCACAGGGGCACCGATGCACCCGCTGAGCGAGCGCTTTCTTTTCCTGGCGTAAGCAGACAGGACAGGTCTGCGAAGGCTTGACCTTGTGGGTGGGCACCTCTACCAGCCGCGTACCAGCCTCTTCCGCTTTGTACGCCAGCTTTTGCAGGATGCCCCGCATCCCCACGTCAAGCATCGCTCGGTTGAGACCTGCCTTTCTGCTCCCGCCGTTTGCCGTCATATTCTTGACCCGCAGCTCCTCGGTGGCGATGAGTCCGTACCTGGAAACCCAAAGCGAGGTGAGCTTATGCTGAAAATCGTTACGCTGGTTCGCTACTTTGAGGTGCAGTCGAGCTATCTGCTGCTTGGTGCGCTTCCAGTTGCTGCCAAAGCGCTTTCTACGGGCAAGTCGGCGCTGCAACCCTTTGAGTTTCTGGCTGGCCTGTTTGAGAAAGCGGGGGTTTCCCACCCTCGTACCGTCGGAGAGCGTGGCGACCGCGTCCACCCCCAGGTCTACGCCCACAGCATCGTTCCCCGTTTCCCGGACAGGCTGGCAACGAAGGGTAATGGTGGCATACCAGCCGTGAGAGGTGCGGGTCAGCACCACCTGGCGGAGTTCGCCCCATTGACGGGGCTTGCCCCTGGCCTTGATGGGGCCAAGCTTGGAGAGGTGCAGAATCCCGTGTTTGCCGTTCGGCCCCCGCTCGAACTTCCACCCGGCCCGGTCGGGGTAGCAAAAGCCCACAAAGCTCTTAGGGCTTTTGTAGCGAGGAAAGCCCGGTTTCTCACCCCTCTTGACCCGACGGTAAAAGGCTTGGAAGGCCCGGTCTACCCGACGTACGGTTTCCTGCAAGGCGTGGCTGCCCAACGGTTCGTACTCAGGCATGACCGCTTTGAGCGCAGGAAGCTCGTTCTGCTGGTCGTAGTAGCTCAGGCTCTTCCCTTTGGCCCAAGCCCGGCGGCGCTGCTCGATGCAGGCGTTGTACAGCTCGCAGTGCAGGCGGTTCCACCGCTCCAAGGTCTCAAGTTGAGCTTGGTTCGGGTAGAGTTTGTACCGCACCTGGAGAGTCTACACGCGCCCATTGTACCATACGGTTATGGTCAAGCTGAAGACCGCCAACAACGCCGTCTTCCGTCTCTCGTATCACCTGGTTCTGGTCACCAAATACCGACGCAAGTGTTTGACCGGGCTGATGTTGGAGGAGTTGCGGGAGAAGGTCGCCCAGGTGTGCGAGCAATGGGGTTGCGAGATGGTCGAGTTCTCCGGCGAAGCCGACCACGTACACCTACTGTTCGAGGCCACTCCGACTGTCGAACCTGCAAAGTTCGTCAACAGCCTCAAAACCGTCACCAGTCGCGCCTTACGCAAGCGCCACGCCGAACACCTCAGCAAGTTCTATTGGAAGCCTGTGCTATGGTCAGGTTCCTACGCCCTCATGACAGCGGACGGGGCGCCCTTGGAGGTGCTCAAGCAATACATCCAGGGGCAGCGCAAGCCCCCAAAGTAGCCGCCTTCGGCGACGTGGGGCTATCCTTCCCCTGAGTACCGGCATCGCCGGGGGCCGGATGGCCCTTCACTTGAGTACCGGCATCGCCGGGGGCCGGATGGCCCTTCACTGACCAACCTAATAGAGGTCTGGTCGGGGACTGCCGCCCCACGTCCCTATGGTTCAACTGGCCGAAAGCCAACCGCGAGACGGCTATACCGACGAATAATCATCTGGTCGGGATGGAACCCGAACTTGGGTATCACCCACCTCGAGCCCACGATTGGCTAAACTGGGCAAGTGCTGGGCCGTGGCCAGAGAAAAAAATCCGCCGGAGTGCCGCTCCGGCGGTCTAAGGGAGGTGAGGGGGTTGTGGCGTGACCCTCACGCTTTAAAGCTTGCCTCGACTACCTGAAGCCCGGCTGAGTTTTGGCTGAACACCAACTAACTATGCCCCGCTGGAATACCACCTACCGACGCCGCGTACTGATGCGCCACTACCGCTTTGCCAGAGAGCGGCTGGTGCCCCACTTCCTCGATGCCCTGAGCGCCTATGCCAAGGGCCTGGCGGCTTTGGGCATACCCTTCGCCGCGGAAGCGGTGCAGGCCCTGCGCTTGCTGCGGCCCCTTCCCCTGCCCGGCTTTAGCGGTCTGGCGGAGGACGTGTTCTTCGCCATCGACCTCCAACTCAACGAGATGGCCGGGGCCGAGGTGGCCGGGGCGCTGCGCCGGGGGCTCTCGCGCAACGACCTCGACCTCACCGTCTTCAGGGCCTACACCCGCGACCAGATCCTCTCGGTGATGGGCGACCTGCTGCGGCTGCGCCAGCGCCTGTTGGTGCTGGCGGAGAGCCACCGGGACACCTTGATGACCGCCTTCACCCACCACCAACCCGCCCAGCCAAGCTCGTTGGGTCACTACCTGGCGGCCTTCGAGAACCTGCTGAGCCGGGACTTTCGCCGCCTGCGGGCCGCGCTGGAAACCACCGACCGCTCCCCGCTTGGGGCGAGTTCGCTGGCCGGAAGCCCCTATCCCGTGGACCGTGAGGCCATGGCCCGCTGGCTGGGCTTTGGCGGGGTGGTCGAGAACACCTACGACGCGATCGCCGCCGGAGACTGGGCCCTCGAGCTCGCCCAGGCCCTGGCCGCTCTGGGCACCAGCCTCTCACGACTGATCCGCGACCTGCTGGCCTGGGCCGAGGGCGGGGCTTTCCGGGTGGGGGAGCGCGTGGCGCAGGGCTCGTCGATCATGCCGCAAAAGCACAACCCGGTGATCCTCGAGCACGCCCGGGTCCTCGTGGCCGAGCTCATCGGTGGGGCCAGCCTCTTGACCCAACTCAACCACTCCACCGCCTTCGGCGACCTCAACGACCACTCCACCGGGGTGGTCGAACCGCTGGACCGGCTGTGCGAGATGGCCGAGGGGGCCTTGGAGCTGCTGCGGGTGGCCCTGGAGGAAAGCGAGTTCCGGCCCGAGGGCCTACTGAGGGGTATGGAGGACCGCTCGGTGCTGGCTTCCGAGCTAGTGGACGTGCTCGTGGCCGGAGGTTACTGGCCGCTGGGCGAGGCCTACCGCCGGGTCAAGGACCTGCTGGCCCACCTGAGCGCACAGGGACGCACCCTGGCCCAGACCACCCCCGAAGACCTGCAAACCCACCTGGGCTACAGCACCCCCGAGTTGCAGGCCGCCCTCGAGCCCCGGCGCTTCCTCGAGCGCCGCCAGGTGCTGGGTGGGGTAGCCCCCCAGGCCCAGGAGCGCCACCTGCGCCTGGCCCGCAGGCGGCTGGCCCAGGATCGCCAGGAAACCCAAGCCGTGCGTCACCGCGTGCGCCTGGCGCGCCAACTGCTGGGCGCTTAATCCAAGGCGAGGGGCACCTTGCGCGACTTGGCCTCGTACATGCGTTCATCGGCCAGGCGCAGCAGGGCTTCGGCGTCCTGGGCCTCTTTGGGAAAGCAGGCCGCGCCGATGTTGACGCCCAGCCCCATCTCCCCGATCTTCAGCGCGCCGATGGCGCGGTGGTAACGGGTAGCCGCCGCAATGGCCCCCCCGAGGTCGGCATGGGGCAGAATGGCGGCAAACTCGTCGCCTCCCCAGCGATAGAGGCTATCGCCGTTGCGTCGCTGCTCTCTGAGGGCGCTGGCCACTGCTTGCAAAGCCCGGTCCCCCTCCTTGTGACCCAGCCGGTCGTTGATGGCTTTGAAGCCCGAGAGGTCCATCACCAGCAAGGACAGGGGGTAGGCATAACGCCGGGCGCGCTCGAGTTCCTCGGCCAGGCGAAGGTCGAAGGCCCGGCGGTTGGACAGGCCGGTGAGTACATCGGTAAGGGCGGCTTCCTCGAGGCGCTGGCGGTAGCGCAGGTCGTGCAGCAGCGTGGCCACCACCGGGGCGAAAAGCTCGGCGGCTTGCAGGGAATCGTGATCGAAGGCCAGGGGGTCGTGCAGGTTGTCGAGGTTGAGCAAGGCCAGCACCTCCTCGGCGTAGCGAATGGGCAGATGGAGGTTGGTCTTGATCTCCTCCAGGCGGGCGGCCTCCCTCTTGTCCTCCGGCAGACCCGTCTCGAGGCTGGTCTCGGCTAGGGCACTGGAGCGGATGCGAGGGAGGCCCCGCTGCCAGCCCGCCAGGTTACCGTGCCAAGCTTGCTGCTGCTCCAAGCTGAAACGAACCCCGCGCAAGCCTTCCAGGTCGTAGCCCTGCACAGCCCTAAACTCAAACGCCCCATCCCGCCACACCATCAAGCTTCCGGCCTCGGCTCCGGGCACCATGGCCACCGCGACCTGGAGAATTTGCCCATAGGCTGCCTCGGGGGAGAGCTCGAGCAGCGATTGCTGCAAGTTCAGGAGGGTTTTAATGCGCTGGCGCTCGAGCATACCCTCCAGGGCCAGGCCCACCACCCGGCAGGCCCGCGCCAGCAGTTCCTTCTCGCTTTGCCGCCAGCGGCGCTGCTGACGGGTCTGGAAGCCCAGGATGAAGCGTACCCGCTGAACTCCAGGCAACACAATCGGGTGCAGTAGCAGGGCTTGAACCCCCGTGGCCTTGAGTGTGGGTAGGGCCCCCTCCTCGGCAGCGTAGCGATCGCTGAAGAGGGGCTGACCCGTGTGCAGAACCTCCCAGGCCAGGCCCTGACCGAAGGGGATACCCTCTTCGAGCAAAGCCCTCTCCTGAGGGAGCACATCGCCCCAAAAAGCCAGCGCGCGCAGCCGGCTGCCGTCTTGCTGCACCAGGGATCCACCTTCGAGCTCGAGCACCTGCCCCAGCAAGGCCAAAGCCCGCTCGCCCAGCCCGGCCAGATCCTGGGCGGAATACATCGCCCGGTTGAGTTCCTCCAGCAAAGCCAGCGCACGGTGCTCGGAGAGGTGATCGAGGTGGCGGCTGACCCCCTGGGCAAAGTGCACGAGGGCTTGCAGGCTCTCTTCGCTCAGGGGCTCAGGGTACTCGAGGTTGAGCACCGCTATGGCCTCGCCCTGCTTGAACAGCGGCAGCGCCAGTTCGCACAGGGGCCACGTACCCGAGGCGGAGGCAGGCAGGTACTTCGGATCGGAGCGCACGTCGGGCAGGTAGATGGGGCGCTTCTCCCCGAAGGCTTGCCCCACGATCCCGTGCCCGGCGATCACCTGGCAGTCCTGAGGGAAGCTGCGCGAAGCCGCGATCCGCCTGAACCTCCCGTCCGGCGCCTCCGGCTCCCACACGCTTACGCGACCCTGGCCATAGCCCTCCAGGATGGCGGGTAGCGCCTCCAGCACGGCACTGCAAGTGCTCAGGCCATAGAGTTCCTTCTGTCCACGCACCAGCAAGGCAATAAGGTGCGAACCTCGTTTTCGTTCGGTGTAAGCACGCCGCAGCCGGGCTCCAAACCAGGCCGCGAGCAGGCTGGAGCTAGCGTAGAGCACGAGCAGCTCGAGCAGGGTCTGACGCACCCCCAGCAGCGCGTCCAGGAGGCCAGCTCCCGCAACCAGTGGCAAGACCCAGCGGTAGCCCAGCACCGAGGTGAGGGTAGCTAGCGCGATCATCAGCCAGGCTTCGGAGAAAGCCAAGCGCAGGAGCCCCGTTTGCTCCAGCAGGTGCAGCCCGAGCCCCACAGTGGCGATCATCCAGGCACTTTTGCGCACCGAGCCCATAGCCGCTCCTTCACCTTTGTCAGAATATTAGCGCATCCGTGAAGCCGCGGGGCCGACTTCTTACCTTCCCCAGCCGACCACCCGGCCCACGCGCAGCATCGCCGTGGACTCACGCACTACCAGGCTGGTACTGAACACGGGTGGTTCGTAGGGCTGGCCCGCGAGC
The DNA here is from genome assembly GCF_000373205.1 of Calidithermus timidus DSM 17022. Classification (NCBI taxonomy): domain Bacteria; kingdom Thermotogati; phylum Deinococcota; class Deinococci; order Thermales; family Thermaceae; genus Calidithermus; species Calidithermus timidus. The sequence continues at coordinate 289,120 of NZ_KB890687.1, forward strand.
ATCGCCAAGGCCGCTCTGGCCGCTTCGCGGCCCAGCTCGAGGGTCGGCTGGCGCACCGTGGTCAGGGGCGGGGTCATGTAGCTCGAGCCCGGCAGGTCGTCGAAGCCCACCAGCGAAATGTCCTCGGGTACGCGAATCCCTCGGCGGTGCAGGGCCAGCATGACCCCCATGGCCATCTGGTCGTTGGCGGCAAAGATCGCGCTGAATTGCAGCCGCCGCGAAAGCAGCTTTTCTACAGCGAGCACCCCGGAAGTCTCCAGGTAATCGCCCTCCACCACCAGCTCCGGATCAAAGGGGATTCCAGCGTCCTCCAGGGCCTTGCGGTAGCCCTCGAGGCGGCCTTTGGCGTCGGGATGATAGGCCGGGCCAGCGATGTGAACGATGCGGCTGTGGCCAAGCTCGATGAGGTGGCGGGTTCCCCGGTAAGCCCCCTGGAGGTTGTCTACCAGCAAGGTGTTGCGCTCCAGGCCCTTGATGCGGCGGCCAAACAGCACCAGCGGCATCTTCCTGGCCAACCCCAGCAGGTAGTCCTCGGATACCAAGCCGTCCAGCACGATCAGGGCGTCGATCTGCCGCGCGCTGAGCACCCGCAGCGCTTCCATCTCCTGCTCGACCTGCCAGTGCCCGGTGGAGAACACCGGGTGGTAGAGCGTGCCCTCGAGCCCCTGTTCAATGCCCTTGATGACCTCGCCGTAGAAGGGGCTCGAGATCTCCTGGACCATCACCCCGATGGTCAGGGATTTGCCCTGGGCCAAGCCCTTGGCCATGAGGTTGGGCTGATACCCCAGGCGGTCTATGGCCTCCAGCACCGCCTTGCGCTTGCCCGGGCGCACCCTGGCGCTGCCGTTGATCACCCGCGACACCGTGCTGGGCGAAACCCCCGCCTCGCGGGCGACGTCCTCCAGGGTATAGCTGCTGCGTGCCATAGCTTCAGGGGATTCATTCCCTCCCCCGATCATTGTAAGTGCCCACGCCGCGCTCGAGTGAGGTATATTGCTTCAAGCATGGATCAGCGTACCGCTATCCCGTATAGCGGAGTCCGGAGAACCCGCCGGGTAAATCTAGAGGGGTTCGGGTTCCTGGCTCCGGCGCTGCTGCTGATGGGCCTGTTCACCGTATATCCGGCCTTCAGCGCTCTGTGGCTCTCGCTGCACACCGAGGCTCCGTTCTCCGGAGAATCGATCTGGGTTGGCCTGCGCAACTATCAGGACCTGCTCAAGGACCGCGACTTCCACAGTAGCCTGCTGACGACGCTGTACTTCACCTTGCTCACCGTGCCCGTTTCAATTGGCGGGGGGCTATTGTCGGCGGTGCTGCTGCACCGCAGCCTACCGGGGATTCGCGTGTACCGGGTGCTCTTGTTCTTGCCCGTCGCGGTGCCCACCGCGACCGCCGCCATCGCCTGGCGCTGGCTTTACCACCCCAGCGTCGGCTACATCAACTATGCCCTCGGCCTGGTGGGCCTGCCTCCGGTTTCCTGGCTGCAAGACCCCAGCATCGCCCTAGCCGCCCTGGCGATGGCGGTGGCCTGGCAAAACCTTGGCCTCAATGCCATTCTGCTGCTGGCCGGGCTGCAAAGCATCCCTGAGGAACTCATCGAAGCGGCCCGCCTCGACGGGGCCACCCCCGCGCGCATCTTCCGCAGCATCACCCTACCCCTGCTCACCCCCACACTCTACTTCGCTTCCATCGTGGGAATGATTCACGCCATGACCACCTTCGGCCCCATCCACCTGCTCACCCAGGGCGGGCCCGCCAACGCGACCCAGGTAGCGGTCTATCGTATCTATACCGAGGGCTTTATCAACTTCCGCTTCGGCTACGCCACTGCCCAGGCCGTCGTCTTGTTCATCGTCATCCTGGGCTTCACCATCCTGCAAAGCCGCCTCGAGCGGCGGGTGCACTACCAATAGAGCCATGGACGCCACAAAACCATCACTCAACCGCAGACGGGTCAGGTGGGGGGAACTTTTTTGGTCGTACCTGGGCCTGACCCTGCTCTCCTTCGTGGTCATCTTCCCCATCCTGGTGCTGCTGAGCGCCTCGCTCAAACCGGCAGGAGACGTCTTTGAGTACCCGCCCCGGCTTTGGCCTAAAAGCTTTTCGCTCGAGAACTACCAGGGCGCGCTGGAAAAAGCCCCTCTGCTGCGCTACTTGTGGAACACCCTGCTAGTTTCGCTCGGGGTCACGTTGGGGCAACTGCTGACCTCGGCTCTGGCGGCCTTCAGCTTCGCTCGGCTGAATTTCCCCGCCAAGCGCAGCCTCTTCCTGGCGGTGCTGGCTACTTACATGGTCCCCTGGGAACTGACCCTCATCCCCAACTACCTCACCATCTCCAGCCTCAGGCTGCTCGACAGCTATTGGGGCCTGGTGCTGCCCTTCCTGGCGGGAGCTTTTGGCATTTTTCTGCTGCGGCAAAGCTTCTTGCAGATTGCCGAAGAATACTTCGACGCCGCCAAGATCGACGGGGCTACGCCGCTGCAACAACTGCGCTTTGTGGCGCTGCCCCTGGCCCGCCCAGCCATCGCCTCACTGGCGCTGCTGACTTTCCTCAACACCTGGAACATGTACCTCTGGCCGCTCATCGTCACCAACGAACCCACCTGGCGCACCGCCCAGATCGGGCTGCGCTTCTTCCTTGTCGATCAGGAGGGCTCGAACTACGGCTTCGTGGCCGCCGGGGCGATTTTGGTCCTCGCTCCTACCCTGATCGCTTTCATGCTGCTCGAGAGAGCCTTCGTGCGGGGAATTTCGCTAGGTGGAATCAAAGGATAGGCTGACGGCTTATTGACCGAAGCGGTCAATGCTTGGTTAGGATATGTGCGTCCAACGAGAGGAAAAGGAGGTTGTATGAAGGGCAAAGCTCTGGCAGTCGGCTTAAGCATCCTGGCGGCGAGCACGGCCATGGCACAGGTCAAGATCAACTTCTGGCACTCGATGGGTGGAGTCAACGGCGAAGCCACCGAAAGGATCGTCAAGGGCTTCAACGCCTCGCAAAAAGAGTGCGAGGCGGTCTCGACCTACGTAGGTTCCTATGACGATGGGCTGACCAAGCTGCAAGCCGCTTTACGTGCTAAGAACCCACCCCACGTCCAGCAAATCTACGACCTGGGCCTACAGGGGATTGCCGAATCGGGCCAGGTTGTTCCCATCTCCGATCTCGCCCGGCGCGATGGGTACGACCTCTCGGGCATCCTGTTCCCGCTGGCCCGCTACTACAACCTCGATGGCAAGTATTACGGCGTGCCCTTCAACGCCTCCACGGCGGAGCTCTACTACAACGTCGACGCCTTCAAGGCGGCTGGGCTTACCCGCCCACCCAAAACCTTCGAGGAATTCGTCGATTACGCCCGCAAGCTCACCAAGAAGGACGCCAGCGGCAACGTGATCCAGTATGGGGCTAGCATCCGGGTGTACGGGTGGTTTATCGAGCAGCTGATCTACAACCAGGGTGGCTACGTGGTCAACAACGAGAACGGGCGCACCAAGCGGGCTACCGCGGTAGAGTACAACGGCCCAGCCGGAGTGAGGGCTGTCAAGTGGATCGTGGACATGACCCGCGAAGGCATCAACATCAACGTCGGGCGCGATGGCGCTGCCCAGCGCCAGGCGTTTACCTCGGGCAAAGCCGCCATGTTCATCGAGTCCACCGCCGCCCTGGGAGCTGTCACTCGCGAGGTCGGGGGCCGCTTCCAGTTCCGCACCACCTCCTTGCCTCGGCCCGCGGGGACCAAGGGCGGCACGGCAATCGGGGGAGCCGCGCTCTACATCTTCAAAGACCATCCAAATAACGAGATCAACTGCGCGTGGAAATTCGTCAAGTACGCCATCTCGCCCGAGGTGCAGTTCGAGTGGCATAAGGCTACGGGCTACTACCCCGTGACCCGTGCAACCCTCGAGCTTCCCCAGACCAAGGCCTACTGGAAGGAAAACCCCAACGCCAAGACCCCCATCGACATCATCCTGTCTAGCCCGCCCACCAAATCCAGCCAGGGTGCAGTAGCCGGGGTGATGCCGCAAATCCGCCAGCACATCGAAGAGGCCATGGAGCTGGCGATCGCGGGCAAGGCCACGGTAGAAGAGGCGCTGAACGCTGCTGCGGCCAAGTCTAACGAGGCCATCGCACGCTACAACTCCTCGGTGCGCTGAAGACTCGCATAACCCGCAAGCCACCTCGAGGCCACGTGCTCGAGGTGGCTGTTGCTTTAGCGAAAAACCCCCGCCCATGTACTTGTTTTTATACCGGATTCAAAAAGATACTCTTCAAAACCAAAACCCAGAGGCTATCTTTTTGAATCCCAGAGCACTCCCTTCGGTCGACCGCCCCGCCAGGGCGGGGCGGCGTCACCATTCGGTGACAAACTAACCGAATCTGGTATTACAGTCCTGAACAAGCCTGGCAGTTCGGAAGTAGCCTAGGATGTTGGAAGCCGGTATAGATTCAAGCCCGTCCGATTAGCTCCATAGAGGGCCGAACCAACCGCCGTTCCGGACGCTCTTAATCTTCCATGCAACTTTTGTTGCGTAATATGCAAACGCGTGCTAGTGTAGGGCCAATCGCTTTAGCGAGAAGGAGGCTATATGCGCAAGTTCGGGATGGTGGTTTTGGTGGTTTTGCTGGCCCTGCCTGGGGCTCTGGCCCAGAGCTGTCTGGCCGAGGTAAAGGCTCGAGGCCTGAACGTGGGTACCAGCCCCGACTACCCCCCCTTCGAGTTCCTGGACAACGCTAACAAGATCGTCGGCTTCGACATCGACCTGGTGAACCTGCTGGCCAAGGAACTGGGGATCAAGGTCAATTGGATCACCCAAAGCTTCGACGGGCTCATCCCGGCCCTGCTGGCTAAGAAAATCGACGTTGTGGCAGCGGGCCTAACCATCACCGAAGAGCGCAAGAAGTCGGTGGACTTCTCCCGCCCCTACATCTCCGGGCCTAACGTGATCATCACCCGCAAAGACACGCCTGGCATTCGCAAGCTCGAAGACCTCGCGGGTAAGCGGGTGGCAGTGCAGATCGGCAGCGCTCAAGAGAAGATCGCCCAGGGGGTGAAGGGGGCCATCGTCAAGTCCTACAACCTCTACACCGAAGCGGCCCTGGCCGTACAGACCCGTCAAGCCGACGCCCTCATCGTGCACCGCTCGGTGGGCCGGGCCTTCATTCAGCAGTACCCCGACCTGCAGGTGGTGGCCGAGCTGAATTCGGTGGATACCGGGCTGGCCCTCCGCAAGGAGTGCGCCGACTTGCGCCAGGCGGTGGACGTAGCCATGGAGAAGCTCGAGCGCAGCGGTAAGCTCGAAGAGCTCGTGGCCCGCTGGTTCAAATAACCCATGGACTTCGGGCTCATCCGCGACAACCTGCCCTTCTTGCTGCAAGGGGCCTGGATCACCGTAAAGGTCACGGCGCTTTCCCTTCTCTTCGGCATCCTGCTGGGAACGTTGGTAACCCTGGCTCGGATGTCCCCTTTACGCTGGCTCTCCGCCCTCACCCTGGGCTATATCGAGTTGCTGCGGGGCACGCCCTTGCTGGTGCAGATCTTCTTGATCTTCTTCGGGCTGCCCCAGCTCATCCAGCAGCAAATCAACGAGTTCGCAGCCGGAGTGCTGGCCTTTAGCATCAACTCCAGCGCCTACGTGGCCGAGATCCTGCGTTCGGGCATCCAGAGCATCCCCAAAGGTCAGCGTGAGGCCGCCCTATCTTTGGGCCTGAGTCCCAGCCAAACCCTGCGCTACGTGATCTTGCCCCAGGCCTTCACGCGGGTGATCCCCCCGCTGGTCAACGAGGGCATCAGCCTGCTGAAGAACTCCTCGCTGTTGTCGGCCATCGCGGTAGTCGAACTCACCCGCGCCGGGCAACTGGTAGCCAGTCGCACCTTCAAGCCCTTCGAGATGTACCTGGCAGTCTCCATGCTCTACCTGGGGATGACCCTGCTGCTGTCATGGGTCTCGCGCGGGCTCGAGCGCCGCTGGAGCGTCCCTCACTGATGAGTCGCGCCTCTTCCCCCACCGAGACAGGCATTGGGGCCCGGCTGCGCCGCATCCGCAAGGCCCAGGGCCTCACCCTGGAGCAGCTCGCAATGCGCAGCGGGCTGGACAAGTCCTTCCTCAGCCGCCTCGAGCGCGAGGCGACAGCAGCCAGCGTGGCCTCGTTGCTCAAGGTCTGCGCGGCCTTGGGCATCCAGCCCGGCGTCCTCTTCGAGGCCCCCAAGACCCGCCTGGTGCGCAAGGATGAGGCGGTAGCGGCCCATTTCGGCGGGGTGGGGGTACAAGACCACATCCTCTCGCGGGGGCTGGAGGGCGAGGTCATGGTGCTGCGCACCGAGATCGCCCCCGGCGGGCACGGGGGTAAAGAGCCTTACCGCTTTCCCGCCAATACCGATTTCATCACCGTGCTCAAAGGCCAGCTCACGGTGTGGGTGGCGGAGGAGGAGTACCGGCTGGGGCCGGGCGATAGCCTGACTTTCTCGGGGCGCGACCCCCACACCTGGCGCAACCCCGGCCCCACACCCACGGTGGTGATCTGGGTCTTGTGCCCTGCTCCTTAAAGAGGTTTCCCCATGAAGCATCAACCCGCAAGCTCGCTCGAGTCCCCCCGCTTCGCCGGGGTACGCACCTTCATGCGCCTCCCCCACCTGCGCACATTGGAGGAGGTGGATTTCGTGGTGCTGGGCATTCCCTTCGACGACGCCACCACCCACCGCCCCGGGGCCCGCTTCGGCCCGGAGAGCATCCGACGCACCTCCATCATGTTGCGTCCTTGGAACCCCTATTGGGACGTGAAGATCTTCGACTACCTCTCGGGGGTGGACTATGGGGACGTGCCGGTGGTCCCCGGCTACCTCGAGGACACCTACACCCGCATCCAAGCCGAGTTCGAGCGCATTGCCCGGGCCGGGGTGATCCCTTTGGCCATGGGAGGCGATCACTCGGTGACGCTGGGGGAGCTGAGGGGGCTGGCCCAAGTCTATGGCCCTTTAGCCCTCGTGCACATCGATGCCCACCTGGACACCTTGGACCAGTACTTCGGGCGAAAGTACAACCACGGCACCCCCTTCCGCCGGGCGGTGGAGGAAGGGTTGGTGGACCCCGCCCACTCCATACAAGTGGGCATCCGCGGCTCCAACTACGGCCCCGAGGACTACGCGGGAAGCCGGGCGCTGGGCTACGAGCTAATCCCCATGTACGAGGTGCAGCGCATCGGCCTGGAGGAGACGCTAAAGCGCATCCACGAGCGCGTGGGACAGCGGGCATGCTTTATCAGCCTGGATATCGACGCCGTGGATCCGGCTTACGCCCCGGGGACCGGCACCCCCGAGGTGGAGGGTTTCACCTCCAGGGAGATCGTAGCCCTGGTGCGGGGGCTGAAGGGGCTGGAGTTCAAAGGGGCCGATGTGGTGGAGGTGCTCCCCACCATCGACCCCGGCGAGATCACCCCCTACTTGGCCGCCAACCTGATCTACGAGTTCATCTCCCTGCTGGCTCTGCGCCACAAGGAGGGCTGATGGAGCCCATCATCCGCATCCGCGGCCTGGAAAAATGGTTTGGCAAGCACCAGGTGCTCAGGGGCATCCACCTGGAGGTGCTAGCGGGAGAGAAACTGGTCATCATCGGTCCCTCCGGGAGCGGCAAAAGCACTTTGATCCGCTGCCTCAACGGCTTGGAGGAGTTCCAGCGGGGTGAGGTGGTGGTGGATGGGATATCCCTGAAGGAGGCCAGGAAGCTTAGCACGGTGCGGCGTGAGGTGGGCATGGTCTTCCAGCAATTCAACCTCTTCCCCCACATGAGCGTGTTGCAGAACGTGACCCTGGCTCCTCTGCGGGTGCGGGGCCTCGAGCCGGAGGAAGCCAAGCGCAAGGCCTTGGCCCTGCTAGAGCGTGTAGGCATCGCCGATCAAGCCCACAAGTACCCGGCCCAGCTCTCCGGCGGACAGCAGCAACGCGTGGCCATCGCCAGGGCCTTAGCCATGGAGCCCAGGGTGATGCTCTTCGACGAGCCCACCAGCGCCCTCGACCCGGAGATGGTGGGCGAGGTGCTGGCGGTGATGCGCGACTTGGCTAAAAGCGGCATGACCATGCTGGTGGTGACCCACGAGATGGCCTTCGCTCGCGAGGTGGCCGACCGGGTGGTCTTCATGGACCAGGGGGAGATAGTGGAGGAAGGGCGGCCCGAAGAAGTCTTCGCCTCGCCCCGTCAGGAGCGAACCCGCAGCTTTCTGCAGCGACTGCTGCACCCCTAGCCATGCTGAGCATCACACAGACCCGCATCCCCCAGGGCTTTATCGACTTAGGGGTAGGCCACCCCGGCCTCGAGCTCCTCCCCCTCGAGGCCCTTCACCAGGCTAGCCAAGCCCTATTCGCCCAGAGCGAACCCCATTTCCTGCAGTACGGAGCCGAGGGGGGCGACCCCGAGCTACGCCGGGAGCTGGCCCGTTTCCTCACCCACCACTACGGCGCCCCGGTGCCGCCGGAGCGGCTGTTCATCAGCGGGGGTATCTCCCAGGCACTGGACCTGCTCTGCGCCACCCTGACCCAGCCTGGCCAGAGCGTGCTGGTGGAAGACCCCACCTACTTTTTGGCCCTGGGCATCTTTCGCGAGCGCAACCTGCAGGTGGTGGGGGTACCGCGGGGGGACTTCCAAGCCCTCGAGGCTGCCCTTCACACCCACCGCCCGGTGCTTTACTACACCGTACCTACCTTCCACAACCCCACCGGCGCCAGCCTCTCCCACCAGCAGCGACAAAAGCTGCTGCACCTGGCCGAGGAGTACGGCTTCTGGGTGATAGCCGACGAGGTCTACCACCTCCTCAGCTATGGCCCCCCGCCCCCACCGCCGCTGGGAACGATGGCCAGCGAACGGATGATCAGTCTGGGATCATTCTCCAAGATCTTGGCCCCCGGCCTGCGGCTGGGCTGGGTCCAGGCGACACCCGGCTTGCTGGAGCGCCTGGAGCGGGCTGGGGTAGTGCAGAGCGGGGGCGGGCTAAACCCCTTCACAGGCCGGGTCGTGGCCCAGGCCATGGCCATGGGATTGCAGGAGAGCCACCTACAGCGGTTGCGGAAGGTTTACAGCAGGCGGCTGGCGGCCTTGCTCGAGGCGCTGAGCGCAGTCCGACTACCCGTGCGGTTCCAGCCTCCCCAGGGGGGCTACTTCGTCTGGCTGGAACTTCCCCCCGAGCAAGACGCCGCCCGGCTGCTCCAGCAGGCCCGTGAGGAAGGGGTGGCCTTCCAACCAGGAGTGCGTTTCTCGCCCAGCGGCTCCTTCCGTCACGCCCTGCGGCTATGCTTCGCCTACTATCCCGAGGAGGGGCTGCTCGAGGGGATAAGGCGGTTGGAGCGGGTTATAGCGAGGGGATGACGGGGTTTCAATCCTCTACGAGGCTAGCAAGCTTCGCAACCCAACGCAAGGAAGTTATGATGCAGCATAAACATGTTTCAATCCTCTACGAGGCTAGCAAGCTTCGCAACCAGCTCGAGCGGGACTTCCTGGCCCTACGGCGCAACGTTTCAATCCTCTACGAGGCTAGCAAGCTTCGCAACGCATTGCCTAGCCGGGATCGGCCATAAAGGCGAAGTGTTTCAATCCTCTACGAGGCTAGCAAGCTTCGCAACGACACTGATCGGATTGTTGCTGATATTCATGTTTCAATCCTCTACGAGGCTAGCAAGCTTCGCAACCCTGAGGGTGAGAGAGAGGGAGGACTCGAGGCTGTTTCAATCCTCTACGAGGCTAGCAAGCTTCGCAACCCACGGCCCGCCGGGCCTCCTCGAGCGAGATCCCCATGTTTCAATCCTCTACGAGGCTAGCAAGCTTCGCAACCATTGCTGCGGCCCGGCAGCCTCTACCTCAACTGTTTCAATCCTCTACGAGGCTAGCAAGCTTCGCAACGCTGGTGGAGCTGGTGGAAGGAGGAGGGGAGTAAACGTTTCAATCCTCTACGAGGCTAGCAAGCTTCGCAACAGATCCTCCTGCGAACACTGTGCTGGATGATCCTGCTAGGGTCATTTTCGCACGCGAGGGTACTATGCACAAGTAGAGCTAGGGTGCTTGGGGAGGGAGAGGGGGTTTTTGTCCTCGAGGTGCTGTGCGTACGCGACGGTGGCCTCGAGGTCTCTCTGCATACGGTTAGAGCACTGTCCAGGGCGAGGAAAGCTTTGGTTTGGCTATCGGGGTCTTGTATAAGGTGACCCTCGCGTTCGCTATACGAAGCCGGGGTCCTCAAGGCGTTTGAGCCCTTCGTAACCAACCCGCCAGGTCCGACCCACGGCCTCGGAGGGAAGAAAGTAAACCGCGAGGATGTCCTCTTTCTTGTCCACCAAGGCTCCCTTGAGGTGGGCCCACTGCTCGCGGGTAAGCCGAGCTTCAAAGACCTCAACGCCCTTCCTCCCGCTCGGATAGAAGGGCCGCCAAGGCGCTCGAGCGGGCCCGCGGCCAGGGCAGCCCCTCGAGGAGCGCCCGCCCACTACCGCGACGGACATGGGTAAACCCCCGGCGTGAACCGGGGGTTTTTACTGGTGGGCGCTGAGGGACTCGAACCCCCGACCCCATCCTTGTAAGGGATGTGCTCTACCAGCTGAGCTAAGCGCCCATAAGCCCGGCCTCGAGGCCGGGCTTTGGTTTGGTGACCCCAAGGGGATTCGAACCCCTGTTACCGCCGTGAGAGGGCGGCGTCCTAGGCCGCTAGACGATGGGGCCTTGCCCTCAAGCGGGGATCGAACCCGCAAGACATAACCTTAGCACATGCTTTCAATTTCGTAAACCCCAGGCTTTGCGCTCGCTCAGTTCTTGTGATAGACTTCTTGGGCTGCCGGTTTAGCACCGGGTTTGGAGGACTTGCAATGAAACGCACCTGGCAACCCAATAAGCGCAAGCGGGCCAAGACCCACGGCT